>NZ_JAVDSM010000013.1:0-113608 GCF_031455315.1 Arthrobacter sp. 1088
ATCACCCGGCCCGGGCTCGAAAGCACCTACAAATACGACGGGCTCGGCAGGAACCTCACCACCACCGACACCACCCACTACGGCACCCACGAAACAGCCACGGCGTTCAACGGGCTCACACCCCTCCAAAACACCGACAACCACGGCGCTGGCAGCCAAAACACTACGAACCTGATCCCCGACAACCTCGGACACGTCACCCTGCAAACCGGCACCACCACCATCGAAGACCGGTGGGCACTACTCGACAAACTCGGCTCCACCATCGCCCAAACCACCGGCACCAACGACGGCAACGGTGTGATCAGTGAGCTGTCCGAATACACCGACTACGGCATCCAGGAATACGGCACCACCGGATGGGACGCCGACCCCAACTACACCGGACAAACCACCAACTCAACGTATGGCACCCACCGCTTCCACGCCCGCACGCTCGACCCATCCACAGGAACCTGGACCGGACAAGACACATGGCGCGGACTCCTCACCCAACCGAAGTCACTACACCGCTACAACTACGTCAACAACAACCCCGCAACATTCATCGACCACCTCGGCTACGACCCAGTCCTATCCGACGGCACCGACTGGAACGCGATCAGCCCGTCATCCTACGGCTACGCCGACGACTGGGTCACTCCCATACCCAGCAATCCCGGCCCCTGGCGAACCGGATACGTCTACCCAACACCGGTGGCACCCACACCGCCGCCACCAGCACCCGCCCAAAACCAGACTGGCGAAATGATCGGCGGCGCAGCGGGAGCCCTACTCCTGGGCGGTTTGTGTACTGCATTGACGCTAGGAGCCTGCGCTCCCTTCGCGATCGCGGGCGGAATCATCGGCGCAGGCATCGGCTACGGCCTCTCCAACCAAGGACACACAACGGCAAACGGATACATCAACTCCATGGCCGGGGGTGCCCTCTGGGGCTTGCCTCTGCCCGTAAAGGGCCCCGGTGCACTCAGTGCATTCCCTCTTCGGCACCCTCAATACACGGCAAAATTCGGTGGCGAATCGTACCTAGCGGACCATTTTGCCCGGCATGGATCTGCCCTTGGTGCTACATCTGCTGCAGGATACGAGAAAATGGCCGCAGAATTTCTACAGGGCCCAATTTCACCTTCGACCATCGAGAAGGTTAGGACCAACGGGGATATCGTCCGATTTAACAGTTCAACCCAAGAGTTTGGCATCCTTAGTAAGGATGGGGTCGTCAGGACCTACTACGTTCCAGATCCCACGAAAACTGGCATGTCCAACCTGGAATACTTCCTTAAAGAAGGCAGCAAGTGACGTATTTTTGCCCGGTATGCGGGTTTCCAGGCATCAACGAACCTCCTTACTCATTGAATGAAATCCCAAGCTCTGAGATCTGTCCTTGCTGCTGGATCGAATATGGCTATGACGATGGAGGCCGAGTTGGGGAAAGTCTCCAAAGTGTCCTGGCCAAGCTAAGGGACGAATGGATCGAAGCCGGAATGCCCTGGACTAGAGGTGCTCCACCCGTTGGGTGGGACCCGACCGCTCAATTAAGAAACCTGCTGATGGACCGAGGTCCGGAAGCCGGACCTGAGCGCTACCGGTACGAGCCGTGACCCCTCCGTGGCCGGTCGCACCCCGGAACTTACCTAATGATGCTCAACCTAAGGTCCTCGAACGAGGAACCGGAGAACAGGCCGGACCGGATTGAACACATCCTTGGAAGGCACCTAGACGATTTGGCAGCAAGTGGTTCCCTTCGGTACGGCTGGATTCCGTCTTTGGCAAACCGCCGTCACGCACAAAGGTCGTTCATGAGGGCCCGGTGTGGCGCTCCCAGTCGCGCCCAACCGGCGCGTCATGTTCTTGAATGACGTGTCCCCTCCAATTCGCGATGATCGCCGGGGTAGCAATCTGAACGCTGGAGATTGCGCAGGCCCAAATGGTTATAGGCGCCTAGCTCGTGCCGCCAGCCGCCGAGCTCTGCGCAACATTTTCGTCCCGAATGTTGTCCCAAATCTCCTGCCGTGGACAGCAGCCACAAAGATAGCTTCCGGGACAGTTCCTTTGTGGGCCTCAGGAGTCCATGGCTAGGTATCGGTAGACGGTGGCGCGGCTGGCTCCGATGATCTTTCCGATGTCCGTCGGTTTGAGCCCGCGAGCTTTCAGTTCATGCGACCTTTTGACCTTCTCGTGGTCTGTCGTGATTTCCCGGCGGCCTGCTTTGCGTCCGTTAGCAGCTGCAGCCGCCATGCCGGCCTTGGTGCGCTCGGAGAGCTGGTCTCGTTCAAGCTGGGCGAACGCGGAAATGATGGTGACCATGGCCTGGGCCATCGCTCCCCCGACCTCGCTGGCTGGGTCGGTGGCGATGCCATCCCTTAGGGAACGGAACTTGATGCCTCGCACCTTAAAATCATCCAGGAGCTCGAGCAAATGACGGGTGTTTCGTCCCAACCGGTCCAGTTTCCACACCACGACCTCATCTCCTCGGCCGAGACGGTCCAGCATCCGGTCCAGCTCCGGACGATTGACCCGCGTCCCGCTGATCCCCTGGTCTTTATAGATTCGCTCGCACCCAGCTGCTTCCAGTTCCCGGATCTGCAAATCGGTGTTTTGGTCAGCCAGGCTGACGCGGGCGTATCCAAGGCGTGCCATCACTTCTCCGGGTCTTATCAAAGGGCCAATATGGGTGATGTTGAGAATACCTTAGTGAGACACATTGTTGGGACAATCGACGTGCCGGAAATCCGCGAGCCTGAATCCTTAACCAGGCCCGGCCCTGCGGTTCTTATCAAAGGATCCTTTGCTGAGACCTGCGGGACTGTGGGTGGTCGACGGTGCTGGCTCGCGTGTGAATCGCAGCGGTAAGTGGTGGCATTTTGGTAGCGCTAAATGTCGCTCTGGGTGCCCGAAAGCCGAAGGGGCCGGAGACTGGCCATCCCGCCCAGGCCTGTTGACTCAGCCATTAGGCGCTGATTGCGGAGGACGAACAGTGGGCCTGCCTCTGCCCATGGGAGTGGGTGAATGGCTGCACGAACAGGTCGGTGGAAATCCGCAGCGGATTGCATCACTGAGGCGCCTACGGCACGACACCCATAAAATCGACGACCGCGGGCGGATCTGCATCCTCGATTGGGGCGGGCATGCTTGGGGCCGGACTGGGTCGATGTCGTCTGCCTGCTTCTGGAGTCCGATGCCGGGTCTCAGGACCTGCAGGGCTTGTTCGGTCAAAACGAACGGGTTGCGGCCGCGGATCCACTGGCCGTTGACGCTTTCCTCACGGTCCTTGCCAGCTGCTGGCGGCATGCCGCCACCCTCACCGATGGCGTGCCCTCTGAGCTGAAAGGCCGCCGCGAGTTCTCCAGCAAGAGCACCCTCCAATGGCTCCAACAGCGGTGGCACAGCTAATGCCACAAGGAGCGGTCAGAGGCTTGTTGAGGGGACTCCGATGGTTGAAGCCTGGGGCACAGTAATGATTTCACCCGCTACTGGCGGCCTCGTCGGTGGCTTAGGGCGAATGATCCCGACGCTTTTGCCTCAGACGGTGACGTTGAGGGTTGCGGTGTAGCCGGTGGTGGTTGCGCCTGTCATTGTTGCAAGCTGGTGAATGGCGCCGTCGTCGCCGAATACCATGTCGGAGTGCAGTGGCGTTCTGGGGAAGACGCGGGCGCTGGTTTCGTAGCCTGCCGTGGCGTAAACATCGGCGCAGGCAGTTTCGGGGAGGGCAATTTGGGATACTCGTAGGATTTGTCCTGCGTTGGTGGCGTTGTTCAAGGCCTCGAATACTTCGAAGTGGATGTGAGGCCATCGGCCTCTGTAGGCGCCGGGGAAGATGGTGGTGAAGGTGATCCGGCCTTCGGGGTCGGTTTCCTGGACACCTCGGAGGTAGTTTTCGTGTTCAAGGTTAGTGTCGTACATGGAGTACCGGCCCTCGCTATCGCAGTGCCAGACATAGACCGCGGCGCCTGCTAGTGGCTTGCATCCGCTGCTGTTGTCCAGAAGGGTCAGGGTCACGGTGAGGGGAACGCCGGTGGCCTTGGTGTTGGAAGTCCCGAAGCTGGTGGTGATGTCTTGCCGGACGACGCCGGAGGCCTCGAGCACGTTGGGTCCGTTGGATCCGTCGCCGGGGAAGGGCCCGGCGGTTTCTTCGGTAATCTCGATGCCGCACTCGGCGATTGCCCGGGTGACCGAGGGGGTAGTCAATCCGGCAGGGGGAACGGTGGCCTGTGCCGGGCTTGCAGAGGTCGGGGTCGGCTCGTTAGTCGTGGTTCCCGGCGGAGGCACGAAGCCGTCCGGGATGCAGGCGGCCAGAGCGGTTGCGGCAGCCCCTCCAAAGAGTACGCCGAGGGTTCTGCGTCGGCTGAGCAAGGTTGAGAGGTCGAATTCCAGCCCACGGTCATGGTCCGGGTGCGGCTGAGGGGACTTCGCTACTGTAGGTCTCCGGGATTCGTCATTGTTGGTCATGGGACCGTCCTTTCGGTGTGTGGCCATTCCTGACGTCGGTTCATGCTGTTGGCGAAGCCAATGATGATCGCGGTCCAACAGAAAGATTGCGAGAGCAGCAGTGCCGCTAGGTGTGTCTGGTACCGAGGACGGCGCTGACGTCCTTGAACCGGGTGCCCTCGGGAAGGGGGCATGGAGGCGCCGCATGAGGACCCGCCAAAGTGGATGGGCGTGATTGCGGGTGTGTGCCGTGTGGGTTCAGTATCCTGCGAAGGAATCCGTTTGGATGCGTTTGGCGCCGGCGGTCCGCGCGGCGGTGCGTAGGAAGCTAACGGCGGATGGTGAGCCTGAAATGTAGACATCACGGGCAGTGATGTCCGGGACCAGGTCCCGGAGTCTGCGGTGGTCGATCCTGTGCGGTCCCGCGTTTTCCATGAATGGTGCGGGGGCTGAGCCGTCTGAGGTTCTTGCGATGATGCGGGCGCTGGCGGCTTCAAGTTCTGGGGAGTAGGAAAGTTCCGTGTTGCTTCTGGCCAGGTACAACAGCACCGCGTCACGCTTTCCGTCTGAAGCCTGGGCTAGATGAGCCATGAACGGGGTGATCCCGATACCTGCCGCAATGAGTAGCACGGGTGTGTCTGGATTGTGTGGGGGCAGGAAGTCCCCGCCGATTGCTGTGGCGCTCACCACGTCGCCAGGTTCAAGGGCCAGCAGGGATTGTTTCGCCGCAGAGACCGGCCCGGCTGTGCCGACGCCGACCTTCACCTCGGGCGAGCCGGGTGCGCTGGTGATGCTAAATACCCGCCGTTGTCCTTTTCCGTCGGAGCGGCGGTGGGGCAGGTGGAGTTCGATGAACTGGCCCGGGGCGTGCCGAACGGGCCGGCCAGGTTTGAAACGGAACTCGGTGGCGGACGTGCTGAGGGGACGGGACCCCGTGAACGTCAGCAGGACAGCGCCCCGTTGTCCCAGAAGGAACGCGACGAAGTTGCCAACGAGCAGGGCCAGCTCCGGGGAATTGGCGATGACGCCCAGGTGGTATGGCACCGCGAACAAGACGGCAACGACAACGGCCAGCGCGAGCTGCTGCCTGCGGCGCGGCGGCAGCGTGAGCGGTTCCGTAAGCATGAATCCGACGAAGAAGAGCAGCGGCCTCTGAGCCAACGTTTGCCAGAGTGCAGCACCAGGATCAGCCACGGTGGGCAGCAGTTGGATGACGATGATCATCGTGCTGGTGAACATGAATACAGCGGCCATTAGGGACTTGCGGGTGCGGCGCACCACCAGCACGACGCCGGGAACGAGGAGCCACAGCATGGCGGGGGTTGCTGCCCACCACGTTGCGATGTTCAAACCGGTGAGGCCTGTGATGAAGGCGCCAGCGGCTGCAGGGTTGAGAATGTGCCGGCCACGGAACGCCAGCACGTATTTGGAAGCCGTTGCCAAAAGGCATGCCAGAGCGATACCGGCGACATCCGACACCCTCATCGAGGGGTTCAGTTCCGTCGGCCAGAACAGGAAGTACAAGAGGAGCCCCGTGATGAGCGAAGACTCCGAATGCGGGTGGACCTTGAACAGCTTGGCCATGAGACTGTTGGAGCCATAGGTCAGTCCCAGGCACAGCCCCAGGTGCGCCAGCATCTCGGGCAGGCCAAACGTCAGCCAACCCAGGAGGTTCAGCACCATGCTGTAGACCGCAAGAACCGCAAGAACCCACAGAACCAGCCTGTACATCGTGAGCTTGCCCAAGGCAGTGTCAAGCCGCGTCTTCATGGCGTTCATACAAACAAGCTCCTTTTAAATCCAGTTGAAAACGCTGCGCTGCCATCGGAGAAAACCTGCAGCCAGTCAAAGTTGAATTCCTTGGCAAGGACAGCGGGGTCCATCAGGAACAGTGCTGTGGCAAAGGCATCGGCTTCCATGGCCGTCGCTGCCATGGTCCAGGTGGCTACGACAGTCTGCACTGAGCGTCCGGTGACGCCGTCCAGGACATGATGAAGGCCATCGCCCCACGCACGCCGGTTTGCCGCAGACGCGCAGAGGGCTCCGCCGTCGATGGTAACTACGCCAATCGCCTGGCTGGAATCGTATGGGTGTTCCAAGGCGACTTCCAGCGGTTCAAAACCGGAAAAGAGCATGTCACCACTGGCATCGATAAGGTACTCGGTGATCCCGGACGAGTTGAGGGTGCCGGCCACGAGATCCACCAGTTGACCCTTCCCGGCGGCGCCGATGTCAAGCGTGACCGGGGCGCTGGGGTTGGCTCTCCGCAAGGTATCAGGGAGTAATCCGCCCCGTAGCCCAGCCGTTCAAGGCTGGCACCAATCAGGGGTGTCATGGCTCCGCTGCTGAGCCGGTACAGCTTCGTGAACAGTGCTTCCAGTTCATTGGCCTCCGCCGGAAGGATGATCGTTCCGGGTTCTGTTGCCAGAGGGGCAAGCAGGGAGTCCTGACGGAACCGTGAGTAGCTTCGGTCGTAGTCCTCCACGACACCGAGGACATCGCGGCGGGCCGCAGGCGTGAGCGGTTCCGGCGTGGAGATCTCCCATTTGGTCCCTATCCCGGCGAAGCTGAAGTCGCTCCAGCCTGGATGCGCCATGACGCTATTTGGCCTGAGCCTTGATGGTTTCCAGGGCCTGGTTAAATCCGCCGCTGGTCAGGGATGAACCTGCGACTTTGGTAACTTTTATCTCATCGAGCTTCTTGCCCACAATCTGGGCGGCAATGCCGTCTTTAAACTCGCCCTGGAACTTCTCGCTCATCGGGTTGGTCGCATGCGCGGTGACTTCCACCGCCGAAACCGCGCCGCTGGTCAGCGTCAGCTGGACGCCGATGCTCTCCTGGCCGTTGGGCGACGTGTATGCCCCGTCGGCACTGAAGGCACCGTCCTTGTACCCGGAAGTCTGAGCCAACGGAGCGGACGACTCCGCGGATTGGGTTTTTGTTGGACTGGTCGCCGGAATTGAGTCGGCGCTCAGGTTCACCCCGGGCGCGCAACCCGCTACGGCCCCCGTGAGAGAGAGACCGGCCACACCAACAAGAAGACCTTTACGGACAGACGACGAAATCATTCAGACTCATTTCAAAGAGGAAGCCGGTCATAGGACAAGATCCAGTTCATCTAAGTTGAACCGTAAACTAATCCTGTAAAGGGACTCACTACCGGGCCTTTCGTGACGCAGAGGTTCTCAGCGCGTTCCGTCCTTAGGTTTTCCGACAGGAAAGTCACCTGACGAAACCCCAGCAGAGGATCCATTGATGAGATGGCCGCAGAGAGTCGACAAGTTGCAGAGCTCCCCCCCGGTCATCGTGCATTTCATCGTGCGGCTCCTACGTACATGTCATGGCGGCCAGCAGCACGAATCCTGGATGAGGGCTTCGCTGGCACGGTGAGGGACCGATGCTCCTATGGATCGTCAAGCGGCTTTGGCGAGTTCCTCTGTGGTGTGGGCAGGTTGTAGGGCAGCGTAGATTTCACGGGCGACGTAGCCTTTGAGGCAACGGATGATTTCGGGTTTGGACAGGCCTTGCTGAGTGCGCCGGTCAGCGTAGGCGCGGGTGCGTGCGTCGTAGCGCAGGCGTCCGAGAACGACGATGTAGAGAGCGTTGTTGGCGGCGCGGTCACCGCCGCGATTGAGTCGGTGACGGTGGGTGCGGCCACTGCTAGCCGGGATAGGAGCGGCTCCAGAGGTGCGCGAACGCAGCCTCGGAACGTGGCCGGTCGGGATTGTCCCCGGCGGTCACGAGTAGTTGTCCGGCGACCTCGGTGCCGACACCAGGAAGGGCAAGCAGGTGTGGTGCGGCTACGGTGATGAGCTTCTTAAGCTCGATGTCGGCCTCTGCGATCTCTTCTGTGAGGTGTTGGTGACGACGCGCCAGACGACGCAACGCGGTCTTGGTAGCGTGGTCTGGTTCGCCGAGATGACCGGTGGGCCGCATCCTGGCACAGGTCATGATCAGTACCGTCGTGCTCAGATGGCGCAGCTGCTCTCGTAGCTGGGCCGGAGCGGTGATCAGCAGGGCTTTCAGCTGGTTCGTGGCTTGGGTGCGGGCTTTTACGGCGCCGTTGCGGGCTACCCGAAGCGCACGGATCGCTTCAATCTTCCCGTTCCGTCTTGGGTTGGCCCTCGGCGGTCCCTGATAGCGCAGCCCGGGCCGCAGCGTACGCATCAAGCGGATCGGACTTTCCCTTCGCTCGGCGCGCTGAGCGATCAGGCCGATTGACCTCCACCACCTTCACGCCGGCTTCTTCCAGGTGCCGGGTGAGCCCGGCGCCATAGGTGCCCGTGCCTTCAATTCCGACGCGCTCGAGCTGACCGCGTCGATTCAGCCAGGCGCTCAACGCCTGGTAGCCGGCGGGCGTCGTGGGAAACTCCCCGGTCGCCGAGGTGGCGACCGACGTGGTCCAGGACCGCGGCGTGATGAGTATGTCCGTGGGTGTCGATGCCGCCTGTAACGATGCCGGCAGTGGGGGATCATGCGGGTCATGGCCGTACCTCTTCTCGATCGCGTTCAACTTCATCCATTGAGTTGGCACACGATGTTCGAGTGGGACGGACAAGCCAGTGATGGGCGCCTTAAACGCACGCTCCTATGAGGTCACGCCACCGAGCCATTCGCATGCATTGGCACCAACCCATCAAGTCGACCAATCGGTCCAAGGACAGCAGAATCGCGTCAGGCTTACGGTGAAAGGCCGGTTGTTTCTCTACCCCGGCGACGGAAAAGGAGGCTGGCTTGCACCGAAACAGGTCGGCTCCGGGTGGCACATCTTCGACAAAATCATCGCCCCCGGTGACACCAGCGGTGATGGAGCGGTCGACATCTTCGGCCGTGACCGCAGCGGCGTGCTCCGCCAATAGCCAACCGACGGCCACGGCGGCTGGAAATCCCCATCCGCGGTAGGTCTCGGATGGGGTGTCATGACCGAAATCAGCAGCGCAGGCATTTTCGGTAAGGCTACATATCCGACGTTCCCCTCCAACGAAGTCATCGCCGTTGACCAAGAAGGCAACCTCCACAACTACTACGGCATAACGTCCGGTGGACTATACGGCGGAGACCAAATCGGCACCGGCTGGGACATCTTCAACACCCTCATATAAGGCCCCCGAACCGAAAACACGGGTCCTCCAGCGCGCTCTCCTGCTTCACCGACGCACGCTGGAAGATCCTTTACGGTGCAATGGCCCCTCTAGTACTAGCCTCGTTCTCGCCGTTCCAGGATCACCCCGTATAAGGTAACGCCCAGCATTGCCGGAAGAACCCATGGCCCGGCCGCGAACGCCTGCCGTGGATCGAAACCTGTGAGAAGAAGCGCCAGCAGGTAACCAATAGCGAGGCCTATCAGTCCGCTACCATGCCGGACCCGGCGCGTACCTCATAGCTTGAGTTGTTCTCGAAGATCACTAAGCTCTGCGCCCCAGTCCGGACCCTGGCGGAAGTCATCTTCGAGGGCTAGCGCGACAATCTCGCTCGTCCCGACGCCGCATATCTGATTCCCCACGTCCTCGGTCAGGATGTGGTTGAAGTCGAATGAGCCCTCGAACCCGAACCATGCGAACTCGGCACCAGCAGCGATAGCCCACTCGATCCAAGAAGTGAGGACGGACTCGAGATCCGAAGGCACCCGGTCAAAGACCAAGTCGTATTCATGAACCTGACGGGCGCCCAGTCGGTGATCGACATCTTCGAGCCTGTAAGTGCGTAAGGTCTCGGGCCTGGACACATCTACGGGTCGGTGGCATGGGGCCTGGCGGAAGCGGGGAACGCGGCGAAGAGGGTGACAGTGTGGTCTCGCCCGGACCAAGAGAGCGCATCAGTGAGTCTCGTTATTTACTAATCCCATTGCCTGGATTGCGGGTGGTAGCACCTTTGGGGGTCTGCGTAGTGACCAGAGGCTTCTGATGGTGTGCACGGTCATGATGACGATGAACAGGGAGAACATCAGCAGCACGATGATGATCCCGATGGCAAGGATGCCGAGGCAGTGCACGATCAGGACGGCGGCCATTACCCCGTGGTGCGGGTCGATCAGTTCCATATGTAGTTCCCCAGTAATGTGCGTGGATTGTCAGTGTCAGGCGCCCGAAACGGGTCCCTGACCGGCCTCGGGTTGGTTGTGTGTGTTCAGAAGTTCGGCGTATGCGGCGCGCAGGCCTTTACGGGCACGCAGGACCAGGGCGGAGACCGCGTTGGGTGCGATGCCCAGCAACGGCGCGATCTCGCGTGGCTTGTACTGGAGCACGTCGGTGTACCAGAGGACTTTCTGCCAGCGTTCGGGCAGGCTCTGCAGCGCCGCGAGTACGTGGTCGTGGGCGCCGTGCTCCATGATGGCCTCCAACCGCCGGATCCAGGGCGACGGGGAAGTCCAAGTCGGTGTTCTCCGCGGGCAGTTCCCGCAAGGAGCGTTTCCACCAATTCGCGGCCTTGGCCCGGATCGCGGTGGAAAGGTACGCCGGGAGTTATCCGAAGGCCCGGCCCCGTTGGCGATCGCGTTCATGGTCTTGGTGAACGCTTCGTGGAAGAGGTCTTCGGCATCGTGGTTGTTCCGGACCAGTGACCGGGCGAACACCAATGCATTGTCCCGGTGCGTTTGGTAGAGGACGCCCAAAGCTTCCTGATCGCCTGCCCTGACGGCGAGGATCAGGGCTTGTTCCCTGACGTAGTCGTCGGCGATGGCGAAGACGGATGTGTTGGCGTGCGTGCGATGGTGCCAGCGCCGGAGCTGGTGTGCCCATGAGGGTCCCCCTTTGTCAGTAAAGCGTCAGGGATCGCGCACACCCACTTGGCGCTTCTATTGCCTCTCTTACGGCGGGGGCATTGATTTCGTGACGCGAAACGAGGTCACAGTTCCGCATAGGTGTTTGGGAGGGTGGGCCGACGCTCCGTTGCCCAGCGCATGGTCAGCCGGCCGGGATCGGAGAAAACCTGCCGGCAGGAGGCCCCGCCAGGCCCACCCTCCACCCGGGCCGCAAAAGGTCCGCATCTGCAGGCCGGGACTGCGCGGGAGAACTAGGGATGAAATGGGGGGACAATCCCGTTCCCGCACATCAGCCTTAACTCCCTCCCTTCCGGAACGTGACGTCGCACCCAAATTGCCCGATTCCTAAGAATCTGTTCATCCGGGGGGAAACGATGGTAACAGGAAACATAGTTTCTACTGTTTCCGATGTGGTAATCTGGTGGGAGTCAATGAGAGGGGCAGTAGTGAGCAGCGAGCGGGTCGCCGGGCAGGAAGTTTCAGAACAGCAGGATCCCCAGCGTCGGGCCTCGGATGCTGCCGAGGCGCTAGCCGCCGAGGGCGAGGCAGTGACGGCCCGCGCCGTCCGGGCAAGATCCGGTGTGCGGATGACCGTGGCGGCGGAGGCCGCCAGGGACTGGAACGAGCGGGAGTCCCAGGCCCGGGCAGTGCCTGAGCCGCCTGCCGCGGTGCAGACCCGGTTCACGGCGTTGTGGCGTGAAGCGTTCACGATGGCCCGGGCCGAGTTTGACCAGTCCCGCGCCGGCTGGCTGGCCAAGGTCGCCCAAGCCGAGGCCGAACGGGACGCCGTGGCTGAGGAGATCGAGAACGCCGAGACCGAGCGCGACGAAGCCCGCCGTGAAACCGTGACCGGTCGGGAACAGGCAGCGGCCGCGGCGGACGCAGCACGTGAGGCCCTGGCGGCGGAACGGTCCCGGGCCGATAAGGCCGAAGCCCGACTGGAGGCTATCGAGGCCGAACGGGACCGGCTCATCGCCGAACGCGACCGTGAGCAACACCGCCGCGAGAACGCAGAAAACCAAGCAAGAAGGCTGCAAGCAGAATTGTCGGCCGCTCATGAGGGCATCCCTGCAGTGAACGACCAAGAGAACTGATCGAGCGAGACAATCAGAGGTGCGGGCGTGATGGTGTGGCTTTTCAGTGGCGCCGGCAACGTGACGCGAAAGCGCTAAGGAACTGGGAAAACCCCGGAAAATTGGCGCGGCCCGGCCTTCCAGGAACGCCTCTTGGGCGCAGGTCGGGTAAATCCGGTGAACGGATCTTCCAGAGCGGCTGAGCCGGAAAGCGAAAAAATGACACCGGGTCCGGACGTCGTCCAGATCAACCCACACATCCCCCGAAATCAACCTCCGCTTCCGCCCCAAGCGCGTGTTCCTGAGGCACGAAGGCTTCCACGGGGCCGTCCCCGGACTCAACCGCTATCGAGGCCCCCGCAGGCACTGACGTATTGTCGGACCGCTGAATACGAGATGACCGCCGAGTGTTCATCCCACCAGACAGTCAAAGACCCGTTGCGCGGTATGGCGTTGTTGTTTCCGCGGAGCATCAGGATCAGCGAGCAACATCGCATCGATGGCTGGCTTCAAGGGCCCCAACCTCGGGGCTTGGCGCGCCGGCGGCTTCCGCTCAGGAGGCTCCTCAGCGGCCGATGTCTGCCGGACAGCTCTCCTTGCAACCCCGTACCTCTTTGCGAGGGCGCGAATCGACATGCCAGCCACCCTGGCGTCCCGACGGATCCTCGCGAACAGCTCCACTCTCAACTTCATCACTGCCTTCCATCCCTTGCGATAAACACTCTGATGAAGTCAACGGTGTGCGCGCCGCCGTCCGCCTAGACGTTGAATGGCTTGAACACCATCAAAACCAGTATCGCGCTGACGATGTCAAGTATCGCCAGGACGACCCCAGTGGTGGCTTTGACGCCATGGGTCTCCGCTTTGCGGGAATAAATGAAGGCAGTGATGCCCAAGGGAACTCCGAGGATGAACAGGCCCATGACGCCCAGAATGATTGAGGCTTTCTTGTATGTCCGACCAAGTCTCCGTTGAGACTCAATCTCTGTGGTGTCGGTTGTAGACGTCATGTTCTCTTCCCTATTTTGCTGATTTCCGAGTTCAAGGTGGTCCTGAATGAGGGTGTCATATTCAGCGGGTGCCGCCGCCAGGATGCCGGTGGGTCAGTTTTCAGCCGCGGCGGCGGAACTGGAACGTAAGGGATCTCGTACGTTCCAGTTCCGCAGTATGGGGTGCTCGACCTAGGCGACGCGTACGAACGATGCGCCTGGAAGCCAGCTGATGGAGTGCACGGCGGTCTGGTAGCCGTTGACACCGCCACTGACAACCTGCCCGTTGCCGGCGTAGATGCCGACATGTCCGGGGGTGATGACCAAGTCACCGGGCGCTGGTGTGCCCACAACGGTCCCGTACTGGAAGAACTGTGTTGGGGCCAGGTCGCCGACGCTCTTACCGACGGAACGAAGCGCCTTTTCCACCATTGCGGTGCAATCCTGCTGTACACCGAGCTGGGAATAGGCGGAGGCAAGGAGGGCGGAACCAATGGAGCTTGAAGCCACCGGCGTGGAGGCTGAGACCAACAAGGTTCCGCCGCTCGTGGTCGCCGTAACCGATGCCCTTGCGGGTGCGGCCGTGGACCCGGTCGCGGGGATCCGGAGCTGGTCACCGGGGAAGATGATCGAAGAGATGCTCAGACCGTTAGCGGCGAGGACACCATCCAGGCTGACGCCATACGCTGCCGCGATGCGCCCAAGCGTATCGCCGGAAACTACCGTGTAAACTCGCCCGCTGTCCGATGCCGACAGGACAGACGGAGCACTGGCCTGCGCCTGAAGAGCACCGTTTGACCCCGGGATTTCCGGGCCGTGAACTCCGGCGTGGGCTGGTGCCCCCATGCTGAAAACAAGACCAGAGGCGGCAACTGCTACCAGTGCCGGCCGTCCCAGCGCCCGCGCCTGGGTTCGGGCGGTGACGGACAATCCTTCAAGCACGATTGAATGGCCAGGAGTCGCACGATGACGGGCGGTAGTGGACTTCTTTGACATGGTGGGGCTGCCTTTCCAATGCCTGCGGGGTGAGCTGTCGGGTTCGGATTGGAAATACCCGGCCAATCACGTTTCCGCGCCATGCGCAGCGATCGGCTTAACCCCAAGGTCCTGTGATAAGGGCCGTGATGAATGTGGTTCCCCCGTCCCTGCCAACCTCAAATACGGTGGATTCCGGTCAGTGGCAGGGCTCGGCATGCTGACCGGGATGCCCCGGCTGAAGCCAAGACAATCTACTTAATCAGTACAACCGCCATTCATGACGGCCCCAATGCAAGGGGGCGGTACGCTTCGAACGGGAGGCGGTGACGGAGAATGCCGATGAGAAGACTGATCTTCCTCTCGCTGCTACCTCGTTGTCATGTGATTGGGTGGTTGCTAATGTCCTAGGCCCGTATGGTTCATGGGCCGTCCCGAAACAAGGATCGCACTCCCTCCCTGCTGTGTGAGAACGTCGCCGCACGCCGGGACGGGTTAACGAAAAGGCCTTCCTGTTGCTTCCGCTCGTCGGATTCGGGGTGTGAAAATGGCGGATGGGTGTGGGTCGGGTAGGTTGCAGCCATACCACGCCCCCGGCTAACAAGGCGAGCTCAATCGGACCTGCTGCCAGCGGGAGCGGGCGGTAATGGGGATACCGAAGGTGTTGGTCCCGCTCCTTCGCTCAACCCGGTCCGGGGTCAATAGTGACGGCAGGACAGCCATGTGGGGATTTTATTTGGGCGAGTCTTAAACGACGGTTTGTTGGGTTTGCGTTCAACTTCGGTCACTTGATGAGGCTGTCGAGTCGTTGGCGTAGCTTGTCGTCGGGTTCCGCAGCATGTGCCCGCAATAATGCGGTAAGAACATTGGGTCCCCAGTGGGTGGGTGTCCACGCTTCGAGAGTGTTGATGGCCATGTTCCGGTTGCGGATGACGGGGCTGCGCAAGCACGTCTCGACCAGGTCCCATCCCTCTCCAGGGAACTTCGCGAGTCCGGTGACGATCGTGTCGAGAGCGTGGTGTGCACGAAACCGGTCACTTTGCGCGTCTTTATCGTCGGGGCCGGATCCGAGTTCCCCGAGGGGAAGGGACTGCCGGGCGTAGGCCAGGACCGCGGGGAGGCGGTGCTCGTCGACTTCCTGCAAGAGTGCGAACCAGCTGCTGTCACAGGGATAGGACTGGACACGGCGCCAGTGGGCTGGATAGGTGTCCAGGCCCAGGGCGCGGGCGATCCTTTCAGCTTTGTAGAACTCGGTGTTGTTCGCCGATATGAGTCCCTTTTCGGCGAGGGCGGCCCATCCTGGGTGTTGATTGATGCGTTCGCAGCGGGAGGCAAATTCTTCGCGGATCGATATTGTCCAGCGGGAGTCCTTGCCGGCCTCCCAGTTTTGCTCCCGGCGGAGAAACACGGCTATGTCTTCTGTCGCCGTGAAGTGGGAAAGCCTGGGGCCGTGTTGCTCAACATGAGTGATAAAGCGCTCCAGTGCTAGTGGGCCCTCAAGGTAGTCGTCCATTCTTTGGACCGGCGGGCCAGCGTCATTCGAGAGTGCGCCGAGAATTTCGGCGGCGGCATCGAGAAGATGAAGGGTGACATCCGGGTTGGCAAGGGCCTCTGCTGGTTTCCCTGTGGTAGCGACGATGTAAGCGGTGTACTCACTACCGACGATATTGCGGTATCCGTCACTGAGCATCCTTTCCTGCACCTCAGGGTTGGTTGATCCTTCGAGCCGTTCTACCGCGTGAACACGGCCCCAGCCTTCCACACTCTTCGCCATAGAGAGGAGCACCTTATCCCTGGAATCCGGCGGTTCAACATTGGAGATCGCAATCGCACAGTAGAGGGTGAACTCCTCGTGTCGTCCAAGGGTCAGAAGCAGCTCGCGGTCAGCGTTGTCGCCGATGAGGCCGAGGAGAGCGATGCCCAGCTTGACCGGCTCCCTGTGCTGTCCTTCACGTACGAGGCGCCGGCCGAGCTGCCGGATGCCTGCCCCGGATAGCGCGTGGGACGAGCTCACTGTGCTGAGGACGTCGATATAGGAAAAGATGAATTCCTTAGACCGGGCCAGCCCGTAGAGGGCGTCGAAGTCCTCGGCCCGGAAACCCCTGAGGATGTTCCGGCTTATGAGCCCGGACATGGCGGCAGCGGTTTCCTCGTCGGAGCTGATGCCGAAGCCGTGGGTGAGGATTCCTTCCCAGGCCCCCGGTGCCCAGCGGATTTCGTTGAGGCTGCCGGATTCCGCATCTGGCAGATCCTCGCCTCCTGGAATCAGGCCGCTCCCGTCAGGATCCAAGTGGGCAAGGATGTGGGCAAGGATCGTCCCTTCGAGCGGACCTTCACGAACCGCGATGAGTTCCGATATATGCAGGACCCGGCCCTCGAGCCGCATGCGGGTGGCATTGCCTGGCGGCATGAAGCGTGCCTGCAGTCGTTGTTCGATTAACTTCCTGACCATGTGAAGCCACGGCAGAGGCCAAGTAGCAAGCTCCTCGTCTTCGGCATGGATGAGCATCTGCTGGCGGTCCCTTCGATATCCGATAAAGATGGCGAGGAACCCGACCGATAGAACGGCCAGCAGGGCGGGAAGCGAGAAATTATCCGTGACACTCTCTTCGACCCCAGGAGTGCGAGAACGTGATGGTCAGGATGATCATGGACACCGCCAAAACGACCCTTTGCTTGGTAATGCAGACGGCTTCTGAAAAACGCGAAAGGTGTGACTTTCAGCGGCGGGTGGCGGCGCTTGTACGGCACTATTTGGCATGGGTAGCCTCCATGAGATCCCCCTCATTGAGACACGCTTACGGCGGAGGGACGGGATTCACTTAGAGAAAGACGCTCGGCTTGCCACTAGAGATTGACGACGAGCTCCCGGGCCCACAGGTCCCCCGTTGCGCGTTCGAGGTCCGCTTGCCAAACACCGTCACCTACACGTATTCCTGAGGCGTAGCAATGTCAGCCTCTGAAGCTGACGCAACTCTTGGCCAGAGCTCTCCCTGCCAACCGCACGTGCAAGCGTCGCGCCAGCTCATAGTCAGATTGTCAGAGATGATCTCCTGATCAGGAAAGAACTCCCCTGCCGGTTTATAGCCGCCGTGATCCCATCGACAATCATGCCGCCTGCGATCGAAGATTCCCGTAAGTGCAATGGCAGCAACCCAGTCTTCCGTGTCTGTAGTCGTTGGATGTCCAGCCCACAGCCCACTCCTTCCTGGCAGGGTCTCCTGGCAGGAAATTCCTCAGGAACCTCTGACAATGAACAGAGCAACCAGTTGGGGCTGTTTCAACTCCGTTAGTGAGCTGGACTCCAGACAAGGCCTACGGTTTTCTGCAGGAAGTCCTGGCTGCGGCCGGATCGGGGTTAGCATCTTGGATATGCCGCTGCGAAAGTCCCCCGACGTCCAAAAGCCGACGATGAAGGATGTGGGTCTATTAGCTGGCGTCTCGCAGAGTACCGTGTCGCACGTCGTGAACCGGACGGGCAAGATCCCTCCGGAGACTACGAAGCGGGTTCGGGAGGCAATCCTGCAGTTGGGCTTCCGGCCGAACGACACGGCGAGGAACCTGCGCCTGCAGCAGAGCAAGACCATTGGGTTGATCACGGACAGAATCGCAACCACGCCTTTCGGGGGGAAGGTTCTGCTTGGAGCCCAGGAGTATGCCTGGGAGCGAGGGTACCTGCTCCTCGTGGTCGACACGGGCCTGGATGCCGATATCGAGGTTGCGGCTGTCGACGCGATGCTTTCTCGGCAAGTGGATGGACTCCTTTACGCGTCTATGTCGTGGGGTGAAGTCGATACGCCCGCCGCGGTCTCCAAGGTTCCGACCATGCTGATCAACGCGTGGTCGGCCACGGACCAGAACCTTCCGGCAGTCGTGCCGGACGAAGTGGCCGGCGGCCGGCTTGCGGCTCGGGTGGTGATTTCGGCAGGTCACCGAAGGATTGCGTACCTCGGAGGGCCTGACGATGACCAGGCGCGGATTGAACGTGAAAGAGGCTTCCGGGAGGAACACGAGGCTTCCGGCTTGGCAGTGGACCCGCATTTGGTCCTTACCGGTGATTACCATGTCGATACTGGGTACCGTCTCGCCAGTCGTCTGCTCACTGAGCCGGATCCGCCGTCGGCGCTTGTTTGTGGGAATGACCGGATGGCGCTTGGCGCCATAATGGCAGCCCTTTCGATGGGTCTTCGGGTACCCGCTGATCTCTCGATCGTCGGCTACGACGACCAAGAGGAAATCGCGGACCAGATCACACCGAATCTGACGACCGTTTCGATTCCGCATTATGAGATGGGTCGAACGGCTGCAAAGCTCCTCCTCAAGGCCATCGAAACCGGAAAGCCCCCGGTCGGTACCTCAATTCCTGGTGCACTCATTCTCCGGGACTCCGTGGCCCCGCCCGCCTTGACCTGACCGTTCCGTCAGGCCCGGGGTGTCCCCGGGGTTTTCTCGAGTTCCTGATATCAGGGGGTCTGAATCAGGGATCTTCAACTGCCCCTTGGGTTTGTGACTTGAATGTGACTCGGTCCGGGCTGGAGGCCCGCAAAAACTCTTGACAGCAAAGTGAGGTTTGGATCACACTCTTCTTGCTTGCATTCATACGTATGAACAGAGAGGTTCGCTCCATGAATTCCTTCCTTTCGACGCCGGTCAACCGGCGCGGGATTCTTCTCGGGGGTGCTGCACTACTGGGCGCAGCAGGCATAGCTGCCTGCAGCCCTGGAGGCTCCAGCAACAGTTCAGGTTCAGGATCCAAGACCCTGAATGTGTTGTTCTTCGGCCCGCAGGACAAAGCGGACCAAACGTCCAAGGTTGCGGAACCGTTCCGTAAGGCCAATCCAGGGGTGGAGGTGAAGTTCACCGGCGTCAATGGCACCGACTGGAACGACTTCTTCACCAAGGTCCTGACCCAGATCGCAGCGGGCAACGCGCCGGACATCGTCTCGGTTGCGACCGAGGGCGTGCAGCTCTTCGCCCAGAAGAAGCTCGCTCTCCCGCTGGACGACTACGTCAAGCGTGACAAGGACCAGCTGGCGCCTTACTTCAAGGACGTCCACCCCAGCCTTATCGAAGCAATGATGTACAACGGCAGCCTCTATGAGCTGCCGACCGACTTCAATGCCGGCAACATGTACTTCAACACGAACCTTTTGAAGAGCTCCGGACTTGAACTACCAGGGCCTGACTGGACCATGGACGACTTCAAGACCATTGCCGGCGGTCTGAAGAAGAACCCGGACGTCGTCCCGTTTGACTGGGTAGTGCGCCTGTGGGGCTCCTGGACCTCCTTCATGTACGCCAACGGCGGCAATCTGGTCAAAGAGGAGAAGTACTCCGGAGGAGACTGGTTGTGGAACGACTTCTACACCAACGACGCCGCGGCCAAGGGCCGCAGCGGAGGCTGGAAGTGGGGCGAACCGACGGCCAATTCGGACGCCGTCCTGGAGTCCCTGGACTTCATGCTCGAACTGACCAACGGCGGTCTCAGCGCCAAGCCCGACGTCGGCGGAGGCGCCACGTTGCAGGGCCTCTTCTCCTCGAACAAGATCGGTATGAGCATCGGCGGCGGCTTCTGGGCTGGCGGCCTGCACAACGCAGGCATGGCCAACGGTTCCTTTGATGTCCAATACTTCCCCAAGTGGAAGCAACAACGCCACCTCTTCGGTACCGGCGGTTACGGCATCTTCGAGTCCTCGAAGAACAAGGACCTGGCCTGGGAATTCCTCAAAACCCTCATTGAGCCTGCCTCGATCGAAGTCCTGACCGCAGGCAACTCGACTACGCCCTCGCGCCGTTCGATGATGACGGCTGAACGCTATTCGACCACGACTGGCCCGAAAAACTGGAAGGTGTTCTACGACACACTGGACAAGCTGCCGGATACCGCCCCCATCCCGGCACCGCCGTACTACAACGCCATGGCCACCGCACTGAACCAGCGCACCACGGAGGCAATGTCTTCCGGAAATGTGAAGCAAGCACTCAACGGGCTTCAGGCCGATCTTGAGTCAGCAGCCAAGGCCATCGGAGGCTGACCGTGTCCACGGCCGCCGTCGACCGAACGTCCCCCAGGGTCACGCGCCCTGGGGGTCCTGAGCCCTCCCATCGCAACCGCACCCGAGCGGCCCGCCGCGAAGGTGCTTTCGGCTGGGGCATGATTTCCCTCTCCGTGCTCATCATCTTGGTGTTCACCGCCCTTCCGATCATTTTCACCTTCGTTTTGTCGCTCTTCACCTGGGACATCATCTCCCCGCCGCAGTTCGTGGGCGCCAGGAATTTCGAGCGCCTGCTGGTGGACGAGAAAGTCATCAACTCCTTCAGGGTCACGGCTGTTCTGTCGTTCCTTGTTGTCGTGCTTCAGGTCGTCATCGGCCTGGCCATGGCCCTGTTGGTCCAGCAACGGGTCTCCACATGGGCCCGTTCCATCTTCCGCACCGCGTTCTTTCTGCCGCTGCTCGTCTCGGCGGCGTCACTTTCGATCGTCTTCAGCTATCTCTTTGACGACCATTTCGGGGTTGTTAACTACTACCTCAAACTCGTGGGACTGCCGCAGATCGACTGGCTCAGCTCGCCGGGTGGCGCTACGGCAACGATTGTCATTGTCGCGGTGTGGCAGAAACTCGGCTTCGTGTTCATCCTCTTCGTGGCGGCCCTTGGGTCACTCCCGAAGGACGTCCTGGAAGCCGTGGCGCTGGATGGCAGCGGCCCGATCCGCACCTTCTTCTCGGTGAAACTGCCGCTCATCAGCCCTACGGTATTCTTCGCATCCGTGATCGGCCTCATCGATGCGATGCAGATTTTCGACCAGCCCTACGTCATGACAAAGGGAGGTCCGGGAGATGCGACGACGACGACAGTGATGCTCATCTACCGCACGGCTTTCCAGAACATTGAATTCGGCTACGGGTCGGCAATCTCCGTCGTCCTTTTCGTCGTGCTGCTCGTTATCACCGGGATGCAGTTCATGATTTCGCGGAAGTGGGTGTTCTACTCATGAGCACAGTTTCCAAAGCGCGTAAGACCAACAAGGCCATCATCCCGCATGCCGGCACCAGGAAGATCTGGCGGGGTTCGGGCCTGTTCCTCCTGATCCTCATCGCCGCGGCGTTTGTCTTACCCATACTCTGGGCGGTTTCCACGTCGCTGCGCAGCCCTGCGGACTCATTCAGCAACCCGCCGGAATGGATCCCGCTTGCCCCGATCTGGTCCAATTACACCGCGGTTTTCCAACAGGTCCCCCTGGCGACCTTCTTCCTCAACAGCGTTATCGTCACCGGTCTGATCGTGGTCTTGCAACTCATCACATCAACCATGTCCGGCTACGCCTTTGCACTCGTCCGTTTCAAGGGCAAACAGTCCATCTTTGCCATCGTCCTGGCCACGCTGATGGTCCCTGCACAGACAACGATCATCCCGATCTTCATCATGATCCGCTACATGGGCCTGGCCGATAATCTCGGTTCGCTCGTCATCCCGGCGGTTGGCGGAGCCTTCGGCACCTTCCTGATGCGCCAGTACTTCCTCCAGATGCCCGCCGAGCTTGCCGAGGCTGGTCGCGTGGACGGCGCATCGCATTTCCAGATCTTCGCCAAGCTCTACGTGCCAATCGCGCTGCCACCCATGGCGACGCTGGCGGTACTGAACTTCTCGGCGTACTGGAATGAGTTTTTCCGCCCTCTGGTGTTCCTCCAGTCAACGAACACCTTCACCCTTCCGGTCGGCCTCGTTTCCCTGCAGGGAAGCTTCGGCACCGGGAGCATCTCGATCGTCCTGGCCGGAGTGGTCATCGCACTCATCCCCAGCATCGCGATCTTCCTGCTCGCCCAGCGGTACTTCGTAGAAGGTATCACTGCAGGCTCCTTCCGCTGAGCGAAAACGTCCACAGGACCCCTCACCCCTGAGATCGAATACAGCTGCCTCGGCAGCACAACCCCGCAAACAAGTCCCCACAAAGGAATGAGCTTATGCGCAAACACAAACGCGCGCTGCTTGGGTACACGCTATTAAGCGTGGGCCTTGCAGCGGCACCCATGATCCAACCGACACCGTCACAGGCCGCTCCAAAACAGGTAAGTCCCGTTCAGGTCTGGCTTACCGACGTTGGAAGCAACCAGTGGGTCGCCAAGCAGGAAGACGTGTCATTCAAAGCCCAACAGCCGACCAGCCCGCTCACGATCAAGGTCGACGAGAACGTCAAATACCAGGAAATTACCGGTTACGGCGCAGCACTCACCGACACGTCGGCCTGGCTTATCAACCAGCTGCCGACGGACAGCAAAAACACGTTGATGCAGAACCTCTTCGACCCCTCAAAGGGTATCGGCTTGAACATGGTCCGCTCGCCCATGGGCGCAACGGACTTCAACGTGGGCGGGAACTACTCTTATAACGACATGCCGGCCGGCCAGACTGACCCGACCTTGGCGAAGTTCTCCATTGAACACGATATGCCGTACATCATCCCGCAGTTGAAGCAGGCCCTTGCGCTGAACCCCGATCTGAAGGTCACGTCGACCCCATGGAGCCCACCCGGCTGGATGAAAACCTCCGGTTCCATGATCGGAGGTACCCTCCTGGACCAGTACTCCCCGGCCTTGGCCAACTATTTCGTTAAGTACATACAGGCTTACGGCAAGGCCGGTGTGCCGATCTCGTACGTAACACCCCAGAACGAGCCGCTTAACGCTCCCAGCTGGCCTGGGATGGCACTTACCCCTGGACAGCAAACCAAACTGATCCAGCAATTGGGCCAGGCGTTCGAGGCCAATAATATTTCCACGAAAATCCTGGGATGGGACCACAACTGGGATGTCCCCTCCTACCCCGAGTCCATCTACAACGACCCTGCCACAGCTGACTACGCAGTGGGAGCCGGATTCCACATCTACAGCGGCACCCCGACGTACCAGACCCTGGCCCACAACGACTACCCGGGTAAAGAGATTTACCTCACTGAGGCCACCGGCGGTGTGTGGCAAGCCAACAACCAGGTCGCCTTCCATGATGCCTTGAACACCTGGATCTTGGACGCCACGCGCAACTACTCCAACGGCACCATGTTGTGGAACATCGCACTGGACCCTGACATGGGGCCCTTGAACAGCGACACGAACGGCATCGGAATGTGCCGCGGACTTGTAACCATTGATCCCAAAAGCGGTGCCATCACCTATAACCCGGAGTACTACGCACTCGCACAAGTCACCAAGTTCGTAAAGCCCGGGGCCCACCGGATCTACTCGAACACCTTCGGTGACGGGAACGTTAATAACGTCGCCTTCCAGAACCCTGACGGTTCCAAGGTCCTGGTCGCATACAACGATTCGAACGCCGAGCAGACGATCAGCGTGGCAGACGGATCGCAGTCTTTCGACTACAAGCTGAACGCCGGCAACGCCGCCACCTTCGTCTACTCCCTGCCCAAGAACGCTGACAAGGGAAATGCCAAAGCTGCGGACGGGGGTCGCGCTGCGACGGATCCCACCTACGACTTCGCGTTCAAGTCGGGCTCCGAATCCCAAACCATCACCTACGATCCGAAGCTGCTGCCTCTTCAGAACTCTGTAACCGCAGGGGACAAACTCACCACATATTCCCTTCCGGTCGGGGCAAGCATCCTGGCCCCAGGAAAGGAGCTCAACCGCAGCGGATGGACACTCACATCCTCCCCGAACGAGCCCGGTAACCCGCCCACGAACGCCATTGACGGCGATCCCAGCACACGATGGCGCACGGCAGGAAAGATGAAAAGCGGTGACGGGTTCGAAATCAACCTCGGTAGCCCGACCAGTTTCAGCCAGATCACACTGGACAACACAGCTGACAATGCATTCGACTCCGTCTTCCAGTACCAGGTGTACGTGTCCAATGACGGCGTGAACTGGGGTAGCGCAGTCACAAACGGCAACGGCGCCCTGGGCAAGACGACCATCACCATGTCACCGCAGAAGGCACAGTACATTCGCGTCGTCAGCACCGCACCATCGTTCTTCTTCCGCTGGTCAATCGGGGAGATCAACGTCTACGGAGCACCGGAAGGGACAGGCTCCATCCAAGCACCGACAGCGGTTTCCAAGGGCCTTCAGCTCCAAAGCTGGACCAGCCAGGACGGCGCGAATGTCTCCGTCGTCTACAACGGGACCAAAGCCAGCCAAAGTTTCCCGGTATCGGCAGACAGCAAGTACACGTACACGCTGCCCAGTGGAACTTCGGCAATGTTCACCACCAAGACCCTGCCAAAAGATCCGGCTCCTGCCCTCGACGGCGTGGCACCGGCCCAAGGCATACCCGGCTATAAGTTCAAGATCACCGGTTCACACTTCGGTGCGACCCAAGGCCTGGGTACCGTGTACTTCGGAGGGACCAACGCCAAGATCGAGAGCTGGTCAGATACGACCATCAGCGCATACGTGCCAAACGATCTCCCCTCTGGCGCATACACGGTTTCTGTGAACGGGGCATGGGGTCAACCGGCGGGTGAATCAACGTTCACCGTCAACGGCCTGGGCACGCCATTGCCGAAAACCGGCTGGACAGCGACAGCGTCGCACTCAAACCAATCCCCGGGCGATGCGATTGCGAACATGGTCGATGGTGATACCGACACCAGGTACAGCTCCGGAACAGGGCAGGCCAGCGGCATGTCCATACAGCTGGACATGGGTCAAGCACAAACCTTCGACACCGTCACCTTGGACTCGGGAAGCAGCATGGGAGACTACGCCCGCCGGGCCGACGTTGAAGTTTCCTCTGATGGAAACAACTGGACTAAAGTTGCTTCCCTCGTGGCGGACGGCCAACAAATCCAGGCCGTATCCTTCCCGACGCAGACGGCACGCTACATCAAGGTCATCAACACCGGCAGCGCCGGTAACTGGTGGTCAATCGCCGAGTTCAGTGTCTACGCAGGTGGAACCGTGCCCCCGGTCGACGGTGGCGGATCCACAAACCCTGCCTACGGCACTCCCCTGTCAAGGACTGGCTGGACCCCCACGGCCTCCAACACCAGCCCATGGCCTAACGATGCGCTTGAGAAGATGCTCGACGGTGACGCCGCCAGCCGCTACAGCTCCGGCGCAAGCCAGACGGTCGGCATGTGGGTGCAGGTTGACATGGGCCAGGCGCAGACCTTCGACAAGGTGGTGTTGGATTCCGGCACCAGCATCGGCGATTTTGCGTCAAGCGCAGACGTAGAGGTGTCCTCAGATGGGACCAACTGGACAAAGGTTGCTTCGATCGTCTCGGATGGACAGCAAATCCAGGTAGCGTCGTTCGAAACGCAAACAGCCCGCTACATCAAGGTCATCAACACCGGCAACTCCGGTAGATGGTGGTCAATCGCCGAGTTCAACGCATACGCCTGACCGCGTACATCGCGCTCCGAGCCCGCCAAGCTTTCCCGGCGGGCTCGGAGCGCCGTCGCCTGGCAACTTACGCACACCAACACGCCGCCGCCCACGTCAACCAGACAAGCCGCGCCACCAGCGCCTGGACATAGAACACTGAAAGAAATCTAAGCGCATAAGTCGCCGATCCACCTGCACGATGAAAGAGGACCCACGCCATGACAGCCGTTTCTTCACTTGTAAACGAAGCATTCCGACCCGCATTCCACTATGCCAGTAAAGACACCTGGCTGAACGACCCCAACGGGCTGATCTTCCATGACGGCACGTACCACCTCTATTACCAGAACAACCCGTTCGGGAATGTCTGGGGAAACATGTCCTGGGGCCATGCCACCTCGACTGACCTCGTGACGTGGACCGAGCAGCCTGTCGCCATCGCCTGCGACGAATCCGAGGACATCTTTTCCGGCAGCATTGTCTGGGACGAGTACAACACCAGCGGACTCGGAGGCCCGCTGGCTGCCCCTCTTGTGGCCATCTACACCAGCGCGTTTAAGGAGGACTCGCCGCACTACGGACACCAGGCCCAGTCGCTCGCGTGGAGCACGGATGGCGGCTACACCTGGACCAAATACCACGCCAACCCGGTTCTGGAGCGCGAGTCCGCAAACTTCCGGGACCCGAAGGTGTTCCGCTACAGTGGCCCCCGTGGCAGCTACTGGGTCATGGTCGCCGTCGAGGCCCACGATTACACGGTGGTCCTCTACCGTTCCGATGACCTGAAAACGTGGGAATATCTCAGCAGTTTCGGACCCGCCAACGGCACGGGGGGTGTGTGGGAATGCCCGGACCTGTTCCCCCTTCCCCTGGACGGAAATGAGGACAACATCAAATGGGTCCTCACCGTCAACCTCAATCCCGGCGGGCCCAACGGGGGCTCAGCCGGGCAGTACTTCGTCGGGGACTTCGACGGCGTAAGGTTCTCCTCGGAAACCACCGTCACCGAGGGTCTGCAGGATCCGGCACGCCTGAGCGAGTACCTTTGGCTCGACTGGGGCAGGGACTACTACGCCGCGGTATCGTTCAACAACGTCCCGGACGGGCGCCGGCTCATGATCGGGTGGATGAACAACTGGCAGTACAGCAACGACATTCCCACGTCCCCATGGCGCGGTCCGATGTCACTTGTGCGCGAAGTCTCGCTCGTAAGCTTCAACGCACAAATCCGCCTCCGCCAGCGGCCGGTCTGGGAAGCCAATGCCGATCCCGGGCGCACCGTCTCGTATACAGGGCTCGACCTCGACGCCGGCCTCCACCCCGTGGAGGGCGGCACCGCCGTGCAAGTCATCGAGGCGACGTTTGTTCCAGGTTCCGCGGAAGAGTTCGGCCTGATGATCCGAGGTAACGGCGATGACGGGACCCGGATCGGCATCCGTCCAGGCGAGGGCCGGCTCACGGTGGACAGGACGACCTCGGGCAACACGGACTTCCACGAGGACTTCTCCTCCATCGACAGCGCACCGCTGCAGCCAACGGGAGGATCGTATGACCTGCGTATTTTCGTGGACCACTGCTCAGTGGAGATCTTCGCGCAGGACGGACAGGTCACTATGACCGAACTGATCTTCCCCGACCCGGAAAACGTCGGCTTGGCGCTCTACGCCTCCGGAGGAACCGTGAAAGCTTCCTCGCTGACTCTCACCACGCTGGACTGACAAAGGCTGCAGCTTCCAGAGAGACGCCGTACCCCGGAACTGTGCTTTCCATGGTTTCTGGTGGCATCGCGATGTGGGGAACCCCCGGCCAGTTCGGGCCGGGGGTTGAAGGCTGGCTGATATCCAAAACACAAGGGGCCAATCATCGCCCGCTCATGGGGCATCGCACCGAACGCTGCCTCACCCCTGGTCGGACATACCCCGAGCGGACTAACTTGGCTCGAGGCAGAAGAAGACCAAAATGACCCGGGACGACTCCGGGCCCCGTCGGCAGCAACCAGCACCGCCCGGAGGGGCGCAAAACCACCCTTAAACCAGGAACCGGCATATGTCGTGGTGAGGATTAATGTCCTCACGGATGCTTCACGCCCTATTGTTAAGCGCATAGGTTCTCTGGAAGGAAGCATTAGCGATGGTCAAGGGTCCGACAGTGTATGACGTTGCCGAGCAGGCAGGGGTTTCGATCGCGACAGTTTCGTTTGCCTTCACGCAGCCCCACCGCGTCAAGGAGTCAACCAGGAAATCGGTTCTGGATGCCGCCCGGGCGCTGGGATATGTGCCCAGCGCCAGCGCCCGCGGGTTGGCCAAGGGCCGGACCGGAGCCCTTGGACTGTTTTCGTTCGACTATCTGAATCTGCTGCCGGAGGCAGAGGGTGACGGCGCTGGCGCCGGCTCGGAGCCCAATGATGATTGCCGGCTGTTTCCGATATGGGTCGACGAGGTTCAGCGCGGGGTCGAACTGGAGTGCTTCAGCCGGGGATACGCGCTCATGCTTGGTGGCGGCAACAAGGCAAGCAGTGAAAGGGCCGTAACGGACATCGCCGGTCGGGTGGACGGACTGATCGTTTTTGCCCGCACCATTCCCACCGAAGTAACCCGTCGGATTTCTGGCCGAATCCCCGTTGTTGAACTTTCCGACCCATCCGGTGACAGCAGCCTCCACCACGTCACGATAGACAATGTCTCGGGCGTCCGGCAGTTGATGGAGCATCTGATCGGCGTTCACGCTTTCCGGAAATTCATGTTCGTCAGCATCCAAAACGCCGAGACGGAGGCCAGGTACAACGGGTTCAAGTCTGCCCTGAACGCGCACGGCTTGGAAGTTTTGCCGCCCCTGGAGAGCCGTCCCTCCACGAGTGCTGTAACTGCCGAACTCATCGCGGATCTGCTCGGCTCCGGTTCTCTGCCCGACTGTTTCGTCTGCGCCAACGACCAGGAAGCCTTGGTCGTCATGGAGACGCTCAAGGCCGCCGGAATCCAGGTCCCGGGCAGGGTGGCGGTTACAGGTTTTGACGGGATAGTTGCCGGCCGGCTTGCCCGGCCATCCCTGACCACCGTTCGCCAGCCGATGGAGCTGATTGGACGCACGGCAGTCGAGATCCTGGCCGGCGCCCTGACAGACCCCGGCGCTGGGCCTTCAAACAG
Organism: Arthrobacter sp. 1088; assembly: GCF_031455315.1. Classification (NCBI taxonomy): domain Bacteria; kingdom Bacillati; phylum Actinomycetota; class Actinomycetes; order Micrococcales; family Micrococcaceae; genus Arthrobacter; species Arthrobacter sp. 1088. Next base: position 28,714 of record NZ_JAVDSM010000013.1, read on the forward strand.
GCAGCTGCCTGTCCGGCTTGCCGTGCGCGAAAGTTGCGGCTGCAGCACAGGGGAAAACTAACGGGTCGATTGCGGGAAAAGTGTTGTAAAAGTCACAGTAATGCGCTTAGATTGAATCTCATCCCGCCGATCTAAGCGCATTGAGAAATCTCAGCCTTTCATATCCAAGCGCATCAATCGGGGACTCGTCTTACTGTTGGCGCCCTAGGCGCCTGATTGAAGGGAACGAACATGATCCAGGCCCCTACGGACACAGGTGTCCGGCTTAGGAAGGCGGCTGCCCTCGGGCTTGTTGCCGGGTTACTGCTGACGGGGTGCGGCCGCGACAATGAGGCCGCCAGTGGTACCGAAACCGGCAAGGCTGTCGCGGCTGGGGCCGCCACAGGCACGATCAATCTCTGGGCTCAGGGCGGGGAGGCGGAGTTGCTTCCGGAGTTCGTGAAGGATTTCGAGGCAGAGAACCCCGGCGTCAAGGTAAATGTCACGGCCATTCCCTGGGATGCCGCGGTCAACAAGTACCAGGCAGCCATTGCCGGAGGCACCACCCCGGATATCGCCCAGATGGGCACGACGATGATGACTGACTTCGGTGACGCCTTCGATCCGAAGCCTGCCGAGATCGACACCTCAGGGTTCCTGCCCAGTTCAGTCAAGTCAACAGAAGTGGGTGGTACGGCGGTGGGTGTCCCTTGGTACGTCGACACCCGTGTCTTCTTCTTCCGTAAGGATCTGGCCGAGAAGGCCGGCTATACCGAATTCCCGACCACCTGGGATGGCCTGAAGGAGATGGCGAAGGCTGTAAAGGCCCAGCCCGGCGTGAAGGAACCTTTCCAGCTGCCGGTCAAGGACTTCCAAGGCATGCTTCCGTTCCTGTGGTCCAACGGCGCTGAATTCATCACCAAGGACAACTCAAAGTGGACCTTCGACACTCCTGAAATCGTTGAAGCGCTGAAGTACTACCAGAGCTTCTTTACTGACGGGCTGGCCAACAAGAACCCCGAGACGGGGGCTGGCGCCGGTGAAGCGGCATTTGTCAACGGCACCGCTCCGGTGCTGATCGCCGGACCGGGCCTTCTCGGGCAGATCAACAAGGCCGGCGGGCCGGGCTTCGAGGACAAGTACATGGTGGCGAAGATCCCCACAAAAGTTACGGCGACCTCCTTCATCGGCGGATCGAACCTGACGGTTTTCAAGGACGCCAAAAACCGGGACGGAGCCTGGAAACTTGCGGAGTGGTTCTCCAAGCCCGAGGTGCAGGCAAAGTGGTACAAGGTCTCTGGAAGCCTGCCCGCAGTTGAAAGCACCTGGAAGGACCCTGTGCTGGCCAACGACAAGAAACTCGCCGTTTTCGGTGAGCAGTTGAAGGACACCAACTTCCCGCCCACGATCCCCACCTGGACCGAGGTGGCCGGCGCAGCCGACTCCCAGCTGGAGCAGATCGTCAAGGCGGGGAAGGACCCCGCAGTGGCAATGAAGGAGTTGCAGGCGACCGCTGACAAAATCGGGACCAGCAAGTAATCATGGTCACCACTGAAACCGGGCGAGCGGACAGCAAGCCGGCTGTCCGCCCGCCCAGGGCCCCCGAGCGTCGCGGCCCCGCCGCCAGACGCCGCCGGCAGTCTGTCATTGCATGGCTGTTCGCCTTGCCGTTCATCATCATTTTTGGCTTCTTCATGCTGGTCCCGCTGTTCTCCTCCTTCGTGCTGTCATTCACGGACTTCACCAGCAAGGACGTCCGGAATCCCCTCGGCGTAGGCTTCGTCGGGCTGGACCAGTTCGCGGCGCTCTTCGGCAACCAGCAGTTCCTCCACTCCCTGCTGAACACCGGCTACTTCGTAATTATCGGGATCCCGTTGACGATGGCCGTCGGCCTGGCCCTGGCAGTGGCGCTGAACAATGGCATTACGCGGTTCCGAAGCGCCTTCAGGGTCGGCTTCTACACCCCGGTGGTAACCAGCATTGTGGCTGTGGCCGTTGTGTGGAGGTTCATCCTTCAACCGGACGGGCTTCTGAACATCGTGCTGGGCTGGGTTGGCATTGCAGGGCCGGACTGGCTGAACAGCACCCAATGGTCGATGCCGGCGATGATCATGATGGCTGTTTGGCGCAACATGGGCACGCTCATGATTATCTTCCTGGCCGGTCTGCAGAACGTTCCCGTGGACGTGCTGGAAGCGGCGCAGGTTGACGGCGCCAACGCATGGCAGAGGTTCATCCGGATCACCCTGCCCATCCTGCGGCCTACCCTGCTGCTGGGCGCGGTAATGCTGTCCGTAGGCTTCCTCCAGTTCTTCGAAGAACCCTTCGTGATGACCAAGGGCGGGCCCCTGGATTCCACCCTGTCGGTGAGTTACTTCACCTTCAACCAGTTCGGATACGGAAAATACGGGCTGGCGTCGGCCGCCAGCTACGTGCTGTTCGTGGCCATCGCGCTGCTGAGCCTGATCCAATTCCGTGCCCTCCGCTCCAAAGATTGAAGCGAGTAGACAATGATCGATACAAGAACCGCACCGCTGCGGGATCACCCCAAGGCCCGGCCGTCCACACCGCGCCCCAAGCTCTACCCGGAGTGGGCAAAGCGGGGCTGGGTTTACGCCGCGCTTGTTCTCGCCGGAGCCGCGACGGTTCTGCCCTTTGCCTGGATGCTGCTTGGGTCCTTCAAAACCCAGGGGGAACTGCTGCGGCGGCCCGTGACGTGGTGGCCGCAGGACGCGACCCTGGATAACTACGTTCGCTGGTTCACCGAGCTGCACATCGACCGCTTCTTCATGAACAGCCTCCTTGTGGCCGTCGTGACGGTCCTGGGAAATCTGCTGTTCTGCTCAATGGTGGGCTACGCGCTGGCGAAAATGGACTTCGCCGGAAAACGCATCCTATTTCTTGGCATCATGGTCACCCTCATGGTGCCCGGCGTGGTCACCTTCGTGCCGCTGTTTGTGATGGTCAGCAAGCTGGGTCTGGTCAACACCTACCCGGCGCTGATCCTGCCCTTCCTTGTCTCGCCCCTGGGGGTCTTCCTGATGCGGCAGTTCATGATGGGGATACCGGAGTCGCTGATCGAGGCAGCCAGAATCGACGGGGCCGGAGAGCTGCGGACCTTCACCCGAATCGTCATGCCCTTGTGCGGGCCTCCGCTGGCAACCCTCGGAATCCTCACCTTTCTCGGATCCTGGAACAACTTCCTCTGGCCACTCGTAGCCGCTCAAAGCGAAGAAAAATATACGCTGCCCGTCGCTTTGTCCCTGTACTCTACCGGCCAGAACGCAACAGACTACGGCCTGCTGCTGGCAGGTGCGGTGCTGGTCATCACCCCCATCGTTGCCCTGTTCATAGCCCTGCAGCGCTTCTTCATCCAAGGCGTAGCGGCGACCGGCATCAAGTAGCCAGCCCCAAGCAAACCTAGCCCCACCGACTACCAAGGATACGAATGCACTATTCCATCCAGCTGTATACCCTGCGCGATGCAATGCAGGAAGACCTGCCCGGCGCCATCAGGAAAGTCTCGGAGATCGGCTTCACGCAGGTCGAACCCTACAATTTCGTGTCCACGGCCAAGGAGCTCGGCACAGCCCTGCGGGAGAACGGGCTCACGGCACCATCGGGCCATGCCCCACTGTTGAGCGAGGACCAGGACAGGATCTTCGCCGCGGCAAAGGAACTGGGCATCACCACCGTGATCGATCCATACCTGCCCGCCGAACACTGGCAGTCCGCCGGAGACATCCAGGCCACCGCCGCAAAACTCAACGCCGCAGCCAAAAAGGGTGCCGAATACGGCATCCGCGTCGGTTACCACAACCACGCTTGGGAGTTGGAGTCCCTCATCGAAGGCAGCACGGCCCTGGAGTACTTCGAAGGCCTCCTTGACCCGGAACTGGTCCTGGAAGTCGACACCTACTGGGCCGCCGTCGGTGGCCAGGACCCTGTGGAGCTGCTCGCCCGTCTCGGTGACCGTGTGAAGTTCATCCACATCAAGGACGGCCCGGCCACCACGGACACCAAAGCCCAGCAGCCAGCCGGCCAAGGCAAAATCGCCGTGTGGGATGTCATTGGCGCCGCGAAGTCCCTTGAAGTGGGCGTCGTGGAGTTCGACGACTACACCGGAGACATTTTCGAAGGCATCGCCGAGAGTCTCGCCTTCCTGAACGCTGGACAGGACGTGAGTGCATGAGTACCGAAACGAAACAGTCCAGCCCTTCCACCCGCCGGGGACCGGTGGGCGTCGCCGTCATCGGGGCAGGCAACATCAGCAAGGCCTATCTGGACAACCTGACGGTCTTCCCGGACCTGAAAGTCCATGTCATCGCGGACCTGTTCGAGGAAGCCGCGAAAGCGCGGGCGAAGGAATACGGCATCTCGGAGTGGGGCGGCGTGGACGCGGCCCTGAACCACCCCGACGTCGAGATCGTCATCAACCTGACCATCCCGTCCGCGCACGTCGAGGTTGCCACCGCCGCCGTGAATGCCGGCAAGCACGTTTGGACCGAAAAGCCGTTCTCCCTGGACCGCGAATCCGGGCTGGCCCTGCTGAAGACTGCCGACGCCGCAGGCATCCGGCTGGGTTGCGCACCGGACACCTTCCTGGGCGCCGGGCTGCAGACCGCCCGGCGGATCATCGAACGCGGTGACATCGGTTCCCCGCTTACCGCCCTGACGATGTTCCAGACCCCGGGTCCGGAGTCCTGGCACCCGAACCCGGCGTTCCTCTTCGCCCACGGCGCGGGCCCGCTCTTCGACATGGGCCCGTATTACATCACCGCGCTCGTGCAGACCTTCGGCTCGGTCCGCAAGGTTGCCGCCGTCGGTTCCAAAGCCAAGGACGTCCGCGTGGTCGGTTCCGGGCCCAAGGCCGGCGAGGAGTTCGGCGTCGAGGTCCCGACGCATGTCTCCGCCATGGCACAGTTCGAAAGCGGCGCATCCTCGCACAGCGTCTTCAGCTTCGAATCCCCCCGCCTGCGGACGGGTTTCGTGGAGATCGCCGGCACCGAGGGCACCCTGGAGCTGCCGGATCCGAACTTTTTCGGCGGCGACCTGAAGCTCTGGCGCCCCGGGGCGGAAGAACCCGAGATCATTCCCGCAACGGGACCGGCCAACGGTCGAGGGATGGGTGTGTTGGACATGGCCCGTTCCTTGCGCGCCGGTGTCCCGCACCGCGCCCAGGGAACCCTCGCCTACCACGTGGTCGATACCCTGGTTTCCATTTCCGAGTCCGCAGAAACCGGCGCCTTTGTGGGCGTCGACAGCTCCGCCGTGACGCCCCAGGCTCTCCCCGAGGACTGGGACCCGATGGCCGCCACCCTCTAGGAAACACTCATGACCAGCTCCGCCCCACCCCCCACCGCCCCTCACAACGGCCACCCGGGCAAGACACCCCTGGGTGTCGCCGCGATCGGTTACGCGTTTATGGGGAAGGCCCACTCGAACGCGTGGCGGAATGTGGCCAGCTTCTTTGACGTCCCGGCCTTCGAACAAAAAGTCCTCGTCGGCCGGGACGCAGCTGAGGTTGCCTTCGCTGCTGGAAAGTACGGTTGGGCCGAGTGGGCGACCGATTGGCGGAGCGTGATCAACCGGGACGACATCGACATCGTCGATATTTGCGCCCCGGGCTGGATGCATGCCGAAATCGCTGTTGCCGCGCTGGCCGCCGGCAAACACGTGTTGGTGGAGAAGCCACTGGCCAACAACTTGGCCGAGGCTGAACTCATGACCGCGGCCGCCGTCAATGCCCGCGCCCGGGGTGTGCAGTCCATGATTGGTTTTAACTACCGCCGCGTCCCGGCGCTGGCGTTGGCCCGGGAGCTGATCGCGGAAGGCCGGCTCGGCACCGTCCGGCACGTCCGGGCCGCCTACCTTCAGGACTGGCTCTCCGATGCCGAATCCCCCATGACCTGGCGGCTCCGGAAGGAAACCGCCGGCTCCGGGGCTCTGGGCGACATCGCCTCCCACGCCATCGACCAAATCCAGCACCTCACCGGACAAACTATCCTGGAATCATCCGGCGTCCTGAGAACCTTCGTGACCCGCCGTCCGGGACCGGACGGCCCGGAAGAAGTTACAGTCGACGACGCCGTGTGGGGGACTTTCTGGCTCACCGGTGACATGGGTGCCTCCGTCGAAGCATCACGGGTCGCGACCGGCCAGAAAAACTCCTTGCAGATCGAGATCTACGGAACGGGAGGATCTTTGATGTTTGACCTGGAAAACCTCAACGAACTCATGTTCCTGGACGCCACAGCACCGGTCAGGGAGCAGGGCTTCCGCCGGATCCTGGTCAACGAACCCGAACACCTGTACATGGGCGCGTGGTGGCCCCAGGGTCACGTCATCGGTTGGGAACACACTTTCACGCACCAGATCCGGGACTTCCTGACCGCGATCGCCTCGGGCGAGGCGCCGTCGCCGTCGTTCGAAGAAGGCCTCCAAGTCCAACGCGTGCTCGCCGCCGTTGAAACATCAGCAAATAACCAGAGCACCATCACAGTCGTCGAGGACGCATCCCTCTTTACTGAAGGAGCCTGACATGCCCCGCCCGTACACCCTGTTCACCGGCCAGTGGGCCGACCTCCCGTTCGAGGAAGTCGCGCGCCTTGCCTCAGGCTGGGGCTATGACGGCCTGGAAATCGCCGTCTCCGGAGACCACCTGGACGCCTGGCGCTGGGATGAGCCCGGCTACGTCGAGTCCAAACTCGCCATCCTGGAAAAGTACAACCTCAAGGTGTGGGCCATCTCCAACCACCTCAAAGGCCAGGCCGTCTGCGATGACCCCATTGACTTCCGCCATGAAGCCATCGTGGGATCGCGCGTGTGGGGTGACGGCGAGCCCGAAGGCGTCCGGCAACGCGCCGCCGAAGAAATGAAACACACCGCCCGCCTGGCTCGCGCGCTGGGAGTGGACACCGTCGTCGGGTTCACCGGTTCCTCCATCTGGCAGTACGTGGCCATGTTCCCGCCCGTCCCCGAAAAGGTCATCGACGCCGGCTACCAGGACTTCGCCGACCGCTGGAACCCCATCCTGGACGTCTTCGATGAATGCGGTGTCCGCTTCGCCCACGAAGTGCACCCCTCCGAGATCGCCTACGACTACTGGACCACCGTCCGGACCCTCGAAGCGATCGGCCACCGGCCCGCGTTCGGCCTGAACTGGGATCCCTCGCACTTCATGTGGCAAGGCATTGACCCTGTCTCCTTCATCTGGGACTTCAAGGACCGGATCTACCATGTGGACTGCAAGGACACCAAGCTCCGGCCCACTGGCCGGAACACCGTGATGGGCTCCCACCTGCCCTGGGGCGATCCCCGCCGGGGCTGGGACTTCGTCTCGGCCGGACGCGGCGACGTGCCCTGGGAATCCTCCTTCCGGGCCCTCGCCGCGATCGGCTACACCGGACCCATTTCCGTGGAATGGGAAGACGCTGGCATGGACCGCCTGCACGGCGCCCCCGAAGCCCTCGCCGCCCTGAAGAAGTTCGACTTCCCTGCCTCGCAGACCTCCTTCGACGCCGCCTTCAGCAGCAAAGACTAACCGTGTCTGGTTCTCTGGAAGTGTGACGAGTTCGGCCGGCGCGACAGACGCCTCCAACGTAGTCGTTTGTCACGTCGTGGACTCGGGTTGTTTCTTTGAGAACCCGGCCTTGGAAGGATCCTGCGTGACGATCTCGTTCGCAGGCCATCACACTCCAACTGAGAAGCCGCGTTTCCGTGCCTTCGGTGGAGTGCGATGTTTGGGCCATGATCGTGAGCGATGAATGGGCACCGCTCCCTTTACCGGGCGGTGACCCTCTCCGGAGTGAAAAGTGCCGGCAGGCTCTCCACGGTCCACTACCGGCTCTTCCTGAACGGACACGGGGATCCCGTGATGAAACCAAGGCATCGAGAACGAATAATTGCGGCACCTCAACGAACTCTGAAGGCCTACTTAGGCGAGAGTCCCGCCGTCCGATCATCACTCCAACGAGACGGCCAGGCCCGGACCACGCCCGGTCCTGGCCCGGCCGTCTCTATGCACCTGGATTGTGTTGGAAGGTAGCAGGGCCCCAGCAGGTGCATATGCGGGCAATCGCTGCCGACGTACTCAGCATCGGAGGCGACCGAGGAGCCAGAATAATTCCTCACCCACGCCGACATAACCCCCGAACCGGCAAACCATGACGCCAGCCGGACTGTCAAAGCAGCCTTGGCGTGGGAGTACAAGCCGCCCAAAGATGGTGGTTGCCGATCTTGCTGCCGGACTGGGCAGAGCGCGATGGGCAGGTGTTTCCGAAGGCAGGGACACCGGCTTGGGCAACGGGCTGTAGCCTGGACGCTCCTATCTCTACGCCAGACATAACCGACCCCGCCGGACTGCCCAGGCGTACATGGACTGGGCCGGCGCGAAGGTCATCCGCTGCTACCTGAATGCAGCCTCACGTATCATCGTGCGCGGGGCGGGCACATCCGCAGCTTTGACGGAGGTCGGGTAATGGGAATCTTCATCGGTGACAGCAAGAATTCGAATGCCGCCAAAGCCGCCTTGAACATCTCCTGGGCGGTCGACGAAGTCATTAACCCGCCCTCAGGAGAAGTGGAACACTTTCAAATAGACGGTGGGCCACGGAGTAGCCATCGACACGGGCAAAGCCATACTCATCCACGGTGAGAACGACATCGTCGCCGTCGGCGCCGCCCCGAATGTGGCCGCGAACCCAGCGAGATTCGGAACGGAAAGACCATCAACATTTCCGCCGCCGTCTACAACCACCTCAACGACGCGTCAAGTTTTTCCAACAAAGACGACATGTAAACGGCCATGGGCACCCAAATCTACGGCAACAAGACAGGCAAGTACTACGGCTCCTCCTACGGGTGGAAACCATGATCCATTGGCTGGCTGGACGCTGACCAAGCGCACCGCTGGCTCGTCCGTAATGGCATCCTGGACCCGGGGCAGCCTGCCGATGCCTTCTTCCCACTGGCACTCTACGGGCGCTCCATCCGCGAGCACGCGAGCGAACTCGTCACCGAGATGAGGAGCCGGGGCTGGGCTATCGAGTTCGTCCAGGAGCGGGCCACGTCGCTTCATCCGGCCGGGACCTCGGGCTACCTTGTTGGTGCGGGCACACGCAGGGAGTCGGCGGCTCCGTGCTCGGAGATCCGTTCGGACTCAACACGCACAAGGGATACATTTTCGACCCGTACCCCACCTTTGAGCGGCTCGCTGGCATTCCTTCGGACGCCGCTGTCGGGATCCTCGGAACCGGACTGACCGCGGTCGACGTCGCGGTCTCCCTCAAGGCCAACGGCCATACCGGACCCGTGAGCCTGTGCTCGCGCTCAGGCGTCCTGCCGTTCGGGCGCCGCCCCGGCCTGGATTGGTCGCCTGAGCACCTAACCGCCCGGGCTGCTACCTATGCCTCCTCGCCGGGTTCCCTTCGCCTGGGCGACCTCGAGCAGCTTTTCGGCAATGAGGTCCGGGCCATGGGAGACCGACCCAATGGCCTTTTCCATCGGCCGCACATTTCTGAACCGATGTCGTGGCTCCGCTGGCAACTGGGGCATCCACACGGCCCAGATGACTTGGAAGCATATTTTCCAGAAGTGTGCACCCCACCCATTGGGAGATTTTTGGTTCGCCCTCCACCCCGACGACAAGCACAAGATCATGGGTTCCCCCAATGGGGTGCGGGACATCATGAAACGCTGCAGTCCAATGCCCGCGGCAAACGCCGGAAAGATCCTAGCCATGCTGGAATCCGGCCAGGCGCACCTGAAAGCAGGCCTTCGGTCGGTGCAGCCCTCACGGGGCGGTTTCGACCTCCATTTTGATGCGGGCCAGGCGCGAGCGGACTTCATTGTCAACGCCGTGACACCAGCCAGCTACGGGATCCCCCGGCGCACAGGAACTAGTAGACTGCGCCGTCGGCAATGGTCTTGCAAAACGGCACATTTACGGCGGCCTGGAGATCGCAGGGACCTCCGGTGAGGTCTTGGGCCGCCACGGATCGGACCGACTCTACGCCCTGGGCGACCTTACCCGAGGCGCGTTCTTCTTCACCTTCGGCATGCCAGCGCTCGTGCGTCGCAGCACTGACATCGCCGACGCCATCAGGGAAGACGCCAACTATGCGACCCATCGAATCACCAACGTCCCCTTCAAAGCAACCGCCGATGTTCCCGCCCCTTCCTGACCTCGCAGAAACGAAGCCCGTGATCGATCCGGACCTTGTGCACACCCTGCCGTCGAAACCTTCCAGCCCGGACAGGGGCCACTTCCGGTGCTATCGGATCCGGGCGAGCGGCAAAAGCCATCGGTGGCGTCCCGCCTCGATAGCACAGAGTGGCACTGATCGGAGGGATCCTCAGGACAGTCAAGGAGGGCCTAGAGCCGGCAGCCGGGCACGCACGACCCCACTGCGCGCGGCACTATCGAGAACTTCCTGCCCTACTCGGCACGTGGAAGTACATTCGCTCACGGAACCCTAGGTAGAAGGCGCTCAGCGCAGCCTTTGAGGGTTGGCCAGAAGCTGGTTGCCGATTCTGGATGGAGCTTTTGGTGGCTCACCAGATGCCGCCCGGAACGGGCCCACTCCACTAGTCCGGAACTCAGAGTTCATCCTGACGGGCCATTGCTTGCTGCGCCGGTACAGGGTGGCCCTGCTCCACCCGACCAGCTGGTCTGCTTGCTCAGCCGTGCGGCCCTTGGCCCGTTCCTGCTCCACAATCTCCTGCTGGCCGACGGTAACTGATGGATCCACCACGGGCCGGCCGAACCTGGTCCCGTTGCCTTTGGCGGCAATGCCGGCGTTGACGCGTTCGGTGATCAGCTCGCGTTAATAATGCCAGGGTCCAGCATGTTCAGCAGCAACCGCCCCGTCGACGTCGCAGGGTCGATGCCGTCCGAGATCGAACGGAGCGCCACTCCCCTGCCCTGCAGCAAGTTCACCGTGTTCAACACAGCATCAGGGAGCGCCCCAGACGGTCCACCTTCCACACCACCAAGGCGTTTCCCGCTTCGACGTATTCAAGTAGATTCCTCATCTCCGGCCGGTCCACAGCTCTGCTCCCTGAAGTGACATCGGAGAATAGGTCGCGTTTCTGCACCCCGACCGGCAGCACGCCGTCCAGCTGCAACTGCGAATCCTGGAACGCAGTATTAGCCCTCGTATACCCAAGTAACCTCATCCTGCCCCTACTGTCTCAACAAACCCAACACCCAACGTAGGTAACGTAGGTAAGGCATCTTGCGACGGATGACTTATCGAGACAAGACGAAGCGCGATATCCCAGCTCCAACGGTCCCGAACTGCCGGAGCGCGCGAATATCTCGTTAACCTTTAGCTTTTCGCAGCAGATTCATCAGACTGAGTCGTCCGCGTGGCCGCCTGTTCTAACAAAGGATCAGTAACGGGGGCGGTGCCGCCAGCTCTCAGCTGCCGGCACCGTCTGGCTACTGCTTCGCCTCGTCACGTTCCAGTCTGCTGAAACACACAACTGCTGTCTAACTGATATCAGATCGATAGCATCTGAAGGATTTCTATTCGTAGCTATCCCTGACTTGCTCAAGCCCTATCCTCAAGGCACGCAAGGCCATGGGATGCTTCTTTCGGCCTTCCAGTGTTGCCACGGTAGATAGAAGTTCAACAAGGTCAAGATCATTGTCGAACCGAAGCAACATCGTCCTGGGATGCTCCTTGTCCCTTAGGTCACTCAGTTCTGGCGTAACGCTGGGTCGAATGGGAGTTACGCGTTCACTTTTGACAGCCGGTGTCGACAGAAGTGGTTCTGCTGCATTACCAAATGCCTCGATTGCTGCATCCCGCTCCCGTTCAGACGCTGACCGTTTCTTGAGCGCCATCAGCCAATCAGCTCCTCTACCAATCCTCGGATTTCTCGGGCGGCCTTCGGATTCTTCCATTCAACGACGCCCAAGCCCTCCCCTACTACGTCCCGATAGGCCTTGCGCTCGTAAAGCACGGTCGTCAGCGGCTCAATATTTGGGTAGTCAGCGAGGTATTCCCGCGCATCAGCGCTTTCGGACTCGAAAGCATTCGTCGATACACGAGTCAATGCTCCACGAACGCGCAGGGAGGGATTGAAGTCGCGAGCGGTTTCGATGAGTCGATCGACGGTCTCCAACGTGTCCAGATCAAACTGGCTAGATTGCGTAAGGATCAACAACTGATGCGCTGCCGTCATAGCGGTTCGCATCTCCTTACTGTCCTTGCCGGCAACATCTACCAGCACCACCTCGTAGCTCGAATCGAGTTCTCGCAATGTTTCGTGAAGACTCCCCAGCTTTTCAACGACAAAAATGCGTGGTTCATGGCCGGCCTCTTCACGATCGACCGCCCAGCGAGCCGTTGACCGTTGCCGGTCACCATCCACCACAGCCACTCGCAGCCCACGTTTGGCAAGCTCCACGGCGAGGTTAGTGACAACGGTGGACTTACCCACGCCGCCCTTTTCGCTTCCAACAACAATGATCATGATGCTCAGGTTAGTGGACTATGGCTATCGAACTACTACCGACACGCTACTTGTTTGATATCAGTTGCAAAGTGATATCAAACAAGTAGCAATGCCCGGCATGCTTGTAGTCCAGGGCAGCGCAATCCGGACCAAAAAGGACTGAAGGTGTGGAATTGATTGCATATTGCTAGCACTATCAAAGTGCTATTTAAGTAGTAGCAACCTCGCCTCGCCTACCCATCCTCTGGAGCAACGCGCTCTGGAGGCAGGGTAGTGCTTGCATACTGCTATCACTTTCAAAGTACTAGCAGTATGCAAGCACTCCGCAATCACGAATCTCCCGATGGAGCGCCCCGTCCAGTTAGGGGGCAGTTCGCTTTATGCCCCCATCGGGAGGCGCGATCCCAGCCTGCACAAGAGAGTCAAAGGTAGCAATTTGATACTGATATCAAACTGATATCAGTATCTGCTTCAGTCTACTAACACCGCGTCGTTTAGGGCTCGATATGAGACACTCAGTTTCGAACCGCTAGCAATTTAATATCAGTTTCGAACCGCTAGCAAACCGCTATTGGTTCCGAATCTCACAGCTGTCGACCCACAGAGGCCAACCTCTACCAATGTTTGATACTGCTATCAAAGCACTATCTTTTGGAGGATCGATGTCTCCTTATGTGAGGATTGGAATGTCAGGGTTTCCTGACACGTATAGCAGATGAAGCGCCCTGGTTATCGAGAGGCTTTCACATAGACAGGTTGGAACTATGCCTTGGGACGTGCTGGATGGAATCCACGAAGGATGGTTGAGCGCAGTTATCCCCGATGGGCGGACCTCAACCGACGTCAGAGCAGGCGGCGTTCATGTTCAAGGACTCACCGGGGCGTATCCACGTCATCCACTGATGCCTAACCATGAAATTGTCCCGGATGACCAGGTCATGGGTTGGCAAGCTGTCTGTGCCTGCGGTTGGACCGGGCCTCTCTGGGAACGTGTTCAGACGCCCAAGGAAGTGAGCATCTCGAAGCGACAGGCATTCGTGCCCTTTCTCGGTGACGCAGTGCCTTCGGTCGCCGTGGAGGAGGCCATAGGCAAAGAGTGGTCCGGGCACGCAGTGCCCGCTGCTGCCGTTGCTGAGTTGGAATCGGCATACCGTGCCCTGAAGAATGCGGAGTCTCGCATAAGCAGGGGAGTCAAGTCGGCACGATTAGCGGGCGTGTCATGGGCACGTATAGGTGCCACCCAGGGGATTAGCCGGCAGTCAGCCCACGAGCGCTGGAATTCCTAGCTACAAAAGTGCGCCCCTATCCCCGGCTGGTGGCGATATTAACCTGCGGAAAACCGATTTAGGCACAAAATGTCATTGGCCCAGCAAAGCCTTAGGCAGCAACGTGCCAAAGCCCAAGGTGATCATCTGGTGGTAACCAGTAGCCCTCGATTTCTGCATCGTACAGGTCAGGTTCGTTTATCAGCGTTTCGCGGAACCGGTCGAGGTAGGCGTGCCAGGCCGCACGTTCCTGGCGATTGCGGCTGATGTGCTCAAGGTAATCGTCCAGAACACCGAGTCGGGCGGCGAGCAAATGCAGGTTAGCGGTGGTGGTCGTCCAAGTGCGTCCTTGGCGTTGAATCATGCCCAGGGCTTCCATCTCTGCCAAGGCTGCTGAGCATGTGTTGCGGCTGATGCCAGTTGCTCGTACGAGGTCTGCGGTGGCGGGGGAGTGGCGGCCCCGTTCGATGGCTTCGTAAACCAGTGCTGTAGCGTCGCTCAGCGCGCGGAATACCGGACGGATGGCATGGATTTTCCCTTTCCGCCAAGTCAGTTCACGTGCCAGTTGCTTGTACGGGTCGGGGAGCTGAATGAGGTAGACGTCGGCGGCTTTGTGGCGTGCGTCAGCGATCTTGGTCAGGATCCCGTCGGAAGCCGAAACCAGGACGGGCAGGAGCCGTGCGATAGTGACGTGGTGCTTACCCATCGCTGCGGCCAGGGTACGGCAACCGACGTCTAGGATGTCTGTTTCCTTCGCCCTCATATAACCCAATAGCCCGCGAATGAGCAGCCGAAGGCTAAGGCCTTGCCGCCCCTTGGCTTGAAGTCTGTGGTCGAGGACCGCGTAGAGGACATTTTCCAGATCATTCACAAGCTGGTGCACGCCGGCTGTGCTGAGGGTTCCCTCCCCCCCTGTGGTTAATGTGTGGCTTGTGTTGTTAATAAGGGCATTCTTTTCCCCGTGTTTTCGGGGCAGTTGTTTGAGCGGTGCTTGGGTGGAGGTAAAAGCTTGGGCTTTGGACCACTCGTGCGGCAACAGCCGGGCTTGGCGTTCCGGAGACCCGTAGAGGGCTGCCAGGCCGGGGAACTGGCCGGCGAGTTCGTTCTCAACGTTCTGCAGGGACCAGCCACAGGCGCTGAAGTGATTTAGCACGGCCATCCGAGCCTCGGACGGGCTCTTATACCGCGCCGTGTCATAAAGGCCGGTGCGGGCGACCCTGCGCAGCGGTGCCTCACTGCCAGGAGTCAGAGGCAGTGGCAGGACCCCGGTGCGCTGCGTAGCGACGATCTTGGCGGCACGGGCTTTGAGTGCACGTTTCCGGGTCAGCTCCGGCGCCAGCGCAGCACGCAGCTCCACCACTACGGCGGCCGGGTTGCGGCGACGCAAGATGTCGTACGCCCGGGACAGGGGAGTGATCAGGGTCTGGTGGCCACCGGACTTATGTACCGACCCGGGGACACGGATACACCCATCGGTGATGTTTTGGTGCGGACTCGGGTCAAGACTCGTCGCAGTAAACGCCAGCGCTTCCACTAGCTCCCTAGCCTCGGCAGCGTCCATGCGCTCTGCCAATGGGATATAAAGGTGCCGGCCACCGGTGGGGGAGAAATCCTCAACAAATAACACCCCGCACGCCGACAATAACCGACCCACCTTTGAGGCATCGGCGTCGACAACGCCCTTCACGGCTTTGGAAGTGTCAAAGTCCAGGCAAAGCGTGGCAACACTGCCATCCGCGCCATGCACCATCACCGCTGCGGGATGCCCCGGAAGCGACCGCGTGATCTTCGGCGCGTTCTTCGGTCGTGGGTACTGGAACCTCTGCCCAACCCAACGCCCCAAACGGTACGATGGCGCACCCGCAATCAACGGAGCGAGACTCCAAGCCTGCTCCGGGGACGATTTTGTCGCGACACTCGGTTGTGGGTGCGTTGACGCCAAAACGGCATCCGGTACCATAGACAGCAACAGCCTCTCTTTGAGGGTATGGAAAATCCACCCACCAGGGTGGATGTTCTACAAGTTCAGATCTGATCCCGCCAAGAACTGGATCTGAACAAATACTTAGATGAAGGCCCGCTTATGCGGGCCTTCAGTTTTTAACTAGCCTTCGCGATAGGCAATGTCTCCTGTATGTGCTCGGCGCGAAACTTCTCCAGGTCGATGGAGTCTATGTGGGCAGCAACTAGGGGGGTTAGGTAATCCACTGCGTTGCAGTCAAGAATCTCTAGAATGTCGCGCAGTTTTTCGGCGCGAGTGATGTCCGGTTTGACATTGAATGTATGCCGTGGGCCCTTAGACGGGCGTCCACCCTGTGCGAGCTTTCGGAGTGCCATAGTGCTATCTAATCGGTTTTTGTTATCGAAACCCCTGATAGCGGTGGGCGTGTCGCGCCCTTTGTTGAGTGGAATGTTCCACAGCTCACATCCCCATGGGATGGTTGCGGACGATTTCCCAAGGTTTAGCTGGAAACGATCGGTGACTAAGTCGAGGATTCCAATGCTTCCTGGCTGAAGGGTCCTTTCACAGCTGGTGGTTGCGCGGTTTTCACGGGCACCGTCTGCGATATCACTACCTTCCATGAGGTGGGTTGGCAAGGGAGGGCGCTTCAGTGGCGCGTTCCTCTCAATGAGCTGGGGCGTGCGGTATCCCATGTGTGAATCACCCTAATCCGGCTTCCGAGAACCTGTAGTGAAACAGGGGCGTGTTGCGGCGGCATCGCCTTGAGTCCCCAAGAAATCAAGTACGCGACAGCCTACATACATGCTCCGCACATGCACAACTCACTGCCTGTACCCTTCGGAGGGCATCAGGTAACATTTTGTGTCAGCTGCGCCTGCTCTGTGTAGCGGTGATACCTAAGCAGCTGACCTTGGCTGAAGGAGCTTGAACGATGGCAAATGGGGGCCGCAGCGTGTTTCTTACGCAACAACAGAAGAAAGAGCGCCTTGCCGATCGCATGGGCATCCTGGTGGATATCTGGGAGTCCGACAACAACACGGCGCTCACTTACCCTCATGTGGAAGAAGCACTTTCGGGCCACGGAATCCATCTGTCGCGAACACGGTGGTCGTATTTGATCAATGGCACTGGCAGCCTGGTAACCGACCAAGAGCTCCTGAAGGGCATCGCAGAATACGTTTTTGCCGTGCCGGCCAGTTATCTCCTTGACCTCAACAGTGAGACTCCGCCTGAGGTAGAAGCGCGGATGGAGTTCCTTGTGCAGATGCGCAAGCTCAAGGTGAAGAACTTCGCCGCGAGAAATCTGGGCGTGACTTCGCCGGAAACACTGAGGACGATCACGAGGATTATCGATGCGTCGATGAACGGCGAGAATGAATGACTCTGCCTCCGGTTCAGGACAAGGTTCGGGAGTTGTGCGGTACCGGCACGACGTCGATGAAGGAAGTCGTCGAACGCTTGACCGTGATCTGCGAGAAGCCGATCAACCTCATCGAGTTCAAGGAAGATTGGGGAGCGTTGACGGCTTTCAAAGCCGAATTTGAAGATCGCATAAACGTCTACTTCCCCCCGCAAAAATCGCAGCAATACAAACTTCACTGCATATATCACGAGCTCGGACACATCTACTTGGAGAACCTCCGGATTGCCTTGGCCCTGCCGGATCTTTCTGAAGAGATGCTGAGGGAAACCGCGGACGCCATCAGTGTCACCTGCCGTTCCGTCCCGAATCATCCTGTCGAACGGTGGGTGGAGGATTTCGCTTTCGAGATGTCGAAGAAGACCCGTTCACGCAGCTCGTCCGACCCTGAACCGTTCCTCTGATAGCCATGAAACTGTTGCTCTTTGCGCTGCTGACTGCCCTATGCCTCCTTCGTATCCCCTCAGTGGTCAAGGTGGCGGAATCCCGGGCCTCGTGGGTGGCATCGATGTTCGGCCTCGCGGCGCTCTATGTCCTGGGAACGGTCACACCGCTGGAGGACATTGACCGCTACCTCGGTGGTGTCAACGTGACAAATCTGCTTCAGGCCATCTTCGCGCTGCTGGCCATCTTCTTCTTCAACGACAGCGTGCGGCGTTTAGCGAACGTGCCCATTGTCAGATGGACCTACTACGCACCGTTGCTGAGCATCCCCGTCATGGTTGTCAGCTTCGCCCTGATTGAGGACAAAGCTCCAACGGCTGCTGACTTCATTGATATCCGCATGGACCAGCTCGCAACTGCCGTATACAGCGGCACATACATGCTCGCGTTGTTGTTCACCGTGCTCAGGATCATCTACATGCTTCGGCACAAGGCGAAGGGCCTGTACGCAACATTCTCAGTCGGCCTGCTGGTGGTTGCGGTGGCTGTTTCATGCCATATTACGTACGTGGTGCTGTTCCATTTCTCGCCCTGGGACGTCTTGGCCCGAGAGATCGGATCTTGGTTTGACCGCCTTTTCTATGTCGGCCTCTCAGTGACAGCGGCAGGGTGGCTGATTCTTTTCCTGTCAAAGCAGCTCCCGAGACTGCGCCTCTGGATGATCGATGCTCTTTGGCTGACCGCGCTGAGGATGCGGGTTAATGCAGATCGGTCACGAGTCAGTCCGGCATGGGATCTCTTCAACGAGACGCTCGAAAATGGCGTCTATAGAAGCCTTATTGTGCTGCACAACTACGAGCGGGTGAACATGATGGACTTCCCGGAATCCGTGCAGGGCAGGATCAGCCAGATTGAGGCCAAGCTCGACGCGCGGACCTAGCCATCTTCGCTCAAGATCGTCTTGCTGATCCAACCCGCGAGTTCCTTTGTGAAGGTAGAAGGCGACGCATTCCACTCCTGGGTGTGGTGAGCCTCAGGGAGCGAAATCAAGGTGACGGTGTCCGGATTCGCACGTTGGAACGCGGCCGATATCTCCCAGGGCACCTCTTGGTCTGCCGTGGAGTGCAAGACCAGGGTGGGGACTGCCACCCGGTTAGGCATGTCCACCCAGTCGAGTGCATCGAAATCGAGCGGTTCCTCCAGCCCGAGCACCTTGGCAAATGAGGGAGCCTGCAACAGGCGCATAACAAGGCTGGCACCAATCGCCGGCACCCCTGCCCGCACCGCCCCTGCTGCGATGGCCTTACGCCAGCTCGTGACAGGACCTACCAGGACAAGCCCTACGATCCGGTCCCGGTGCACGCTGCGCTCTGCTGTGAGCAGGGCAATGGTTCCGCCCATTGACCAGCCGGAGAGAATAATGCGCTTGGCTCCATGAGCTACGGCATAGGACACGGCGCTTTCCACGTCACGCCATTCTGTTTGCCCAAGGTGGCTCGATTCGCCCTGTGGTGGGCTGACCTCCAAGTCGCTGCGAAATGTAGGGACCAAGGAGGTGAATCCCAAGGAACTGAATGCGTGGACGTCTCGGAACATGATCGAGCGGTCGGTCCAACTGCCATGGATATGGATCACCCATACGTCCGTGTTCTCAGATTCGAATAGCCATGCAGGCGCCGCACCGTAGTCCGTGGGGACGTCCACCTCTTCGTATAGTCCTCCGACAGCGGAGGGCTCGAAAAACACGTCCGGGGTCCAATCGACGATTGGCCCCAAACGCCCCGTCGCGGACCCAAGAGGATCAATCCGCCGTTCTACATACTTTTGATCCTCATTGATCAGCGTGACCTCACCGACTCGCGTGTACTTCTGTGTCGAGGGGTCGAACACCCCGAAGTCGCCAGGAGCCTTTGTGTAGTCATCCAGATCAATGCGGATTCGTCGTCCGTCTCCGGTCAACACTGCCTGACGGTAATCCTTTGGGCCCCGCTTGACGATCTTGCGAGCCATGATGACCGCGAACCCGGACAGCCCGGCCACCGGCACAACGAACGCCAGGCCGGCCAGAATGCGCCGAGTTGTCAGCATTAAGTCTTTATCCTCCAGCGTCGATCAGGGCAGAACAACTGAACCCCAGACATCGTAACGTCCCTTCGCTACCCAATACAGGCATAAACCATGCCCACTACAGGCGTTGCACATGTTCACCGCCTGCATGTAACGTGCTTAGGGAATCAAGAAGGTATTGCTCTTTGACAAAGCTTGTTATGAACGGCGGCCGCTCATCTGCCGCGGAGGTAGTTGACATAGGCAGGAAGCATCTCGAACTCTACGGCGTCGATGTTGGCTTCGTATTTCACGCGCTTGCCGTGCCGTTGGCCCGCGGGAAAGTCGGCCGTAACGGCGCCGGTCGCTTCCAGGGCTTCCAGGTGATGCTGGAGGCTGGGCCGCGTCAGCTTCTTCTTGTCGCCCAGGACGATTCCCTTGAGGATTTCGCCCGTGGTGCAGGGGCCGTTCTGGTGCAGGTAACGCAGGATGGCCGCGTGGGCTCGGTTTCCGAGAACTTCTATGGCTGCCTCAACCTCCTGCGGATGATTGGGCTGGATGAGGCGCGGCATGCGTCTATCTTGCCCGATTATCTGGATAGCTCTGAGTCGCAGAACAAAGTGTATCGCTAAATGATGCACTTTGAGCTACAGTCAAATTGTAGGCCCTGTTTGAAAGAAGCGGCCCGACGGTAACCGAAGGTCGGCACTTGCAAGGCGGAGGCCGCCTCGGGCCGTTGCCAAGCATGGCAAGCGGCCATTGGAGAATTGCCCGCTGGTCCATCGAATGGAAATTTGTCGGTGGGTGCCGGGAGATGTAGAAGCAGTGCCCAAGGGGGAGGGACAGGAATGAAGGATCAATGGTCGTTGGAGACACCTCGGCTGAAAGGTAGCAACCCGCTTAAGCCAGCGTCCCCGGACCGTGAAGCCTTCCGTTCCTGGATGGTTGCACTTGCCGGAGTCGCGTCATGAGCCAACGCAAAACCTTGGGTCTCGTGGCCCTCATCGCCATCCCAAGCCTGTTCTTTGGGCTGATCTTCTCCTTCATCCTGCTCCTCGCCCCCGCCAAACCTGCCGCCGCCGACTGCGGACCGGTGTCCGTAGTCGTTGACGGCAACACGAAGGTTGATGGATATACCGCTGAGCAGTTGAGGAACGCCGCTGCTGTCATGGGCGCGGGTAAAGCGCTGAACCTCTCCGTAAAGGGCCAGACCATCAGCATCATGGTGGCCCTGGGGGAGTCGGGGCTGCGCGGGCTGGACTACGGCGACGGTCCCGGGCCTGATTCCCGGGGTTTATTCCAGCAGCGTGACAACGGCGCATGGGGCTCCTACAAGGACCGCATGGACCCGACGATCAGTGCAACGAACTTCATCAAGGCGCTGCAGGCCGTACCGGGCTGGGAACAGTTGGAACCGACCATTGCCGGTAACAAGGTGCAGCGCAACGCCGACCCGTACCACTACCAGAAGTACTGGCCCGACGCCGTGAAGATCGTCCAGGCGCTCTCGGACGGGAAGTTCTCCCTCGAAGGCAGCGACTGCGCGATCCCGGGCAAGTCCGGTGCCGGGGATGACTACCCGTGGAAGGACTCTCCGACCTGGTTGCAGGTCGGGGCAGGCTCAGCGGCCGCGTCACCTTTGGGCATGTTCTACCGCGAATGCGTCGACTTCGCCCTCTGGCGGGTCAACCAGCAAATGGGCTCAACCAGCACACCGTTCAAGTTCCTCAACGGCAACTTCCGCCCGGACGGCCAAGGCCTCGGCTCTGCCGTGACATGGAAGTCCGGCTGGGACGCCAAGGGCTGGCCCACTGGCAAAACCCCCAGGGTCGGCGCGGTCGTCTGGTACGCACCGGGCACCGGGGGAGCGGACCCGAGCTTCGGCCACGTGGCCGTAGTCAAAGAAGTCAAGGACGACGGGACCTATGTCGAAGAGGGCTACAACGGCAACCCGCCACCGGATGACCACAACTACTACACCCGGACCGTCAGCAGCAGTGCCCCGTCCGCGTTCCTGTACCTGCCCAGCCAAGGGGAGAAGAAGTGAAAAAGCCCCTGGCCCTCATCGCCGTGGCCCTGCTGTGCGCCGGATGCGCACCGGCGTCAAACACCACACCGGCACCAGCAGCGACAACGGCCACGCCCTCTGCCCCGGTCTCCCTCAGCGTCGATAGCGGCCCGCAGGCGCCAGGTGGGACCGTCCCTCCCACCATCGGCATCTCCTGGGATCAAGCCAGCAAGGATCAGGCCGTGGACGTCGCGCAGAAGGCCATGGCCGACTTCGCCCGCCCGAAGGCCGAGGAACAACAGTGGGCCAACGATCTTGCCCGCTGGCTCACCCCGCAGGCCACCGCCGGTTACTCGGCAGTGGACCCGGCCAACATCCCAGCCAGCCGCGTCACCGGCCCGGCCACGCTGACCGTCGATGAATCCAACGGCTACGGCGTCGCAGCAGCTGTCCCGACCAACGCCGGGACCTACACGCTGCAGCTGCTCCGCACGGGCAAGGACGCACCGTGGAAGGTCAACCGGCTGACACCACCAACGCCCTAAGCGCTGCACCTCCGTCCCACACACGTAAGGAAGAAGTTCATGGGTACTACACCAACCGAGGTCCTGGCTTTTCCAAGCATCAGGGCCATCGTCCGTGATAACGGAACCGCTGAGGTCGTCGTCGCCGGTAACTCCCGCGTCGTCCCTGACGGGGAGACTCTGCAGGACCTCCGCAACAACGCCCTCACACTCGTGGTCGGAGAAGCCCAGACACTGCAGCGCCCCGTCCGGGTCCAGATCGAAGATCCCGAAGGGCACGGCGAACTGATCGTGCACCCGGACAACAAGATCGAATCGGTCAGGTACGAACAACGTCCAGTACGACGTCGGGCGCAGGCCCCGGAGACCACCCCCGAGACTCTAGCCCCGGCCGTCACTGAGACCCTCCCTGTCGCTGCTGTTAAGCCGAAAGCCGCTCCTGCCCAGCCTGCCCCTGTCGACGCGACGGCAGCGGCAGTGGAACGCCAGCCGTGGCCGCCCACTCCGGTAGAGGCCGAGGAGAGGGGGCCTGTCAGTCCGAAAGCCCAGAGGAATGCCGCGGCTGAATCACCAGCTGCAGTTGCTCCGGAGGAGCCCCTGACCCGTCGCAGCTTGAAAGAGACTTCCTTCCTGGTCAGTGCCCCGGTCCTGGAACCGGCTACCAAGGGTTGGCGGGGAAGTCTTACCCGCCTTGGATTCCGGATGGACCCCTCACCGGAAGAATTGTCTGAACGCGAAGATATCCGCACCGTCAGCCAGCACTGGCCCGGTCCGCGGACCATCGCCGTGGTCAACCGCAAAGGTGGGGCGAACAAGACGCCCACGGTTGTGATGCTCTCGGCCATTCTTGCCCGGTACAGTGGAGCGGCCACCGTTGCCTGGGACAACAACGAATCCCAAGGCACCCTGGGCTGGCGCACGGAAAAAGGTGCCCATAACCGCAGCGTCCTGGACCTGATCGATTCCTCCACGGAACTGCTCTCGCCTTCAACGAACGCGGCCGAGATCGCCAAGTTCGTCCACCACCAGACAGCCGACAAGTTCGACGTGCTGCGCTCGGATGAGAACGAAGAAGGCGACCACGAAGTCACCGCCGAGGAAGTCGACATCGCCCATCAGGTACTGACCCGTTACTACCGGCTGGTGGTCATGGACTCCGGTAACACCGCACGGGCCGCGAACTGGCGCAGGATGATCGATCACACCGACCAGCTCGTCGTCCCCGTCACTGCTATCGAGGACCGCGCCGAAGCCGCCCGGCTGACCCTGCAAACCCTCGAATCCCGTGGTGGCCACGACGCGGAGCTGGCACGCAACGCCGTCGTGATCGTCTCGGAGTCAACCGACGCCAAGCGCAGCATGACCGGAGACGCACTGAAGCGGGCGAAGGCAGAGGCCCAGCGGATTGCGGATGGTTTTGAACCGTTCGTCCGCGCCGTCGTACGCATTCCTTATGATCCCGCCCTGGTGAACGGCCCCATCCGCCATGAAGCCCTTCAGCCCGCCACCCAGCGGGCATGGCTGGCCGCTGCCGCGGCCGTCGCCAAGGGCTTCTAACCACCCCACAGCCGACCGAAGAAAGGAGGAACCATGCAACTGTCCCTGAACCCCTGGGTCACCAGCCCGGCCGAAAGCATCGAAGAGGAAACACTCGATGTGTACGTCCCGCCGGCTGCCGTTATCAGCGCACCGCTGAAGGGCATGGTCGAACCCGACACCGCAGATCGTCTCGCCAGCCGCACCATGTCCAGCTCCGCCGCGCTCTGGGTTGTCGGCAGCCACGGGGGAGCGGGCGAGAGCCGCACCGCTGACCTGCTCGACGGGGCACGCCCCACCGGGCACCGCTGGCCCGTCCTGCAGGACGCCAGCAAACCCCGCGTGCTGTTGGTCTGCCGGGCAGACATGCGCGGACTCACCGCCGCCCAAAATGCCCTGACGCAATGGGCGTCCGGAGCCACCCCTTCAGTGGAGCTGCTCGGCCTCGCCGTCCTCGCGGACGCACCGGGAAAGACACCCAAAGCGCTCCGGGACTTCACGGCCATCGTCGGCGGGGGAGCACCCCGTCTCTGGACCCTTCCCTGGGTTGAGGCATGGCGGCACGGAGCCTCCACGACACCACCCACAGCCGGCGAATACCAGCGCTTCATCACTGACCTAGCCTCCCTAACTACCGAAACCAACCCAAGCACCAACCACTGAAAGGTCTCCCACCATGAACTCGATCACTGCAATCACCACCAGTGTCATTCCCGACCCCACCCCCGTGGTGCCAGACCAGGCCGGCGGACTGCTCACAGGCCTGAATTGGGCTTCCGGTATCGGCCTCGTCCTCGGTGTTCTCGGTGTGATCATCGTCGGTATCGGCATGGTCATTCAGCTCAATCGCGGCGAAGGCGGCCAGTCCATCGCCAAACTCGGCTGGGTCCTGCTTGGCTGCATCATCATCGCCAGTGCTGGCGGTATCGTCCGCGCCTTCGTCTAAGCCAGCACCAACAACGGGAGGTTCACCCTTGAGCCAATCAACAGAGAGCACCACCGAAAGCAATCCGTTCACCAAACCCGGTTTCATCATTGCTGCCGCGCTGGTGATCGCACTGATCGCAGCAACTGTCGTCATCTTCCTGGTCCCCAAAGGACAAGGAAACGCCCAACCAGCCCCAACGGAGTCCAGCAGCTCGGCCACGGCCAAAGCCAGCGGTTCTGCTGAGCCAGGCAAGAGCGTCTGCGGGCTCCGTGCTGGGACTGAGAAGTCCTTGGGATCTGCTCCCACTTCCAAGTGGGAGTTGGTAGGGCGAATGGCGACGCCCACCGATCCGAAAACCTTCGGGCCAGGTGTAACCGATGACAGTGGGTTCCGGTCCTGCTTTGCGCAGTCCCCTACGGGGGCTCTTTATGCTGCGATGAACGTGGCCGCCCTCGGGTCAACGGGATCTCGGGAGATTGTCGCGAAGCTGGCCGACAAGTTGCTGGTACCTGGAACAGGCCGAGACAACGCCATGCGCGAGGCCGCCGCAACGCCTGTTTCTCTTAGCGCAGCTTCCATCCAGGTGCGCGGCTTCTTGATCAAGTCCTACACACCTTCAGAGTCAAACGTTGACCTCGCATTCGAAACCAACTCCGGAGCCTTGGCTCATCTGACTCTGTCAATGCGGTGGATAGACGGAGACTGGAAAGTAATGCCGGCCGACGACGGTAAGACCTACAGCGGACCCTCCCAAATCCGTGATCTGAGTGGCTTTATCCTCTGGTCTGGGGTCTGACATGGCTGAATGCAGTTTTGGAGACATCGGATGCGGCATAGGTAATGCCGTCTCCGATCTGACTGACGACGCCATCGGCAATCTAGCGAAGTCCATCATGGAGGGCATGAGTCAGATGGTGACGACTCTGTCTTCCTTCTGGGTTTCCATGCCCACAGTGAACCTGACTAGCGCGGATGGCTCAATAGCTAGTCCTATTGTTTCCGCGGTAAATAGTGAGTTGATGCCGTGGACCTTGGCGCTGGCAGTCCTTGCTGTCATCCTCGGGGGTATTCGGTTGATCTGGGAGCAGCGCGGGGCACCCCTAAAAGACCTGCTCCGGTCACTGCTGACGCTCACCTTGGTATCGGGCCTAGGCCTGGGGGTGATTTCGATCCTGGTGATCGCAGCCGACGCCTTTTCTGCCGAGATCATCGACCGCTCCACGGACGGCAAGGGCTTTGCCGAGTCGATGAATGTCTTGGTCATGGTGAGCCAGCCTGGTATCGGGGTCTTCATCCTCATCGTTCTGGGTCTTATCGGCCTGATCGCGTCACTTGTCCAGATAGTCCTCATGGTGGTTCGCAGTGGCATGTTGGTGATTCTGGCGGGCATTCTGCCCACCACAGCCGCGTTCACGAACACCGAGATGGGCAGGCAGTGGTTCCAGAAAGCTGTGGGTTGGACCGTCGCTTTCATCCTCTACAAACCTGCCGCTGCCATCGTCTACTCGGTGGCGTTCCTGCTGATGGGTGACAGCGGGGGCAAGGACGCGTTGATCGGTTCCATCACCGGTTTCACGTTGATGGTTGTTGCATTGTTCGCGTTGCCTGCTTTGATGCGTTTTGTAACGCCAATGGTCGGTGCCGTTGCCTCTGGGAGCGATGCTGCAGGGGGAGCAGCTGTTGGGGCCATTGCTACGGGTGCTGTGTCGCTTGGCCGTGGTGGTAGCGGCAGGGGCAACGCTTCCCCTACCCCCTCGTCGTCAACGAGTACGTCGAACACCCAAAGCACGCAAACAGGCAGTCCGCCGAAGGGCAGTGACGGAACGTCCGGCCCGCGCGGTGGGGGCGGCCAGCCTATCCCGGGTGCTACGGGTCCGGGCGGAGCTGCTGGCACCGCTGCAGCGGCAAAGGCAGGCACGACAGGGGCCGGAACAACCGCTGGAACCGCAGGAGCGGTAACTGGCGCCGGTGTAGGGACGGCCTCAGCCAGTGGGGGAGCTGCGGCAGCTGGCCCTGCCGGTGTGGCTGTAGCTACAGGAGCAAAGCTGGCGTCCAGGACGTCAGAGGCAATCGAAAAGACCGCGCAGGATTCAACCGGGGAGGGCCCCAGTGGCAGCAATTAGCACCGAATACAAAGAACCGTCGTACGGGAACTGGCGCGTACCGCGCTCGGCAGGGCTGGCCAACCTCGGCGCGATCGGTACCGCGATTGTTTTTGCCGGGCTGTTGATGGGCATTGTGAGTTTCGCTATTTGGGGCTTGTTCGTTGGCCTGGGCGTCCTTGCCTTTGCCGGTGTCAGCGCTCTGCTGCTGACGGTCAAGGACAAGCATGGCCAGTCCGTCGTTGACCGCTTCGGCACCCGACTGGCTTTCAAAATCTCAAGGTCTTCCGGGACGAACCTTTACCGTTCCGGCCCGCTTGGAGTGACGGAGTGGGGAATGTACCAGCTCCCGGGGCTGGCCGCGAAGTCGACCCTGTATGAATTCACGGACTCCTACAAGCGCCCGTTCGCGTTGCTGCACGTGCCAACGACGAGTCACTTCACGGTGATCTTCTCCACCGAACCTGATGGGGCATCGTTGGTGGATCCGGAGCAGGTCGACGCGTGGGTTGCGAACTGGGGTGGCTGGCTCGCCGGGCTGGCCGATGAGGCGGGCCTGGACGCTGCGGCCGTGACGGTGGAGACCGCCCCGGATTCGGGGTACCGGCTGCGGAACGAAGTGCTGATGAACATTGACCCGGACGCACCGGCGTTCGCGAGGGAAATGCTGAACGAGGTCGTGGACACGTACCCGGAAGGATCGGCAACGGTCCGCGCCTGGGTGTCTTTGACCTTCAACTCCGCTATCCGTGCCGGGGCCAAGAAGCGGACCCCGGAAGAAGTTGCACGCGACCTGGCTTCCAGGATCCCCGGCCTGTCAGCACGGCTGCAGTCCACGGGTGCCGGTATCGCCCGGCCCATGTCCGCCCAGGAGCTGTGCGAGGTCGTGCGGATCGCCTACGATCCGCCGGCAGCGCTGATCATTGATGAAGCCCACGCCGCCGGGTCCCCGGTGTCGTTGAACTGGGGCGAGGTTGGTCCCACGGCGACGCAGGCAAGCTGGGACGATTACCGGCACGATTCCGCGTTCTCAGCGTCCTGGACCATGACAGGTGCTCCGCGTGGTTCGGTGAACTCCTCGGTCCTGTCCCGGTTGCTGGCCCCGCATGGGGACATTGACCGCAAACGCGTCTCCTTGCTGTACCGTCCGATGGATTCGGCCCGGGCTGCTGCCGTGGTCGAACGGGATCAAAACAACGCGAACGTCCGCATCACTTCCGGTACACGCCCGTCCGCCCGTGCCTTGGTTGATGCCCGTTCAGCGGCGCAGACCGCGCAGGAAGAAGCCCAAGGTGCCGGGTTGGTGAACTTCGGCATGGTCGTCACGGCCACGGTGACCGAACGGGAACGACTCGCTGATGCCGTG
The DNA here is from genome assembly GCF_031455315.1 of Arthrobacter sp. 1088. NCBI lineage: Bacteria > Bacillati > Actinomycetota > Actinomycetes > Micrococcales > Micrococcaceae > Arthrobacter > Arthrobacter sp. 1088. Next base: position 56,700 of record NZ_JAVDSM010000013.1, read on the forward strand.
GCCGCGGTGGAGCAGACCTCCGGCACCGCCCGGGTGTTGCTGCGCCGTGCCTACGGTTCGCAGGACACCGCGTTCGCCGCGTCCCTGCCTCTGGGTCTGGTGCTGCCCAAGCACAGCATGGTCCCGTCCGAGATTAAGGACGCTCTCTAATGGCCCGATTCAAACTCTTCGCCCGTTCCTCGAAGCACAGCACCAGCCCTACGAAGGCCGCTCCGAAGAAGGCTGAGAAGCAGCCCCGTGAGGCCGGGCCGGGTGCCCGTGGCTGGCCCGGTCGCGGCGGTGGCATGGCCCAGCTCGTCCCGTCCGTGAAGGAATACCGGGGAACGACAGTGCAGGTCTGCGGCCTGTGGCCGTTCTCTTCCGGCGCGTCCTCACCGATGATCGGTGTCCCGCTGGGACGGCATGAAGAAACCCAGGCCACGGTCTGCTGCGACCCGATCAGCTGGTTCCAGCGTGCCCGCCTGATCTCCAACCCCTCGGCGTTCATCCTCGGCAAGCCCGGACTGGGGAAGTCCACCGTGGTGCGGCGGATGTTCATCGGACTCTCCGCACACGGTGTTCACCCCCTGATCCTCGGTGACCTCAAAGGCGAGCACGTCAAAGCCGTCAGGGCACTCGGCGGCCAAGTCATCAGGCTCGGCCGTGGCGTCGGGTACCTGAACATCCTCGACCCGGGCCAGGCTGTCGAGGCCGCCCAGCTGCTGGAGGACAGCGGCCACCACGAAGACGCAGCCCGCGTCCGGGCCGACGCGCACGGGCGTCGCCTGATGATGGTGGTTTCGCTGATCACGATCAGCCGGAGCAACCCGCCCACCGACCAGGAACAAACCATCCTGGACCGCGCCTTGCGTGTTCTCGATGACCGATTCGATGGCGTCCCGGTCCTGAAGGACCTTCTGGACGTGATCGTCTCCGCACCCGACGAGCTGCGACAGGTCGCCCTCGACCGAGGGGACATGAACATCTACCTGCAGGAAACACGGGCGCTGGAGGCAACCCTGCTGGGATTGACCGGTGGCGGGAAGCTCGGAGAAATCTTCTCCCGCCAAACCAGCCAACCCATGGTCCGCGACCGTGCCGTGGTCTTCGATGTCTCCAGCATTGACGAGACCGAAACGGACCTGCAGGCCGCCATCCTGCTCGCGTGCTGGTCCTACGGTTTCGGCACCGTCAACGTCGCCAACACCCTCGCCGACGCCGGGCTGGAACCGCGCAGGAACTACTTCGTCGTCCTGGACGAGCTGTGGCGTGCGCTGCGCGCCGGTAAAGGCATGGTGGACCGGGTGGACGCCCTGACCCGGTTGAACCGGTCCGTGGGCGTCGGGCAGATCATGATCTCCCACACCATGTCCGACCTGCTGGCGCTGCCGGCAGAAGAGGACCGGATGAAAGCCCGCGGCTTCGTGGAACGCTCCGGCATGGTCATCTGCGGCGGCCTCCCTGCCTCTGAAATGCCGCTGCTGACTTCCGCCATTCCGCTGTCCCGGCAGGAGCAGCAGAAACTCATCGGCTGGCAGGACCCTCCCGCGTGGGACTCACGCGGCGTCGACGTCGAACCCCCGGGGCGGGGAAAGTTCCTGATCAAGGTCGGTGGCCGTCCCGGGATCCCCGTCCGGGTCGGACTCACCTCCTTGGAAAAAGGCCCGGAAGGCGTCAATGACACCGACGGTAAATGGCATTCCGAGGTTGCGAAGTTCGCGTGAATTTTGACGGTTTTGGCGCGAACGTGAGCATGCGGGGGTGCTTCCTTCGGGATGGGTTCTCAGGTTCGGGGAACCTGAGGACCTGCGTCGGCAAGGTGGGGGTGCTCGATCGTGTTGAGGTAGCGGGTTGCGCCTTCGACGCTGAGCCCGAACAGATCGCAGACGCGGCGGACGTCCCCGCCGGTGGCGTGGATCTCGTGCAGGATGCGGTCCTCCCGCAGAGCCCGGGGTCTGAGCGTCACCCCGGCCCAGGGGTAGTTGTTGCCGACGGGTACGAGTCTGGGGGCGGTGCGCCGGTTGATGAGCAGGTGAGGGTTGACGCTGTCCGGCCAGGTCTGGTTGCGGTGGTTGAGCCATGTAGCCAGACGGGTGCGCACGGGCGCGGCCAAGGGGATATCGCGGTTGCCGAGGGTCAGGTGTCCGTCGCTGGTGTCCGTGAGCCGCAGCTCGCAGATCTGTTTACCGGTCAGCGCATGGAAGGCGACCAGGGCAACCGCGAGAGCTACGACGGGGTCAGGGGAGTTGAACTCGCCGCGGATGACCGCGGCGTTCAGGGCCAGTGGGATGGTGCTGGATTTGGGGGAGGCTTTCAGTCCACGGGTTGGGTTCGCGAAGATCAGACGGCGGCCTTTGAGGATGGTGAACAGCGATTTGAGCCCGTTGCCGGCGATATGGCGGCGGGACGTTGTTTTCTCCAGTGCGGCCGTGACGTCGGACCGGGTTACTTCCGCGAAGGACTGCAGGCCGGCGTCGGCCCATGCATGGATGATGGGTTCGATTCCGAGGATGTGCGCTCTGATGGTCCTTGGATTGCGTGGGCTCTGCCGTGGCGGTTGGAGGGAACCATTCGTCAGGACCTCTACCCATATCTCGAGCTGGTCTTTCATGACACGGGGCAGAGTGGATGTTTTGGCAGTGAAGTAGCGTTCGAGAGCGGTGGGCCGGTCCTCGATCAGCAGGCCAGCTGCGGCCAGCACATCAATGGTGGACAGAACGTTGCCGGAGTATTGACGCAGCTGAAGGACATCGGTAGCTCGGATCTTCGCGGTCGGGCTGGACCGCAGGCCTTCGAGCATCCGCAAAGAACGGGTGACGTCGTTGCGTTGCCGTTTGCTCCAACCGAACCTGATGGCGTGGTCACGGACGATGGAGGCGCAGTAGCGGGTCAGTTCGCGGTTCTCTGCCCGCAGCCGGGCCGCGAGGACGGCAGGATCCGGCGGCATCTCGAACAACGGCTGCGTACCCGGATCGGCCACGGACGCCACATCACCGAGCTTGTTCTGCATCCGATGCGCCCAGGGAGCGCGCTGTTCCGGAGTCAGTGCTGGTGCTCCACGGCGGTGGAAGCTCATGTTGGCGAAGAAGAGTTGCTGGCCGTTCTTGTTGGCTCCGACCAGATCAAGGCCATGCCCTGGCTCTTGGAGCATGCGGGCCTGTTCCAAGCAGAGCCTGCAGGCCCGTCGTTCGCCGATGCGGGTGGTGCGTCCGCAAAAGTCGCAGATGCCCTCGGGGTTATGGGGACGCCACCAACGACAGGGCCAGCATGTCCAGTTGTGCCGGCGGTACACGCCCCATGCCAGGCAATCCTTGCAGGAGCCCGGGTATTGCGGGCTGCCGGGATGGCAGCTGGTGCAGAGCCCTTGGCTGAAGTAGCCGGAGCGTGTGCCGCATTTGGAACATGGGGGTGGTGTGAACGGGCCGCCAGGCAGGCAGTTGTAGCAGTAGTCCACCCGTGGGTGGGTCCACGCGACACGGTTGATCTGGCATTGGGAACACATGGATGGCGGGCGAAGCGGCGCCTGAGGTCCTGGGGCCGGACTCACAACAGCCTCGCCTACAGAGGCGGTTCGGACCGTGGCGGGCCGAACCTGGGGGTCACGACCGGCGGGACCATGCCAGACCGGGTTTCGTCGCCGTTGACGGTGGCCGTGGTGCTGGGCCGGCGTGCGGCGACCTTTTCGGGTTCGGGGCTCATCAGGTCCGTCGGCGTGCACTCCAGCACGGAGCAGAGCACGTCAAGGTCATCGAGCTTCAATGTTGCCGGTGTTCCGGCCCACCACGAAGACATCTTCCCGGCGCTGATTTCCAGCCCGGCGTCGGCGAGCATTCGGCGCATCTGCGCCGACTTCCAGATTCCGCGTTCCGCGGCTCTGATCCGGAGATTCCACTGCATGGGATCATCCTTCCTTGTGGGTGATCTCGAAGCGGGACTCAACCCGCTCATTGGCGGTTTTCCAGGCTTGCTCAACATGGTCGCTGCGCACGTGGATGTAATGGGAGGTCGTTGCGAGCCATTGATGGCCCAGCAGTTCCTGGAGGGCCTTGATGTCCATTCCGGCCCCGTAGAGGGAGGAAGCGCAGTAATGCCGCAGTACGTGTGGTGTCATTCGTCCCGACCATGCCGGCATCCACTGCTCGACCTGCAACCTCAGGCCGCGTCGGAGCGCGTTGCCACCAACCCGTCCGCACCTGCCCAGGTCCTGATCGAAGCGTTCCGAGGGAAGCAAGGGGGCGTCCGGGTCGGACCAGTCCTCACCGTATTGATGCCGGACATCACCCAGCCACCAATCAATGAGTTCGGCTGCGCCGTTGATCGCCGGAATGAGGCGGGGTTTCGGTCCGCGGCCGTGTGTTCCTTTGCCGAACCGGACATGGAGCTTGCCGAAACCACCCAAGTCCGGGCGCCAGTCACGAATGTCGAGCATCACCGTCTCGTTGATCCTCAATCCCAGACGCCGCCAAAGCGAGGCAGCGAAGTAGTCCCGCGCTGCAGGCAGATACTTGCGTGCAGCCGGGATCGAGTGGCGCCAAGCTGTAAACAATGCGTCGACTTCCGCGTCCGAGGGAGGAACTCTGACCTTGCCCAGCGACGCGCCGGACTGGCGGTTGAACTCATCAATGGGCTGTTCGACGAGCACTCCCGTGAGCCGATGGATCTGGCCCTGGTAGCGGCTGATCATGAACTCGTAAAACAGCGCCAGCGTTCCAGCCTTACCTGCTCTGGTGCTCACGCTGTGTCCCAGCCGTCTCTGCTCGGCGAGAAATCGGTCTGCGTCCTGGCAGGTCACCGCCCACAGCGGTACCGTCACCGACCGGGCGAACTCGATAATCGTCGCCCGGGTTTGGCGGATATGGGCGTCACTCAAACCAGCAGCTGCCATTGCCATCGCGTGTTGGTCGACGATCTCTTGTTCGAAGTCCTCGGCCGCTTGCGCGCTCCAGTACCCCGGATCAACTGCGCTGTTACCCGGCAGCGCCACCAGCACCATCAGAGTTCAACTTCAGAAGGAGCGAGCATGCGTCGACAATACGCCAAAACCGTCATTCCCGTCGACGGTTTTTCAAATCAATCGGATGGTGTCTGGGACCCAGTTTCACCTGCTCAAACGCGTAGCTCAGCCCTAAACAGGGCAAAAGAACCTGAGCGCATAGAGACTTTTGGAAAACCTGCTTGAACCGGCAGCCCCGGTCCTGCCAGTGGATGGAGGCGCACAGTGAGCGCACCAAACCGTAAAGGACTGGGCCTGGGCGATGCCGTGCTGGTCTGGCTGGCCATTGGCTTCATCGTCGTCTTCGGCGGCGGCACCTACGCCGCGGTGCATCTCGGGTCGTGGATGGCAGGCGTCGGCGCCCCGCCAGCCCACCCTGTGGATCTGATCGCAGGCCTGGCCAGGGGCCGTGTGCCGTGGCCCACCGAAGCCACGGTCGTTGCCTGCCTTCTGGCCGGTCTGGTGCTGGCCCTGGCCATTGTTGTACTCGTGGCTTGGAGGAAGGGTGCGTCAAAGCGCGCCCGCGTCGACAAGGCGGCCCGGTACCTGGGCCGCGGGAAGGCGCTGGCCGCGTTCTCGGAAAAGGGGGCCAAGGCCACGGCCGAGCGCCTGGGTGTCACGGACACTCCGGGCATCGTGGTGGGGAAGGTTGTCTCCACGGGGCAGAAGTTCATCCAGTCGTGGGAAGACTTGAGCCTAGATATCTGGGGACCCCGTACCGGCAAATCGACCTCACGGGTCATGCCGGCCATTCTTGACGCACCAGGTGCTGTGGTCTCGACGTCGAACAAGCGCGACGTCGTGGACGGCACCCGTGGCGTCCGAGAGAACACGGCCCCGGTGTGGGTGTTCGATCCGCAGAAGATCGCCCAGGAAGAACCGGACTGGTGGTGGAACCCGCTCTCGTACGTCACCGACGAAGAGAAGGCCTACAAACTCACCCAGCATTTCTCGGCAGGCTCCCGTGTGCCCGGTTCCAAGCCCGACGCCTACTTCGACCCGAAGGCCGAAGACATTTTGTCCTCGTATTTCCTCGCGGCCGCGCTCGGGGACCTGCCCATCACGCAGGTGTACGTCTGGGTCACCGAACAGGTCAGCCAGGAACCCATCGAGATCCTCCGCGAGCATGACTATGAGCTGCAGTACAAGGGCCTTGAATCCACCTTGAAGCTGGCCGATAAGCAGCGCGACGGGATCTTTGGCACCGCGGAGAAGATGATCCAATGCTTAAAGAGCCGGAACACGCTGCGCTGGGTCGCCCCGACCGGTGGGGCAACGGTGGCAACGGATGCCCGCCGCCAGTTCAACCCGGCAGCTTTCGCCGCGTCCCAGGAGACGATCTACATTCTCTCCAAGGAAGGCGCCGGCTCGGCCGCGCCCCTCACCACAGCCCTGACGGTAGCCATTGCCGAGGCCATGGAGGAACGCGCCGAGCGCAGCGGCGGCCGCCTTCCCAAACCGGCATTATTCGCCTTGGATGAGCTGGCCAATGTTGTCCGCTGGGCTGCCCTGCCGGACCAGTTCAGCCACTACGGCTCCAAAGGACTGATCGTCATGGGGATCCTGCAGTCCTGGTCCCAAGGGGTCGAGCTGTGGGGAGAGGCGAACATGCGGAAAATCTGGTCTGCCGCGAACGTGAAGGTCTACGGCGGCGGCGTCGCCGAAGAAGGCTTCCTCCGCGCTCTCTCGGACCTGATCGGCGACTACAGCTACATCAACATCTCCACCTCTACCGGCAAGACCGGGTCCAGCCGCTCCCGCCAAGAGAGCAAGGAACGCATCTTCGACGTCTCCAACCTCGCTGAACTGGACCGCGGCCGCGCCGTAGTCCTCGCCTCAGGCGCACCCGCCACCCTCGTGCGAACCATGCCCTGGTACACCGGCCCCCACAAAGACGCCGTCGAAGTATCCCTCACAAAATACAGCCCACGCCCGGAACAAACCCCAACACCGGTTGCGGCATCGGCTAATCCATGGGTGACCGGGTAAGAGAACCCAATTCATGAGCATCAACATCGAACGCTTCAGCGAAACCACAGAACCCACCCCGTGCGAACCAGCTCGGACGGCCAGTAGAGGGGAGAAGGCCCCGGAGTTGGTCTACGGCTCAGCCGAAGAATTCCTGCACGAACAACTGCTGCCCACCTATGTCAGGGATGTCGACGGCCGCGCGGCGAAATGGTGTACCGAATGGTACTTCCACCCCGAAGCAGTCTCCCGCGTCGAAGCACTCTGGCGGGCCTGGGAACACCTGAGGCTCGACGGCGCCACAGGCATCAGCGTCTGGTGGCGCGACCACGCCGACCACCACATGAACGTCCTCCTGGATCCCCGCGGCCCGTTCTACAAATGCGACATGCAAAAACACCGAGACCCCGAACACCTCGAACCCCACAAAGCACCCGCCGGCTGGTTCCCCGACGTGCGGACCATCCAACCGTGAGTCCGTACTTCAGCTCCCTCGAGCGAACGGCCTGGTATCAGTGGAACGGGGCACGGATGATGCGAACCGCTCGATAGTGCAACAAGCTGTTGCACTATCGACTGTCCATCCGGACGACCGAACCGGGGCACGATCCAACCCCAACAAATACCGAGTGAGATGAAGCTCCTAACAGCGCCACAGCCTGTCGCGCAATTGTCCAGACAGTGTCTGGATAATTGATCTTGAGCGTCCGTGGTCCCCGTTAGGGTGGAGTGCATGACGGACTCGCGTGAATTGGACCTGCCCTTCGGCTATCTAGATCTTCTCGAGGATTTGAAGGCAACAGTCAAGGCGGCCAGGACCAAGGTACTACGGACCGTCAACACCCAACTCATCGAGCTTTATTGGGCGATCGGTCAAGGGGTTCGGCAGCAACAGGAACAGCAGGGCTGGGGGAGCGGAGTGATCAAACGACTCTCCGAGGACCTACGCCAAGAGTTCCCTGACATGAAGGGTCTCTCGCCCCGAAACATCCAGTACATGACAACTTTCGCCGCGATGTGGCCCGACGGCGCAATTGCGCAGCAACCTGCTGCGCAATTGCCCTGGGGACACATCATGGTCCTGCTCGACAAGAAACTCGGGCAACAACTCACGAACGCCTACGCTGCGGCGGCCGTGGAATACGGATGGTCCCGCAACGTGCTCCTGAACATGATCATGAACCGGACCTTGGAACGCACAGGGAACGCACCGTCGAACTTTGCGCAGCAACTTGCTGCGCAATCTTCTGAACTGGCCCAGCAAGTAGCCAAGGACCCCTACAACTTCGAATTTCTCGGACTGTCGGGGGAAATCGCCGAACGAGACCTGGAAAATGCCCTGACCAGCCGCATCACCGAGACCCTGCGTGAACTCGGACCCGGTTTCTCCTTCGTAGGACGACAGGTGCACTTCGACGTCGACGGCGACGACTACTACGTCGACATGCTTTTCTTCCACATGGACCAGAACCGCTACGTCGTTATCGAACTCAAGACCGGCAAATTCCAGCCCGAGTACGCTGGCAAACTCAACTTCTACGTCGCGTTGGTCGATGACATGCTGCGCCGCGAGCATCACAACGAAACCATCGGAATTCTCATTTGCGGCACCAAGAACGACCGAAGTGTCAGGTACAGTCTGGGCCGATCAACCTCACCCATGGCCGTGGCCGCCTACACCTACGACAAGCTCCCCACGTCGGAACAACGGGCCCTGCCCAACGAAGGCCGCCTCGTCGCGGCCCTCGAATGGGTAGAACCAAATGATGGACAGCCCAACCCCGCCGACATTTTGACCGCTCGTAGTCCTGCGCCATGGGCATCCGTGCCGAATCCCAGCCGAAGCCTTGGCCCGATAGCGATCGTTCGCGAGACATTGAAATCGTGTTCCGCAAGGCGCGGAATTACTGACCGTATTTTGTAAACCTCCCGTGTACGAGCCTATGTAACGCCCACTCAGGTTAGTGATACGTTGTGTTGATGCGAGTCGGATACGGACATGTTCAACACGTGAGCAACACCCGGAAGCCCAGCATGACGCCCTGACCGCTGCCGACTGCGAGCAGATATTCCTTGACACCGCATCAGGGAAACTCGCCCGCCGGACAATTCCTTGCTCTCGGTCAACAGGGCAGGTGACCAGCTCGTGGTCACCAAGCTCGACCGGCTCGGGCTATCGTTGGAAAACCTCATCGACCTGTCCAGGATGCTGCAGGAGCGCGGCGTGGATCTGCTGGTCCTGGACCAGGGCATCGACACGTCCACCGCGCTGGGGCGCATGTTCTTCCAGATCATCGGCTCGATCGCCGAGTTCGAACACGCCTTAATGTCCGAGCGAACTCCGGAACCAGTATCAAAGCTGACTGGGGCCAGGAGTTGAGGAGGCGAAGGGAGCGTAGCGGCTGGTCAGCGGTATCTGCCGGAAAGTTATATCTGCTCTCGGCACATGCCACAGCGAGCCTCCCGCAGTCTTGGCGTCGCGCGCCTTCATTGCCGGCTCAAAGAAACCAGTTTGTGAGCAAAAGTGATGCGGCAGGTTCCCTTTCGACACTATTCTGACCACTGATCTGGACAATGCTGCTGCAAAACAAAAGGGCGGGAACCTAACGCTGTGACGCAACGATCCTTAGCCGCGTTCCTTTAATGACTGCGCGTCGGTTGCTTCCTCGTTCAGGGAAGCTAGCACCTCCTCAAGGGAACGAAGAAGTCCCCCAGTAAGCCGAAGGGCATTAATAGGATCCACTTGACCGGGCGCCTTCCCTGCGGCCGCTTGGTAGTCCGACCATCGACGGATCAGTTCCTCGAACTCCTGACGGCCCACAGAAAATGTGAGCCTTTCGTTCGGTTCTTCCGGCATGTCTATCCGCCCCAAATCGTACGTATGCTGATGAGTTCTCATGCTACCTGTATGCAAAGGCCTCGTGAGGCAGTCTAGTGCGTTGTTCAGATTCAGCGACCGGGTTTCCTGCGGCCGAGGCCTGGCGCTGTGTCTCGGGTTATCAGGTACCGATGCACCAAAGAAACCACCTATTACATTGAGGATCCGGCGGTCCAGGTGTCGACGTGGATGTTGGTTGCGGCCTGGGTGAGGAAGCTGTGGGGCTAGGTGTCGACGTGGATGTTGGTTGCGGCCTGGGTGAGGAAGCTGTGGGGCTAGGTGTCGACGTGGATGTTGGTTGCGGCCTGGGTGAAGAAGCTGTGGGGGTGGGTGTCGACGTGGGGCGGGTGGTTGGGCTGGTTGACGGAAGAACGCTCGGGATGGCCGAGGGTGAGGGGTAAGCCCGCGCGGAACGAACCGGTGGGGCTGTTCTGTCTGTTGCACGTGCTGTCCATTCTGTGCCCCGGATGTCGGGTGGTTGAACAGGGGCACTCACGAGCGGGTCGGTTGCTGCTGATGGGCTGCCCTGCAGGGGGTCAGGCTTACCGGAGACGCTTCCGGTGGGAGTGGACTGCGCCGGGTCCTGTATTGCTGTAAGAGAAGGGGACGGTACAGCCTCCAGGATGCGGGGAGTTACCTGGGGTTGGACATTTGAGGTTGTCGTCATGCCTGTGAACACGAATACCGCAGCGATGATTACGCCAACTACCCCTGCACTCATTGCGACCCAGCGTAGGGGGTCCGGTAGGGGACGGTGCCCAACATAAGGGGGCAGGCCATTGGCAGAGCCAACCAGCAGTACCGGTGCAATGATGCCTCGCATAGTCTTGCCGACGTCAGACATGGCGGCAATGGTTTTTGTGCATTCATCGCAGTCCTGGGCGTGTTCTTTTACCACCTTGCGATCCCTGGATGATGCTGTGCCCAGCACGTGGGCCGCCAGCAGCGGAAAGGCTCGCTCGCATTCCGGGGCCCGCGGTGCCGTGGCGCAGGTTCTTAGGTAGGCCTCGCGGAGGCCTTTCCGGGCCCGTACCAGCAGAGCCGACACAGCGTTCGGCTCGATACCGAGTAAGGGTGCGATTCGTCGCGGTGGTTCGTTCTCAACTTCGGCATGCCAGAGAACAGTTTGCCAGCGTCCGGGAAGAGATTCGAATGCCCGAAGGACGGTTGATTTGTCTTCCCTGTCCAGCACGGAGGCAAGGAAAGGGTCCTCATGTCCAGTATCAGGTGTCTCCTCGCTGGGCGTCTCCCTGGCCTGGTGTTGCCATCTATCGGCTGCGGAGGTCCGGACTGCCCTGAGAAGGTATGGTCTGAACAGTGACTCAGGACCGCCTCCTCGAGCTATCGCCAGTACTGTCTTTGTGAATGCTTCCTGAGCAACGTCTTCCGCATCGGCGACATTATCCAGAAGCCGGCGTGCGTATTTGAAGCCTGCCTCATGATGCCGTTCGTACAACGTTCCTGCGGCGTCCCGGTCACCGTCCCGGATGAGTGTTATCAGGTACTCGTCGTCAACCTGCAATGTGTTGGAGAAGCTGATGGTAACCCCCGGATGATGTCGCCGGAACGAAATGAACGGCGAAGAGGACTGACAGTTGCCTTAACCGCCGAGAAGTGGAATGGTGACGCCGAACGGGCGTTGGCAAAAGCCCGGATTCTGGGACTTTGGCTAGGTAGCGGTGCTGTCGACTGCACCGGAACCGGACCAGAGGGTGCGATAGAAAGCGGCGATGCGTTCTCCGGACGCTGTTTTGGCCAAACAACACACTTCCTGCAGGTCCGCGTGGGACAGCAGCCCGCCCGCCGGCCATGCGGATTCGATCCGCTTCAGGGTTTGGGTGTAAGAATCGGGCCAGGGGTGGAATTGCCCTCCCAAGGTGTCACCTGCTGCCAGGTATCCAGCCGCGAGCCCGTTTTCAAGAATGCGCAATACACGTAGCCTCAGGGCGTCGCCTTCAGATGTTGATGCCGATTCCACGAGCCGGGTGAACGTGCCAAGGCCAAGGTAGCTTTGATGGTCTTCTGAAAGGACCTGTGCGAGCACACCGTGGGCAGGCGCCCTGGGAGCCTTTACTGTTAGTTGCATCTGCTCAGCCCAAGCTCTCAGGAGGAAGCTGCCGTGTCAGCCATTTCGGCGGCTGCGATCACCGTGCTCACGGCCTCCAGCACTGCCCCTGAGCATCGCAAGGCGGCGACCGGGTCAACAGCCTGGCCCTTGCGGTCTGATACGTGGCGCAGCGCCTGCCAGCGCATGGTTAACTCGCGGAACTCGGCAGCCCCCACTGTTACCGTGTCGCGGCGGCCGGACGAACTCGTGCTGGTGTTTCCTTGGTCTATTTCCATGTCAAGTCAACTCAGTTGGTCCAGCTTCGTGACGGAAGCGCCACTGTAGATGTCCCTTGCGGAGTCTTACGGAGTCGGCCCGGTTCCTGTCCTGAGCAAACTGTCCCTGTGCAACTTCCGACTGCGTATATGTGGCGGCAGCCGCAGGATGACCCGGCGCGTGCTTCGTTCCAGGTTCGAATGAATGCCGTCTGGTCAGAAGGCAAAAAACGATTCCCCGCCTTTGGTTTCCTGTGCTGGCTGTGAGGGCATGCCGCGCAGGTATTCTCTGCCCGGTTGGCCTGTCCACGTCGGTGGCTCTGATCAACGAATGACGTGTGCGACGACGGTTGTGGTGGAGCGGAGGTTTTTGGGCACGTCACTGTGATGGGATCTTCCGGTTTTGGTAGTGGAGGCGCGTACCGAAGTCGATCGAAGGGATCTCATGAGAATTGCAATGGTAGGGCTTGGTACTGCGGGGGCGTGCATGTTGGACGGCTTGGAACAGGCTCTCGGGAATCAGTCCGATATCAGTCTGACCTTGTACGATGCCTCCGCTGAACCGTGGAGAGGGCGCGTCTTTCAGGCGGACAGCCCGTGCGTTCTGGCAAATATTTCGGCGGCCGGCATGTCGATCCGCTACGGTGACCCTTCACATGCCGAGCAATGGCTTACTCGAAAGGGCTATATGGCTGGGGTCAGGGCCCAGGATGCTTTTCTGTCGAGGGAGATTTATGGAAACTATATTGCCGAGCATGCGGGCGATCTCGTGCGGGACCTGAAGCGTCGCGGCTGGCGTGTGGAAATCGTCCAACAACGCGTGACATCGGTTGCTCCCATCGGATCGTCCGGTTACATTCTGGAGACAGATGCCCGGCGTGATGAATTCGACTATGTCATCCTGTGCGCAGGAGGAAGCGTCCTGGGCTGCCCCTTCGATCTCGACGGGTTCGATGGCTACATCGCAGACCCATATCCTGCGCGCGAGCAACTGTCCGGCATACCTGGCGACGCCGCGGTGGGTGTTCTGGGAAGCGGCCTGACAGCGGTGGACGTCACCGTAGCATTGCGGGAACGCGGCCACATAGGACCCATCAGGATGTACTCGCGATCCGGGACCCTGCCATTGGTGCGGCGCAGTGGCCCCAGCTGGACGGGGAAATACCTGACCACTGAGAATGTGCTCACCCTCGCACGATCCGGCACCTATCTTCGCCTGGACGATGCGGAACAGCTTTTCGACCAGGAAGTGCGTGCCTGGGGAGGAGAGCCTCGCGGCCTGTTTCCGCACTTGCGACTGTCCAGGACGCGGGACGACCTCCGCTGGCAACTGGAGCGGCCCTACGACAGCACGGATCTGGAAACGTACATTTTTCAAAAGTCGATACTTGTCTGGCAGGACATTTGGTACTCCCTGAGCCCCAACGACAAGAACCGAACACTGGCCTCACCTTCCACGATGCGCTCGATCATGAGTCGTTGCTGCCCAATGCCACCCCAAAACGGCGAAAGAATCCTGGAGATGCTGGAGGCGGGCCAGCTCGAAGTGAAGGGTGGCCTGAAGCACGTCCAGTACCGCCGGGAAGCTTTCGGGGTGCAGCTGGCCACCGGCAGGGAACAGGTGGACTACGTCGTCAACGCCGTGACGCCCCCTAGCTACGGAGTACACCCCAACGTGGAACAACTCGTGAACTCCGCTGTCACTCACGGTCTCGCCCGAAGACACCATGCCGGGGGACTGGAGGTAGCAGCCAGCTCCAGCGCTGTCATCGGCGGCCGCGGGTCAGGGAACCTATTCGCATTGGGAGACCTGACCCATGGCGCCTATTTCTTCACATCCGGCACACCCGCTCTGGTGTACCGCAGCGCCGACATCGCCAAGGCCATTCATGACGACATCAAGGAAAGGACAACGCGACACCGGACTCCGGTACCCGCGACGGTCTAAGCCCTTGGCGCCTTGTTGGGCTGCCGTGCCGTAGCAGGAGCCACGTCCTCGCCGCGGCCGGTCTTGTGGCCTGCCACGGAAGGAAACTGAGACCGCCACATGGAAGTGTGCCATGCTGGCGTCTCGGCCAGCGCGGCATCGTCCCGCCGGAATCGCGATTGCGCACGGCGCCGAGCCGCCGCGTGCTCTGAAGGCAGTGGCCGGGCAATTCCATGCTGACAGTTCACGATGCCCAGTTCCCAATGCGAGTCTGGTTCCAGCGCGGGTTTATGCCGTTAAGCGCATAAGCTGGGTGTGAAGGCGAGTGATAGCGGTGGTCAAGGGTCCAACGGATTATGACGTTGCCGAGTAGACGGGGGTTTCCATAGCTACCGTGTCCTTTGCCTCCACCCAGCCTCACCGCGTGAAGGAATCGACCAGGAAGACTGCTCTGGAGGCAGCTAGGGCACTTGGATATGTGCCCAGCGCCAGCGCGCGGGGCCTTGCCAAGGGCCGGACGACAAAAGACCGCGCCGCAGCCGTAGTTGCTCCCAACGATGACTGCCGGTTGTTCCCTGTTTATGTTGATGAAGTCCAGCGGGGCGTTGAGTTGGAAACGAGGCCAGCAGCGAACGGGCGGCTACTGACATTGCCGGCAGGGTTGATGGGGTTATCGTTTTTCCCCGCACGATTCCTCCAGAGGTAACCCGCCGCATCTCTGCCCGTATCCCCGTTCTCGAGCTGTCTAACCCTCCGGCCAGAACGAACTACACCACGTCACCATTGACAATGCTTCCGGCATGCAACAGCTGATGGCGCACCTGGTTGACTTCATGGCTTCCGGAAGTTGGCGTTTGTCAGCGTCCCCAACGCGGAGACCAAAGCAAGGTACGACGCTTTCAGCGACGCCCTGCACGTCCGCGGATTGGAAGTTTCGCCACCCTTGGACGGCCGCCCCGGCGCGAGTGCCGTCACCCCAGAACTGGTCGTGGAACTCATGGACCGCGGTTCGTTGCCCGATTGCTTCGTCTGCGCCAACGATGAAGAGGCGCTGGTCGTGATGGAGACCCTGAGGGCAGCCGTATTCTCGGTCCCGGGGCAGGTGGCGGTGGCCGGCTTTGACGGTGTTGTCGCTGGCCGCCTGGTTCGCCCGTCGTTGACCACCGTCCGCCAGCCAATGGAGCTGATGGGCCGCACGGCAGTGGAGCTGCTCGTGGACGCGATTGCCCGCCCGCTTGCTGCTCCAGCCAGTCGGGAACTGCCGGTCCGTCTCGTGTCCGCGAAAGTTGCGGCTGCCGCCCGGACTGATCCCTCACTGGCGATCCCGGCCTCGTAATACTGTTGTCAAAATCACAGTAATGCGCTTAGATTGAGTTCCACCACCTGATCTAATGGGCGCATTGAAGGCCTCCTTTTGGCGAACTTCTAAGCGCATAAGTTATCACCGCGGCCAACAGCGCGAAGCGTCTTTAGAAGGGACAAAGATGATCCAAGCCCTCCCGGACCGGCGGGTCCGAATCACGAAAACTGCGGAAAAAAGCTGCTCAACATCGACCTGGCGACCACAAACGCCCGCTATCTCCGGATCTCCTCAAGTGGCAGCGCAGATAACTGGTGGAGCATCGCAGACCTACGTCTATACCGCTAGCGCCCCGGCAGAGGACACCGTGAGTCGCATGAAATCCAAAGACGTTGAAGGCTGCGTGAGACCAGATGCACAACATCGACCACAAAATGAACCATCGGATCGGCTGTGCCCCGGCGATCTGCCTGGCAAGCGGGGGAGTTGAGCACCCCATGGGGACACCTGGCTTCATAGCGCCCCGACATCGGTCACTCTTCGGACAGGAAGTAGCGCTCGACAGGGTCAGTGGTGCGGCCGGAACCGCGAAGATTCAGGATTCTGTGGCCACAGGCCCGTTTACGGGACAGGGGCCGGGCTCCGACTCCTTTGCCCCTGCGCCGGGGGGAGGCCCGGGACCCGGCGCCTCCCCCAGCACGAAGAGGACCAGGAGGCTGGCCCTCATGGGTCTGTTGGAGCATGGAAGCCTCCAGGAGGCTGGGGAGACTGTCCCTTCGGGCGGGTCCGGCACACGCTGGCCGATGTTCGAGTACGAACGGCTAGCGCTAGCGATGCACTCGTTGCCGGAACCATGGCGGACCTTGCTATGGCATGCAGAAGTGCTGGGGTCCCCACCCAGCGAGATAGCGTCGGCGCTGGGTATCGACCCGGACGCCATCAATGCGTCATTGCAGCGGGCACGAAGGGCCCTCCGGGCCGCTTACGACCAACGGCACGCCGATGCGCCCAGCGCGCCCTAGTCCGGTGATGGGCTTTCTTCGCTTTGCGGGCTTGTACAGGGCCAGCCCGTGCCGGTTGGCCTCGGCCTTTGAAAGGGCCCGTCCGGAGTGGGCACGATGGCCGCGTCCTGCCTGGTCGCCTAAAGGACTCTGCAGGGACAGGATCTGGGTAGAGTGCACCAGGCGTTTTTCCGGGTGGGTCGTCTGCAATGCCCAAAGGAACAGCCGTATTCACTATCGAACGGGTTATCCCGCAGCAGTGAAGACGGCTGTGTTGGTTCCTGGTTAGGGGGTCGGGCGGATGGCGGTGTCGGCGCTGTAGGAAGTTATTTTCGAAGCGGGGCCGCTGTCCAGCACTTTTGAGCGGACAGTGGAAGCGTCGAGAACGACATTCTGTGATTCGACATTGCTCACAACGTGAGTGAGTGCAACCACGTTGCTTTCGCCTCCAGCGATGAGGATCATTGTCGGCTGGGCGTTCGCCGGTACGATCCTGTCGGGGGAAACGTCGTACGCGATGAGGTTGTTGGAGAGAAGGTTGTTGTCTCCGGCGACGTGAATGACGCCGTAGAGGTCGTCCAAGCCATTGGATTTTCCGAGGAACGGCGGGAAGCCTTCCATCCCGCGTCGGAAGTGGTTGCCGGTGATCAGGTTCTCTTTGCAGTTATTGACAAGTCGCATCATCCCCGGGAAGAATCCCTGGAACCTGTTCGAGGTCACCGAACACCTGTTGCAGCCGCTCAATTCGACAAGGCTCCTGCCGCGGGGGAACAGGTTGTTGCCGGTGATGAGAAGACCTTCGTGATTTTCAGCCAGTAGGGTGACCCCGTCCGGTCCGGCTCCCATGAGGTTGTCGCTGACAATTGTCGCCTGGCCGGCTCCGGTGAGTTCGACGCAGTTGCCGCATTCGGCGATCATGTTGTCGTGGACACGCAGAGCGTCGGCGCCACGGACGATAAGTGCATGTTCGAGATATACGAAGCCCATTCCCGTGATGTGGAAGGAATCGTTGTCCGATGCAACTTCAATGCCGGTCTTGCCGTTACGGTAGCTGTTGCCGTCCGGGGGGAACTCGACACCATCAAGGCAGAAGTCTCGGAACACAACCCCGGACAGGCGTGGGCTTCCATCACGACGGACAAGGAAGGCCTGGGGGGCTATCGACGGAGTCAGGACACGGATGTGACTCCCGCCTGGCTGCCGTTCGAGCCACCCGGAGGTGTCTACGTTGTCTTTGATGCTGCGGGAGAAGAACCCATGGCCGAACCCCGCGATTGTCAGGTAGCTGATGTCCACGACGACCCGGGTGCGAAGATCGTAGTCGCCCGGAGGGATCGTGATAACGGCGCCGGGCCTGGTATCGGCTGTGGTCTGGCGCTTCTTGATGTCCGCAATGATGTCATTGATCACAGCACCAATATCAGACTGCGCCGTGACGTTGGGCTGACCCGTTATCTTCCAAGACGTAACATCGTAAATGTTCGCTCCTTGTGGCTTGTCCGCGGCCTGGGCCGATACTGCCGTTCCCAGGGTCAGTGCTCCTGCAAGGGTAGCAACAGCGCCTGCCCCCAAGAGTCTGCGTCGGCTCGTATCGCCGGGTTCCAGGTTCGTGTTAGTCACGTTTGTCTCCTAAGTGCACTCTGAAATGTTTGGATTATCCGGAACCGCGCCCGTTCCTTTGCGGGGGTCGGAGATCGTCATGATTGCTGTCCGGCTCCGCTTTTTGCGCCTCTGAGGTCGGGAAGACTTCCTTGTTCCCGCCGAGAGACGAAACGGTGTGTGGCCTTGCCAAAACGATTATTCTTCGGCCACAAACGAGATTAGAAGGCTAAAACCTCTGCTGTCAACGCCAAAATTTCACCAAGGTGTTTGGCAATCGTTCGCGGGTTGCGTTACTTCCACGGACCAGCAACAGCCTGATTGCTTCCTGCTCGGCGAATTGGGCCTCAGGGTTACGTGGCGCGAACTGGCCGGTATTGGTACGAATCGCTGGCAGTGATAAATCCGCAAGCCTACCTACGGGGCAAAGGTTGGAAGGCTGATGCCTACCTACCCGTGCTGCTGGCATCAGGGAAGATCGTTGTAAACGGGGCAGCGCATCGAGTCAATCAAGATTGCCTCAAGAATAGGTGTTTTGAGTCCAATACGCGTCATGTTTCAGCTGCAACTTATGTAGTTTACTTGGGCCTCCGGTGGTTATCCCGGCCGCCTCCCCCTCACCCACAGGTGCTTTGGGGCCACAAAGTGACGCGCTTCTTTTCCATGAGTACTACGCGTCCAGAAAGAAAGATCATCCTTTCACTGCATTTAACTCGATTAGGCGCAAGGCGGGCTTCACTGAACACGCCAACGTTATCCCGCGTCGTCGCGGGTAGCACCGCGGTACTCGCTGTCGCCATTGGATCTGCTGCAGTTGCTTCCGCGACACCAGGCCCGGCAACGTGTTTGAACCCGTTGGCCCAAACTCACAACTTCACGGTCGTTGTAGAAGATGATGCTTCCCTCGGCACAACCGGAGCTGGTGGGGAGATTGAGGGAAGCCTGGTGGCTGGCAGAGACGTCAGCTTTGGCTTGTACAACTTTTTGGGCAACACCGATGGCAGCGCGATGCCTTCTGTTGGAGGCCCTTCCACCCAGCTCTTGGTTGGGGGAACAGTTGACTACTCCAGCGGGCAGAAGCTTGATCTGAATGGTGGTTTCGGCAAGATCAGCGACACAGCCGGCCTGCACGTCACCGATGATGGACGCCTCTTCCGGGACAACCCCAATCGCTACCTGAATTCTCAATTTGGCGCCGGACAAAAAGCGTGTCGGACTATTCGGCCGCCGCCGAGGCCTTCAATGATGCCTTTCCCGCCGACTATTTCGACCGTCTGCGAAGCCTTTCCGCTTACTACGCCAACCCGGCCGAAGGAAACAACACTTCGATTGTCACCGCCACCGGAGACAGCGAACTCCATCTCCTCCTGCAGGAGGGAAAAACCAACATCTGGAACACGAATGCCACCCAGCTCAGCTCCCCCCCCAGATGCCGCCTTGGACTACAACCGCACCAACCCCCTCCGCGGTCAAATCATAAGCGAGAGCCTCAACATCACTGGGGCCGGGGAAATCCACCACTGGAGCCATGAATCGACGCCCTGCTCCGCTCAACCCGAGCCGGTCGTCACACCCTCCGCAACCCCAACGCCGAAGGCAACCACCACACCCACGGCGGCCCCCACTGCCGACTCCACTGGACCTCAGCCAACCGAGCCTGTAGCACCGACTTCTTACCCAACGGAGACCACCCCGGGGAAGTCGTCCAGGACGCAGCACAAGCCCAGCTTGCTGAGACCGGCTTTGACCGTATCTGGATTGTCGCTGCCGCTCTCTCTGATTCCGATCGGGGGGCTGCCGTACTGCTGAGCCGAGCACGGAAACAGGGCAAGCGCGTCGCCTAACGCACGATAGCAGTTGGCGCTTTCCCACACTTCCACCCCGCAAAGGCCCGTCGATAAACCGCCGGCCCCCAGCTGTGGCAGTCTGCCATCCCCAAGGACCAAACAGCGCGTGCAGGTTTCAGCTTCCCACGGTAGCTATTTTCAGATACCAGTAAAATCCCTCGCGTTGACTCATAAAAAACCTCCGCGAAGGGGCATACGTTGCCTCATGAATAATCCTCCGGCTGGTGCGGGGTTGCCGGGCGGGTGCGTGCGGGTTACGCAGGGTGGATGGGTTTGACGATGGCGGAGCGCAAGGCCGTGACGAAGCAGCTGGCAAGGTCCTATCGGGCCGGTGACCGGATCCGGAAGGGCAGGATTCTGGACGAGGTCGTTGAACTGACAGGCTGGCACCGGGACTACGCCCGGGCGGTGCTGCGGCACGCCCTCGATCCGCCGAGGCCGCGACCCGTTCGCCCCGGACGGGCGCCCGTGTACGGGGCGGATCTGCAGCAGGCGCTGGTGCTCTGCTGGGCGGTGCTGCGGGCTCCGGCGGGAAAGCTGCTGGCCGCGGAAATGCCCGAGCTTGTTCCGCTGCTGCGGGCAGAGGAGGCGCTGCAGGTCACCGATGCTCAGGCGGCCCTGTTGGCACGGATGAGCGCGGCGACGATCGACAGGCGCCTGGCCGGGGAGCGGGCCAAGCTGCTGCCGCGCGGGCGCTCCCATACCAAGCCGGGATCGTTGCTGAAGTCGCAGATTCCGATCCGCACCTGGGCTCAGTGGGATGACGCTGTGCCGGGGTTCGTGGAGATTGATCTGGTCAGCCACGAGGGAGCCAACAACTCAGGGCAGTTCTGCTTCACGCTGACTGTCACGGACATCGCCACCGGCTGGACGGTCAACCGGTCCGTGCCGAACAGGGCGCAGAAGCACGTGTTCGCGGCCCTGCAGCATGCCATATCCGTCTTCCCGTTCCCGGTGATCGGCATCGACTCGGACAACGGGGGCGAATTCATCAACAACCAGCTCTTCGACTTCTGCCAGGACCAGCGGATCACCTTCACCCGTTCGCGTCCGTACAACAAGAACGACGGGGCCCACGTGGAGCAGAAGAACTGGTCCAGGGTCCGCGAGCTGGTCGGCTACCTGCGCTACGACACGCCCGCGGAGCTGGAGCTGCTCAATCAGATCTGGGAACTGGACCGGATCTTCACCAACTATCTGCTGCCCCAGCAAAAACTCGTGTCCAAGGTCCGTGTGGGAGCCAAGGTCAGCAAGAGACATGACGCCCCGGCCACTGCGCACCGGCGCACGGCCGCTGCTCCCGATGTCTCACCAATGGCCCTGATCCGCATGGATACCGAATACCAAAAAGTCAGACCCGCCGCCCTGTCCCGCCAAATCCTGTCCCTCACCCGCAGGCTTGAAACGCTCTCCACCGCAAAGCAGCCGGCACCGGTCAAACCACCCGTCAACGAGGACTGGAACCGCCGACCCAACCGGAGGTTTTCCAATGACGCAACGTATGCCCCTTCCCGGAGGTATTGACGTGAGGCAACAGGTCCCTGGCCTCCGCAAAGCGTCTCTGGAGGAAGCGTCGGATAAGCAAGTTGGAAACTCAAGAGGGGCGGACGGGCAACGTGGACCCGGTTCGACGTTGCCCGTCCCTCCAATAAACCCCAGCCCCACAGTGGTCAGGATCCTTAGAGACTTTGGCGAGCGCGCAACATGGAGTGGCGCAGCTGTGTGAGTTGGCTCATCCTTGGCCATTGGCGCAACCGGCGACGCCACTCGTGGCCGTCGGAATGCTGACAGTTGACGGTCACGCGAGACACCGGCATTGAGTTCAAGCCTGCCTGCAGCGACCACTGGGGCGTGTTGCTAAACCGTGATTCTGGCCTACGTCGCGGCTGTTGGAGTACTTGATAGTTCGAGTGGTGCGTATCGCGCGGCTGTTTCTGATGTCCATGGCAATGTTTGCTCTCAGAGCGCTGCTCGAATCGATAGCCATTGATGGCGTTAAGCGAGCGAAGACTCTCCGGGCAGCGTCAATGGCGGCAGGACCGACACGGTAATGCCACCGCCGCTCAAGCTAAAGGAACGGTGAAACATAATGCCCGCGGTGAGGGCTCGCTGGCAAGGCGGCCCCACCACTTCAAGGTGGGTCTACGTAGTTCGATTCTCGCACTGGCATCACGAACAGATCAGCAGTTCGTTTTCCTGAAGCCACCGAATGCGTGAGCGATGGAAGTTGGCTCATGGAAGGAACGCTGATGAATACTGAGGGCACACCGGTGACGATGAGTGCGCGCAACGGTTCCTTGGGCCCGTTGGAGGTGATCGAGGATCGCCTCGGGAGGATCGAGGGGCTGCAACTCCAGGCGATTTACCCTCTGGATACTGTTGCCGGGGTGTGGGCTCAGTCGCAATTGGCCCAGGTTGAGGTACCCTGGCTGGTACGTACACTCCGGGAGTCCCTCCTCTCCAAGGAGACGTTGGATCAACGTCTAGCTCGTTCCTGCGAACGATGTGGTGGACCCATGGAGGCCCATGGGCGCGCCGCATAGGGCACTTGTCCCAGGCTGACGGGCGATCGGACTGCCAAACTGACGCTGCAAGCCTTTTCCAGTACCGGCCTGTTCGTCGGGGAGCCAGCAGGGCAATGGTCTCTGTCTCCCTGACCGGGACGGATGCCCGGGCAGGAGGGGAAAGCGGACTGCTTCACTCATCTCCCACCTGCCCGGGCAGGCATACGCGTTGAGTTCCTACGTCTTCCACCGGTTCTCTTCCCAGCTGTGTCGACTACCCTGCAAGGGGTGCCCCGAACCCCTGGCCCGCGTATACCGGATAAACCGAAAGGTCTTCCGTTCGTGACGTTCCTGATACCTGGTCCCAGGATGACGAAAGAGGCGTGGGCTCTCTGATCATGGTTCGGCCCGTATCGCTCCGTCAGTAGGAGGAAAGACGCTACACATACACCCCATGTGGGGCAAGGTGGGGGTTGAACACACATCCTGCGGCGGCACGTCAGCGGCGACGGTTACCGGGTAAGAAATAGCAGCGCTACATCCCGATATGTATGCCGGCATGCACCTGATGACCACCGCGGGCGCCGGTGTATGGCAGGGACGTGGACCCGCCCTGCGCCGGCGCATTTCTCCACGCCCAAAGGCGCTGCCCGGGCTGTGGGAGGAAGGCGACCAGTACAGGCGAAAAGTGGTTAGGTCAGTCGCATGCAGGGGAGCGGAACCCGAAACAGCTATTCGTTGGAGGGCAATTCACGTCCACAGGTCAACTCCAGTCTTGGTGCTTGCGTCACGATCGTGCCAGATCCGTGTGTTAGTGGAGAGCGCAGCGCTCTCTACTTTTTGACACATGGGGACGGGCACTACCAATGGGCACACTTGAATACGTTTCAACAGGTGATGGGTCTCAGCACATCACAACAGGGCAGAAACCGCTTGTTGGCGGATTGGATGCTGAGGAGACTTCGGCCGCCGTCGGCCATCCCACATGGGCTTTGGGGGCAGAATCGGAGTTGATTGAGGGAGTGCGGTCAGGGGATCCTGAAGCGATGGCGGCCCTGTATGGCAGGCACAGGGACCGGGCCTTGGCATTTGCCGGATCATTGATGACGGGAGCCCATGAAGCGGAGGACGTTCTGCATGAGGCGTTCGTGAAAACCGTGAGCGCCATCCGCAACGGCCGCGGACCTTCAGACGTGTTTGGCCCGTACCTGAGCACCGCGATCCGGTCCGCGGCAAACAACCGTTGGGTGGCACGCGGTCGTGAACTGCCGACCGGTGACGAGAACCTGGACCCTTACCCAGTCGACGACCCCAGGTTGGAAACAGTGCTCTCCGTGGTTGAGCACGAACGGATCGCAGAAGCGATGCGCTCCCTGCCGGAAAGGTGGCGGACGGTGCTCTGGCATGCCGAAGTCATGGGCCACATGCCCAAGGAGATCGCGCCCGTCCTCGGGATTGCCCCAAACGCTGTGTCTGCGCTGCTTAAACGGGCCCGGGCAGGACTGCGCGCCGCCTACGGGGAGCAGGCGGCCGCCGGACCCAAGGAGCGCGTAACCCGCGGCGGACCCAAGTGAGGGGAACTCGGCAGCCGTCAAAGTTCACTCCTCCGGCAATCCGTCGCTCCCGAAAAGGCTGTGCTGGCATTCCACGCGCAGTGATGCGCGTGGACTGCCCGTCCGAGCTGCGGCTAGGCCCTGGACGCACCCTTTGACCATGCCCAAGAACTGCCCTAACCAGAAACGTTGGTGAAGTCGCGTACCGGTCATCACAGCCGCATCCGACGGTCCCCGTTCAGGTTTGCCCTCCCACTGCACCTTGACTATGAAGGGGCCACGACCTGTCTCATGAAGGCACAGTCGGCAGTGCCGCATCGTCATGATCGGCTGATTGCCCCGTTAACAAACCAGTGCAGGGGAGCGCCGCGCATGCCATCACCGTAGGATCCCCATGACCCACGGTGATACCCTGCACACCCGGACGCGGACGTGAGACCCCCGAAGTCCAGGACAGGCGGCACCACGTGACCCTGTGCCGCCTGTTCACCCGCCAAAAAGACCTGCCCGAAGGGGAGCGTTGAATTGAGTGATCAAACGTAGATCGACGAGACGCTGTACCCCCGCTGGGGCAACGTTTTGCGTGAAGCCGGACCCTGTTCCATGAGGGCCGCTTCCCTGACGTTGTGATTTTTGATACCCACAAGCACGGCCGCAGCGGATGCTTCCTTCGATGTGGTCATTGCGATTCCACGCACGCCCGATCCGACCTGTGCCGCCGGGGACTGTTCATCGATGTCTTCTCTCGGCATTGCACTCGCGTCCTTATCTCT
The DNA here is from genome assembly GCF_031455315.1 of Arthrobacter sp. 1088. Lineage (NCBI taxonomy): Bacteria > Bacillati > Actinomycetota > Actinomycetes > Micrococcales > Micrococcaceae > Arthrobacter > Arthrobacter sp. 1088. The sequence goes on from NZ_JAVDSM010000013.1 coordinate 81,344, forward strand.
GTGGTTTGACGGTGAATCAATGCGGTTTAGCTTGTGCAGGCCGAAGATCTTCGCAGGAACAGCTTCCGCCGGCGGCAGTTTTCCCCGCAGGTCACTGCTTGCGTCACCGCATCTCCGGATATATTGGTCGGTTTCGGCGCTGGGCTGGCCTCGAAGGACGATTCTCCGCCTGTCCTGTGGCTGGAGCGGGTATGGAACGTGCGCAAGCCGACCAGGCCAGTGTCCTGGGCGTTGACGCAGTCCTGGACACCCAAATCCCTGTAGGCTCTTTCGTGCTTCCGCCTGAATGACCCAACACCTTCCTTCGGTGTAGCAGCGGTCGACTTCAGGGCACCGATCCCTGCAAGGGCATGCCATCGGAGGACAAACGTCACTCTCTGCCAAGCGCCTCCGGCGGAGACTGCGCAAACTCAACCTGGCCGTTCTGTTGGACCTAGCTTCTTGTCGGGTAAGGGGCGGGCTTGGCAAGCGCGCGAAGGTACGAAACCCCGCAAACGAGCCCCCGTCCCCGAGCGGGGCGCGACCTCTCCGGAACGTACCCGGGACCAGGGGACTGCCCTGGCTGACGATGCGCCTCAGCTCGAAGGCACCTTTGGTCCGGGACTTTCCTGTCCCTATGTCCGTGGCCGGCCCCCGTTATCAGCGAGTGATCCTGCCGGGACTCGGGGCGTGCGTCACGAAGGACTTCCCTTCAGGTTACGCGGTTGTGATCTGGCGCAGGGAGAGCCTTTGCGACTCAACAAATGGTTTCAGGGTTAGCTCTGGATGTCGTCTGACGGCGTTCTGATTCGTTGGCTGGTCTTTCCGGCAAGTGGTCTCGCGGCGTTCCCTGGTTCCGGCGAAACAAGGGAACGATATGTCCGACATTCTGCAAGGGCGAAGCGGCACCTCACCTGGTCGGCGGGTGAAGGAGAGGGGCCGCCGGAAAGCCACACCCGGAGGCCGCTATCGGCAGGACCGGCATCCGGCATCACGCCGCACCACCGCGGCCTCGCTCGTTATCACTCTTCTTCTGGGTCTTCTTGCTGGTGTACTGCCAGCCCTGACCTCAGCACCGGCCCAGGCAGCGCCGGGAGACCCGTTCAACTCGGCTTCCCCGACTGTTTTCATCTCTCAGGGAAACCCTACGAGGCTGTACAAGGCGGTGACGGACGGTTCCGGTGTCACGTCGTTTGTTACCGAGGGACCAACAGCGAACTTCAACTACAACGCCATTGCCTACAACACGACCAACAATTACATCTACGCGCTGTCCGTCTCTGCCGGAACCGGGAGCAACGGCGCAGCCATCCCTGCCAATGCGTTGATCCGGATCGGACAGAACGGCTACATCACCCGTGTCGGCGCAACCACGTACACAACCGGCGGCACAACAGTGCCATTTAACACGGCAGCTTTCGGTGCCGACGGAAACCTGTACGCAATGACGAGCGACAGCACGATCATGCGTGTCATCAACCCAACCACGGGCGCGCTGGTCCGGTCCATCACTCTGTCCGCAGTACCGAATTCACCGGACTTTACGTACGCGAACGGGTTTTTCTGGGGCGTGAACACCACCTCCGGCATCGTCCGAATCAACCCCACAACGGGTGCGGTGACCTCCTTTCCAAGCGCCATACCGGCTGGCTCCTACGGGGGTGCCTGGACGTACGGAAACGGCAACCTCGGGTTCTCCAACAACACCACCGGCACGATCTACCAGGTCCGGGTGACAAACCCAGCAGCAGCCACCCCAACCTTCACCCTCGTTGCCACCCAAATTGGCCCGGCCAGCTCAAGCAACGACGGAACCTCCTCTCCGGGCGTCCCGACGGATCTGCAGATCGTCAAGGACGGCCCAGCTACTTTCCCAGCGGGGGGGAGCGTCGCCTACTCCCTGGCGGTGACCAACAACGGCGCGGGGGTTTCCTCCGGGTTCGTGGTTACCGACACCATCCCCGCACCCCTGACCAACCCGACCACGACCAGCCCCGGGTGCACGGTCTCCGGACAGACGGTCACCTGCGTCAGCGGAACACTGGCCGTCGGGCAAACCCAGAACTTCGCGATCAACGCCACCGCACCGGCGACCATGACCTCCTGCGTCACGAACACAGCAACGGTCCTGGCGAACGAGACGGACAGCAACCCCGCCAACAACACCGACACTGCAGAAGGTTGCGTTGGTCCTCTCGTGACCTGCCAGACGGACGCGAGCTTCTTCAACACCGGCTACAACGCCGCTACGGGCGGAGTGCTCGCCAACGGTGCCCTGGACGGGCGCTGGAGAGTCGCCGGCGGCGTCACGGGATTCAACGGCCCTGCAGGCACCATCCCGGCCAACGCCGTATCGCTGCCACCGGCTGGAGCTTCCTTCGTTCGCGCCCAGGTCGGTAACCAGGTCCCAACGGCGTGGGCTGCCAGCCCGTTCGGAAACGCCCAATGGATTTCAGCGAACTACACCGGAGTCGGCGGCAACCAGACCCTTGGAGCAAACGCCGACTGGTACTACCGTTACGACTTCACACTTTCCACGGCAGTGCTCCCGTCCTCGTTCAAGCTGAAGATGAACTGGTTCGCGGACAACTCCGTGGCCGGGGTATGGGTCAACAACGTACCCCAGACCGGCACCAATCTTCCCCAAGCACCCGGAGGATCCGGGCCGTCCATTCCCCTTGACCCGAACGACCCCTACTTTTACGCAGGGTTCAGGACTGCCGCAACCGCATCCACGCTCCTGGACAGCAACTGGCAGACCGGCCTGAACTCCATCATCGTCCAGATCAAGTCCGGGGCGCCATCAGAGGGGTTCCTCGCCCAGATCCAACCCCAACCCGTTTGCCCCGTCCCGGCGATCACGTTGGACAAGTCTGCTGACAAGACCGGCCTGGTCGCCGGGAAGGCCATGACGTACTCGTTCACGTCCGTGAACACCGGCAACGTGACCTTGACGAACGTAGCGATCACCGACCCCCTCCCGGGGTTGTCGACCTTGACCTACACCTGGCCGGGCACCCCGGGCACTTTGCTCGCCGGCCAGACCGTCACCGCCACCGCCACCTACGTCGTGACCCAGGCTGACGTCGATGCCGGCACCGTGTCGAACACCGCGACCGTCACCGGCACCCCATCGACCGGTCCTCCGGTCACCGCTACGGACAGCGTCCAGGTCCCGCAAGCACCGGCACCGTTGATCACGTTGGAGAAGTCTGCAGACAAGACCGACCTGCTCGCGGGGGAGACCATCACGTACTCGTTCTCCTCGCAGAACACCGGGAACGTGTCCCTGACGAACGTCGCGATCACCGACCCCCTCACCGGGCTCTCGGCGCTGACTTACACCTGGCCCGGAACCGCAGGAACCCTACTGCCCGGCCAGACCGTCACCGCGACCGCGACCTACATCGTGACCCAGGCGGACGTGGACAACGGGACCCTGACGAACACCGCGACCGCCACCGGCACCCCGCCGACCGGCCCGGCCGTGACCGCCACGGACACCCTCCAGATCCCCCCGGCTCCGCAGTGGACCATGAGGAAGGACGCCATCGTTGACGGCAGCCCTCCGCACGGCACATCCGTGAACCCCGGGGAGACGATCACTTACACGGTGACTGCCACCAGTCTGATCGGCCAGATCGATGGTGTGGTCCTGACGGATGATCTCTCCGGGGTCCTGGACCACGCATCCTTCGTACCCGGCTCAGCGGTCCTCGTCGTAGGTCCCGGGTCACCCACGCCTGCGGCTGATCCCGTGGCGCCGTCCACCACGTTGACGACTGTGGCGTTCACCCTACCTGCCGGCCAGGTCGCGACTTTGCAGTATCAAGTTGTCGTCAAACAGGACGCATGGAGCAAGGAATTCGTCAACACAGTGACTGGCACCGCAACCACCGCTGGCCCGCTCAGCTGCGCTGCTTCAACTAGGCCCGTAGACCCGGGGTGCACCACCACCCACCGGACCCCGGCGAAGTTCCTGATCCAGAAGATCGGGGAGTCCTCGGACTCGACATGGGTGCCCATGGCCGGGTCGTCCTGGGCCATCCATGACGACACGGGCGGCGCGCCCGGGGTTGCAGACCCTGCCTACCAAGTCGAAGCGATCCCCACCCAAACAGGCATGTTCCAGCTCAAGGGCATCGAACCTGGTGTGTATTGGCTTGAAGAGACGACCGCCCCGGACGGCTTCAGCCTGCTGGCCGAACCCGTCCAACTCACCATCGCCCCCAACGGGTCCGTCACTCTCGGTCAAGGCGGCGGCGCGGGTGTCGTCACCACCGGCGACGAGGACGGGGACGGCATCTTCCTCATCACGGTCCGCGACGTGCCAGCACTAACGATGCCCGAATCCGGTAGTACCGGTTCCTTGCCATTCGCCATGGCCGGCTCAACCCTGCTGCTCACCGCCCTTGTCCTGGCCATCGCCAGCAACCGACGCCGACGGAACCAACCAGCGGCCTCACCCAAACGGCAGTAAACCCTTGGTCATCGTCATCCACATCAGAGACCGTCACCAAAAGTGTTCGCATCAGCACCACCAATGAGAAAGAGGAAAACACTGTGAGTAATCACCACACCGGGCGGCTTTGGAAGACCGCCGCCGCCACGATCGCCGGGGCGGTGTTGGCGATGTCCTTCTCCGTGGCCCCGGCTTCGGCCGCGCCCCTGGTTGACGGGGACACGACCGGTTCCATCACGGTCCACAAGTTCGAACGTCCCGCCACCCCGACGGGCCTGCCGAACAACGGCACGTCCGTGGATACCACCGGCCTGACACCGTTGGCCGGTATCGAGTTCACGATCCAGCAGGTCAACACCATTGACCTGTCCACCAACGCCGGCTGGGACGCGGCGCACAACCTCTCGGGCGTGTTCGCTCCGGCCAACGCCGCTGGCTCGATCACCGGCGCCGGTTACACCCTGGGTACTGCGCAGGCGAAGACCACCGACGCTGCCGGCACCGCAGCTTTCACGGCCTTGCCGGTCGGCCTGTACCTGGTGACGGAAACGAACTACCCGGCCGGTGTGACGCCCTCGGCCCCGTTCCTGGTCTCCGTGCCGTTGACGGACCCGGATAACAAGGACAACTGGATCTACGACGTCCACGTCTACCCGAAGAACTCCGTTGCCGGGGCTGAAAAGACCGTCACGGACGCCCCCGACGTGAAGCTCGGGGACCAGATCGACTTCACCATCACCGGTGACATCCCGAACGAAGCCGTCATCGATGGCTACAAGATCGTGGACGCCCTGGACCCGAAACTGACCTACATCGGCGCGTCCGCGACCCTCGTTGACGGCACCCCGCTGACGGCCGGCACGGACTACACCGTGAACTTCGACGCCGCGAACAACACCGTCTCGGTCATCTTCACCCCCGCCGGCCGGGTCAAACTGGCAGCCCACACGGACACCCGTGTGCAGGTCGTGGTGAACACCAAGGTCAACACCATCGGTGAAATCGAAAACGAAGCCCTCGTCTACCCGAACGCTGCCAGCTTCACCGTCGCCCCGGGCCAGCCCGGCGGCCCGGTCGTTACACCCCCGGTCGTGACCAAGTGGGGCGAAATGACGCTGCAGAAGGTCAACGAGAACGGTGCAGCCCTTGCCGGTGCCGCGTTCTCCGTCTACACCAACGAAGCCGACGCCAAGGCCGGAACGAACCCGGTTGACCTCAACGGCCAGAGCGTCTTCACCGTCGCCGCAGACGGCACCCTGACCATCTCGGGCCTGCGCTACTCCGACTGGGCCAACGGCGCAGCCGTGGCACCCGGAAGCCCCGACTACCGCACCTACTACCTGGTGGAAACCACCGCCCCGGCAGGCTATGAACTGCTCGCCGAGCCGGTCTCCTTCCTGATCAACGGCACCACCACCGCCGTCGGTATCGACCTGCAGGTAAAGAACATCCCCTCCAACAGCGCCTTCCAACTGCCCCTGACCGGTGGCGTCGGAACCGGCATCCTCTACGCAGCAGGAGCCCTCCTCGTCGCCGGCGCGGCACTGATGTTCATCCGCTCACGCCGGACAAGCAACAAGTAACACCAAAGGACCACATCAGCGGTCCTCATTCTGAACACCAAAGTGGGGAAGAACGCCGAAAAGCGCTCTTCCCCGCTTTGCTTCATCCCGGTACAACCCCCTCCAGGAACCTGATGACACAGCCCCAACTTCCCCAACTGCGCCCACGGCGAACAGCCCAACAACCGAGCCGAGCACGCTCCGCATGGAGCAAGCAACGCATCTTCATCGTGCTGGCCGCAATCATCGGCGTCGGTGTGCTCCTCTACCCAACCGCGGCTGCTTGGTTCTCTGATCGGGTCCACGCAACGGAAATAAGCGGCTATATAGAGACGGTCGAAAACCTTTCGCCCTCAGCACAGAAGTCCCTGTTGGACGAAGCCCGCCAGTTCAATAAAGTTCTCCCTTCCGGCCCCCTCCGGGACCCCTACTCCCTGAACGAGCAGGGCGAACAAACAGTCATCGGCTCGGGCTCGGACGCCTACAAGAAGATGTTGGACATTGGGCCCGGAGGCATGATGGCACGCATCAGCATCCCCGCCATCCACTCGGACCTACCGATTTTCCACGGCACCGACCAAGCCACCCTCGCAAAAGGCGCAGGCCATCTCTTCGGCTCAGGATTGCCCGTCGGCGGCACCAGCACCCATAGCGTCCTCACCGCACATACAGGGTTCGTCAACGCCACCCTCTTTGATGACCTGGACAAGGTTGCCGATGGTGACGTCTTCACCATCAACGTACTCGGCGAAGAGCTCTACTACCGTGTAAACCAGATCAAGACCGTGCTTCCGGAAGAAACAGACGACCTCCGCAAGGTGGACGGGAGAGATTACGTCACCCTGGTCACCTGCACGCCAAAGGGCATCAACAGCCACAGGCTTCTCGTCCGTGGTGAACGCATCGATCCCCCCGCACCGGAGGACGGCGACCGAATGCTCCCCAGTCAAGTGCTGGACCCTGGCTTCCCTTGGTGGGCACTGGCTTTGGTGGGCGCAATCGTCTTGGCCATCCTAGTGACCCGGCCACGCAAGAGCTCGCCCGGAGAAGCAGCAACACCAGACAGTGACGACGATGAGGACCCCCCATCCACCTTGGCGGGGGCACCGCGTCACGATGACGGGTGTGAAACTCAGTCGTGAATCCGAAGGGCTTGCTGCCGACCGCTGAGATTCCATGCTCGGGCTACCGGCTTCACGCCTGAGAATTACGTCCTTCTCGTAAGTCTCAAGCGCAGATCAGCCAAGGCAGTCAAGCACCGTATGTTCATTATGACCAAAACAACCGGCAGAAATCAGCATGCGCTTTTCTAGTTACAACTTGTTGGGATCAGAAGAAATCGAGTGGCTCCTTAAGCCAGACGATCCCGCCTCCCGGCGCCACTTCTTGACCCATGCAATCCTCGGCTATTGCCACCATTCTGCAGCGACGCTAAGTTCTCGACACTAGTGTTACCGCTAACAGTGAACCCATGGAGAGTCGGGAATGCTCCTACACATTCGTCCGCAGCGAGATCAAGGCAAACATCCATGGGAACACCACCTAAAGCAGCAAATAGCGTTAGGCCCGCATCGACGACGCTGACGGGCAATGGTGCCAGAGCACAACTCAAAGCAGGGGATTTGCCGACTCCGGTTCCACACGAACGCATAATCGCTGCGATGGAAGCCCTGCCGAGGACATCGCGGGTCGTGCTCTGGTACTGCGATGTTCTAGCAGAGGAACCAGAGACCATCGCCGGGCTCCTTGATCTGGAAACAGTCGTTCTGAAGGCACTGCATTGCGGGCCCAGCGCTGGCTGCGCACCGCATACTTGGAACAGGCACGGCATGATTCCGTCAGGAAGATTCCGACCGGCAATCGGACCGACTGCTGCAGTGCTGATCGCCCGCGCTGGGAGGGGGAGGAAACGTGATGTCCGTTGATAGAGGGTGTGGGGCGGGGGTTGGTGTCGCCTCGCGCCCCACACCGGCAACAGGCGAACTCAATTACCTCTTACCGCGGAACCGATCCCGGCAGTGCGTGAGTACCGAATGGGCTTTGTTCCGCATTTCCTAAACCGCGGGCGCCGGAAAACGTGACGGGGTAGCTTGGCTCGATAAAACCTCATTGCCCGGAAGGTTTGCTTCTGGAACCAGAATAGGGGGTGTTAGTCGTGAGTCTGAGCGCCGAGAACTGGGGGTAAGCCTCTTGCCGACGGGATCAGATCTCCTGGGTCGTAATAGGCAGCGCACGCTCAGCTTCAGAACCTGGGGTCGGGGCAATTGGAGCGCATCCCCTTAAGAGAGGCGGGTGGTTCCGGTACCACGGGAGGAGCAGCCTTTGCACGTCGCCTTGGTCAGCAGGGCGTCTCAGTGCTCGCGGCCAATCGTTCGCAGCCGCGCACGGGCGTGCCGGAGTGGACCAGGGCTTCTGGCCCGGCTGTAGGCGAGGAACAGGACACTGCGACAGTCGCCGAAGTTGTTATGGGGGGTGAGTTTGAAGATATCGACTTTTTCGCCCTCATGGAACAGTACAGTCCCGAGCCCCTGGTCCAGGAAAAACCCAGAAGTAGTAGCCGGATCGCATGAGCATGTCAACCCGGCCCGCGGGGAGGGCGGTGCCGTCCCGGTACACCTCAACGGCGTCTGCGGGTACAAGCTTGTCCCATTGCAGGACGCGCTGACGGGCCGGTGACGCGGAAGTGGGCGGGGTTGGCATCCATGCTTGAAGTCCTTGAAAATCTAATTTGTTGTCCGCACGCATGATCCCTTGCAGCGCTATCTGAGATCTGACTTGTCAACCAGGTGAAGCAACTTGAACGGGGCTTGGTCATTAAACTGACGACCCTCAATCCCTCTACTGGCTATCCCAAGCCGGAAATGAGCACCCTTTCACTTCCCGCATCAACCGAGACCGCACGGGGAACGCCTAACACTCCGTCGACGGTTGATGGTCCAGGCGGGCCTGAAACCGTTCAGGTGTGGCGTGCGGGGCCCTCAAATTAGGTAGCAATTCATGGGCCCCGCGCGTCCTTTTCCGTTTGCGGCTGACTCAAGAAGATCCGCACCAGGTATGCAGGCGAACCCGCCCCGGGGTCAAATGAGCGGCCAATTAGGTCGGGGTACTGCGCAATAGCGTCACCTACTTCCTTTTGACCGTTGATTGGCAGGTTCGTGACTGAAGCCCCCGGACCCAGTTCCCCGACTGCGTTCCTGGCCGGGGCTGGAACCGGTCCCGGTGACAAGGTGATGTACGGCTTCGAGCACGCCTGCGGCGAGGGCCATGGCTTTGGTCGTGTCCCTGGGAGGTTCCAATGCCTGCCGGTACTCGATATACCGGTGAGTGAGGACACGCATCAGCTCCGCGTTGACACCCATCAGCGCTTCACTCCGACCTGGCGGGGTTGTTCGACTCACACTGTATTCCTGTTCGTTCCAGCCGACTCTTCGGCGGTCATGCGCTCAACCTCACAGCCACCGGAACATGACGCCACCTGTTTCCACAGCCTGCGAACCGGGCCAGGCCTATACCTCTTCGTTTTCCATGTGCCGATTATCGCGTCATGAAACGGGCCGGACTGCCGTGTACTGGCTAAGCGCGAAAGCTCTGTCCTACTTGCAACACATGAGGTTAGACGAGGATGGGCCAGTTGGACGATGCTGCGCACACATACGCGGGCCAGGCACGTGACGTTGTCACGGGCCGTTCCGGTGATTCCGAACTGTCATTTTGGGCCCGAGGAGCAGGTGGGGGAGAGTCTGGGGTGCTTGCACGGGTCCGGAGGGGGATACCGAGGCAATGGCCGTGCTGTATGACCATCACCGTGAATGTGGCGTTATCTTCGCCCGGCGGTTGACCTCGAGCGGGCAGGAAGCCGAAGACGTTCTGCACCAGGCGTTCGTGAAGGCGATCTTAGCGATCCGGAACGGGTACGGACCAACAGAATGTGTTCGGCCCTTACCTGAGCGCTTCGATCGGGTCTGTGGCCATGACGTTATGGAAGAAACTGACCGTGAACAGCCCGCGCCGGATGAGCATCTGGACGCCAGCGTGGTAGACCGGCCCTGGGAGGGGGCGTTGTTCGTGATCGAGCATGAACCTGTCGCAGCCGCGATTCGCACCCTTCCGGAACGGCGGCGGACAGTGCTCTGGCACGCCGAAGTACTCGGGCGGAAGCCCCCGGGAGATCGCCCCGGTCACGGGGATAGAACCGAACGCGGTCTCTGCCCTGCTAATCAGTGCCAGAACGGGGCTCCGTACGGCCTCTACGAAAATGCAGGACGAATACATAAGCCCCGGCAGGGAGTTCTTCGACGAACCCAACTAACGACCAATCATCCCCCCATCAACATAACAGGCCATGACGAGCACGTGAGTGAGTACCTCAGCAACTTTGGACACAACATTGGACACTGACGGGTATCAACGTAGGGAGGCCGAGCTGCCGAGCGAGCTTATGCACCGGCATCGAAGTACCCGACGCCCTGGCAGGGCCCGCGCGATCCCAGTCGTCAAGATCAGCTCCAGTGCGGCCGTCTCATGCCCGGATATCTTGTATAACCGATATCCATCCGTGTGTCGTATGAATTCAGCGTCGGGGACGGTCATTTGGTGAGGTGGACGGGTTACGCCGAAATCCGTCCTTCGGGTGTTCTTTTCGCGCTCGTCGGCTGTCCAAAGTTGGACAAACCGCGAAACGCCGGGGTTCCTCGAACGGGAGTCAATTTGCGATAGACGGACTCCGCGACAGGGTCCTAAGGCGGCGACTGGGCCGACGCGGGCGGACCCGAGTTAGGCGGGCTTCGAGGTTGACCGGCCCTGTCAGGACGGCGTGCCGCGTAGTCGATCTTCATTGGATCAAGGACAATTGGATCATCCGATTCTTACGTTGGCTGGCGCGCGCGCCGGTTACTTTTGAGGAAGAAGAGCCGATGACCTGTATTAGAACTGTGGGCTTTGGTGCCGTAGCGAACGCCGTGGCCGCACCTAAGGGACGCTACTCCTGTCCCGATGCCGCGGAGCTTGTCCTCAACGGGCATCCTCGACGTGTGGTTACGGAGGCAGCACCTGCCCCGGAGAGCATGTCCGCCGACGACTTCACCCAAAGCGTCGAAGAACCGGCTCTTGTAGCAATGGCGGCACTGTAGATGCCCCCCGGAAGCGGCGAGCAGGCAGGGGCCTTGGAATCTGCCATCCCGGCACACCTCAGCGTGGAACGGACGCGGACCAGACGTGTGGGAGATAACTACACACCCCCTTACCCGTCCTATTCCGTGCGCTTCGCCGACGGTGTCAGCAGTCTTGTATGCGCCTTCTTCGGCGTCCAAAGCAAGCCGCCACTGTCCCGTGGAGCGAAGGCGGCCTCCGCCGGTATGTGGGAGTTGTGCGCACAAGCGGATGGACCGATATCCCGCGAGCACGCGGTCCACACTGATGAACAGGGTTTCGAGAACCAGGTCATCATCGCTTATTGGGACGATACTGAGGCCTATAGGCGATGGTTCAACAAGCACCGCGACGTACTGATCGGCGCTGGTTTGATACTGGCTGACCACGGCCGCTGGATCGAAGCGGTCACCCCAGATGCAAGCGGTTTGGAGACCCTGTACTCGTCCAACACCTTCCCGGAAGGGGTCGCAAGGGTGGCCGCTGGAGGGTTCAGCGGCGAGATCCAGGAACATGGGTACTGGGGAAGCATGCGTGAGCGCCTTCCACGTGCGCAGACCGAGGCCCTTGACCCGGCGGGCGACCCGTTCGTCGACGCTGGCTCAAGCATTATCCGGGTAGAACCCCACGACAACCTTGCGATTATTCGCTCCGGTCAAGACTGGAGCCTCTGCGAAGAGGCAGAACGTGAGTCGTACTTCGGCGATGTGGAGCCCCATCTGCGCGCGGGCATGGACTTCCTGACGTCGGAGGGCTCGTCGATCGGCTGCTACGCGAACAGGTACATGACCAGCAGCGACGGCGAGGGCGGCGTCCTTGAACAGAGCTTCGGCCTGAGCTTCTGGCACAGCCTGGGGGACATGGAAAGGTGGGCGGAAACTCACCCCACTCACCTCGCTATCTTCGGATCCGCCATGAAATTCCTACAAGCAAACGTCGGTGCCAAGCTCCGCCTCAGCCATGAGGTCGCTGTCGTCGCACGCGACCAGCAATACTTCGAATACAACAATTGCCACGCCACAACGGGGATGCTCGGGGCCGGAAGGCCTGTCGCATCACATACGGACGTGACAAGCTGATGTGATGTAGGGCAAAAGCTTCGTTCTTCTTTGTGTGACAGAATCTGGTGGTATCCGTTGGTCTTGGAGGGTGAATCGCAGGTTGGAGGCAATTTCGCAGCGCTAGCATGTCACAAAGGCCAAGGCGTCCATCCGCCGATCGGCTGACGGGCCGGCCGGGGGAAGATGATTCGTGGCACTAGAGTTTCGTCCATGATTGTTTGGCTCATCGGAGCCTACGCGGCGGGAAAGACGACGAGGTGCGCGTTCGTGCAGGCTCACCCACTCTGGGAAGTCCGTGAATAGAATTTCCCCGACCTGCGCTCAGGAAGCTTTCCTGGAAGGTCACATCGAAGCATTCAACACCATTGGTGGCGTCCCTACCCGACATATCCGCTTGCGCGCCCGCACCGGGCGGTGAGCGCTCGAGAGATCGACTGAGACCCGACCTTTCGTGGTCGAACGAGCACGGTGTTGCCGGTCACGTCTGTCCGAGCGCGTCGGGTCGCCGCACGGACAGGCGTGACCGGGCGGATTCACTCTGCGTCGAGGAAGGCGTAGTCAGTGTAGCCTTGGGCGCCCGTTCCATAGAACAGCTCTGGCCGCGGTTCGTTCTCGGCGTGCCCACCTCGCCAGCGCTCGACGAGGTCGGGGTTGGCGATGAGGGCCCGTCCCACGACCACTGCGTCGGCGTGATTGGCCTCGATCTGATGGAACGCCTGCTCCCGCGTGGTTTGGCCCCCGAGGGGGCCGTTGTTGACGATCACCATGCCGTCGAAGCGCCGACGCAGCTCCTGCACCAGCTCGCCGCCTGGCTCGACGTGCAGGATGGAGAGGTAGGCCAAGCCAAGGGGTCGCAGCTGGTCCAACAGGGTTCCATAGGTGGCCAGGACGTCGTCTCGGTCCGTCTCGAAGACGTCCCCGAGGTCGCCCTCCGGCGAGATCCGCAGTCCGACCCGCTCGGCACCCACGGCCTCTGCTACCGCCGTGACGACCTCGACAACGAAGCGGGTGCGGTTCTGCGGCGTGCCGCCGTACTCGTCGGCACGTTTGTTGGCCGCCGGTGAGAGGAACTCCTGCAGCAGGTAGCCGTTGGCGCCGTGGATCTCCACGCCGTCCGCGCCGGCCTCGACGGCCCGGCGGGCCGCGGCGACGAAGTTGTCCTGGGCGACCCGGATCTCGGCCGCGGTCATCGCCTCCGGCACCGGGTAGGGCTGCTCCCCCTTCTCGGTGAACGTCTTGTTGTTGATCGCGATCGCGCTGGGGGCAAGGATGCGGCGGCCGCCGTTGATGTCGGGGTGGGTGCCGCGCCCGGCGTGCATGATCTGCAGGACGATGCGGCCGCCCTCCTCGTGCACCGCGTCGAACACCCGCCGCCAGCCGGCCGCCTGCTCGTCGGTGGCGATGCCCGGCTCACCGACATACCCCTGCGACGCGTGGTCGGGGTAAGTGCCCTCGGTGACGATCATTCCCACGCTCGCCCGCTGCCGATAGTACTCGACCATGAGGTCGCCGGGGATGCCGGAGGCGCCGGCGCGGACGCGGGTGAGAGGCGCCATGACGATGCGGTTGGCGAGCTCGATACTCCCGAGCGAGACGGGGGAGAACAGGGACGGAACGGGGGAGGCATTCAGGGTGCTGACGGACATGGTCTTCTTTCTGTCGGATGGTGGGACTGGATGAGCGGATGTCAGCCGAGCGGTGCGTCGGCGACGCCCCGACCGCCATCCGGCCGGGAACACTCTCAAGCGTGCGGGGTGCTCCGACATTCACCCAGACCACAGTTCTGCGTACGCACGCGATGCCTACCACTGGTGGGGACAGGATAATCTGCGTCCGCCCGGGGATACTGGATGCATGGACGACTACCCCCTATCGCCGCGCGAGTCAGCCGCCGCCCTGGATGCGCGAGCGGAGGTCGGCGAGTTTTTGCGCACCCGGCGTGCCCGGCTGAAACCGGAGGACGTGGGGCTGCAGAGCTTCGGCCGGTTCCGACGGGTGCCGGGGCTGCGCCGCGAGGAGCTGGCGCAGCTCGCGGGCGTGTCGGTGGCCTACTACACCCGCCTGGAGCAGGGCAATGGGCGACACGTGTCTGCGGAGATCCTCGATGCCATCGCTGGCGCGCTCCGGCTGAGCGACGCCGAGCACGCCCATCTCACGCACTTGGTAAAGCCGAGCCGGAAGAGGAAGCAGGCCGAGCGCACCCCGCAGCTGCGGGGCACCTTGCGGAGCCTGCTGGACGCCATGGGCGACATCCCGGCGGTTCTGGTGGGGCGGCGTGCGGAGATCCTCGCTTGGAATCGGATGGCCGCGGCGGTCTTCGGCGACTGGGCTGAGCTTCCCGCGCAGGAGCGGAACTGGGCACGGCAGGTGTTCTTGAGACCGGAGTACCGCGAGCTGTTCGCGGACTGGGAGGACAAGGCCGAGAACGTCGTCGCTCAGCTGCGGATGGACGCCGGATCCCATCCGGACGACCCCCGGCTTGCCGCCCTGGTGGGCGAGCTCTCCGTGAAGAGCGAGGTGTTCAGGCGGCTGTGGGCGACCCACGACGTGAAGGATCGGTGCTTCGGGGTCCAGCGCCTACGACATCCGCTCGTCGGCGAGCTTGACCTCCACGTCGAGTCGTTCCACCCGGCTGGCGACCACGAAGTGTCGCTGGCGACGTACCACGCCGAGCCCGGTTCGCTATCGGCGGAGGCGCTGCGGCTGCTGGCCAGCTGGGGAGCCGACGCGACGCGAGCGGGATCCGAGATGCCGCGAGTGCGTTCAACCTCGTGACCTGCTGATCGGCGGCCTACGCTCCCGGCCAGCTACTCAGCGCGAGGTCCGCGACATCCCAATGCTAACGCGAAGGGGCTTGCACGCAAATGACACGTCGGGCTGACGCGGTGGGGGTCTTAACCCTCAATGCGGCAATCGAGGTTCCGAAGGTGGTGTTTAGGTTCCGGGCAGCGCCATGTCCTGGAGCTCGCACACACATTCAGGCGGACACGATGTGCCAATGGGAATCGGAATTTCCTTCAGGCCATGTACCACCTCAGCGACCTGGGCGATGTGGCCGCCATCCGGAGTGCGTCAGCTGCGCCACTGCACATCGGGCCCGCGTCGTCGACTCCGCCTCGGTGTTCATCCGGGGTTCCCCTTGGTCGTTAGTTTGTTTCGCTTGCTGATCGGGGACCGGCGGCGGGTGGTTGTTGCTCGTATGCGCGCCGCAGCCCGGCTCTGGCCCGGATGAGCAGTGCAGAAACGGCGTTGGGCTCTATTCCCAGGATCGGGGCGATGTCCCGGGGCTTGTCCGCCAGAACCTCCGCGTACCAGAGCACGATCCGCCACCGCTCGGGCAAGGACCGCATGGCAACGGCGATCTGCTCGTGTTCGAAAACGGAAAGGACAGTCTCCAAGCCGGGGTCATCCGTCGTGCTCAGGTCCAGTTCCTCATCCGGGGCCGGTTGTTCCCTCCCGGTCTTCTTCCAGAACGTCATCGCTACGGACCGGATCGAGGTGTTCAGGTAGGGGCCGAAGACATCCGTGGGGCCGTAGCCGTTCCTGGTGGCATTAACTGCCTTGACGAAGGCTTCATGCAGGACGTCCTCGGCCTCTTGGGCGGTGGACATCAGTCCGCGGACGAACCTCAATGCCGGCTCGCGGTGCCGTTCATACAGTAGGGCCATGGCCTCTGGGTCGCCGGCCCTGAGAGCCGCGATCAATTCCGAGTCCGGTTCTAACGCTCGATTCCCCCCGACTGCTACGGAAACTGGCGGAACATACAGTGCCCCGCTGTCGGGCACGTCGAATGGACTCCGGGTGGACGCCCTACGATTCTCCCACAATGGAGTGAATTCAGTGTTCATATCGGTACGGGGTCCGAGATTCCTGCGGGTCCGCGTATTCACCGACTACTTCTGGCATGAGTCCAGCCTTTGATCTGCTCTGAGGATTTGATGGGTTCCTTGCCCGTTCCGTAGGCCGGCAGAGAGGGCATGCCAAGGAAAGTGCTCAGCCTGCTGCCTTGCCGGTGGAAACGACCACATCGCTGGCCCCAGGTTTCGGAAGCGCTTCCGAATAGTTTGATCGGAAGCGCTTCCGATGTCAAGTCGGGACGGTTGTATGCTCGCTGTGTGACTATTCAGACGACGAGCCTTGCCGATGTCGCCCGCCACGCAGGGGTATCTCTCTCAACGGCCTCCCGGGCCCTGAACAACGCCTATGGGGTGTCCGCGGAGACCCGGGCACGCGTCATCGAATCCGCCCACGCCCTCGATTTCGTTGTCTCACCGGACGCACGGCGGCTCGCCACAGGCACCACCGGACGGGTAGCCCTGGTCGTTCCCCATCTCGAGCGCTGGTTCTTCGGCCAGATCACTGCCGGTATCGAACGCGTCCTCTCCCAGGCAGATCTTGACGTCCTCCTGTACCAGGTCGACGATGAGCAGCATCGCCGCGAGTTCCTCGCCAGGCTCCCGGCGAGGCGGAAGGTGGACGCCGTTGTTGTCGTGGCCTTCCCCCTGAGCGAAGAGGACCGGGCCAGACTCGAGAAGATCGGAGCGAAGATTGTCGCAGCCGGGGCCCGTTCGGACGCTTACCCCAGTGTGGGGATCGACGACTACGCTGCGGGCCGGTTGGCCATGAACCATCTGCTCTCCCTCGGGCACACCAGGATTGCTATGATCGCACTCCGCAACCCCGACCAGCCGGACTGGTCCACAGACCGCGACCGCGCCCAAGCCTACCGGGACGCGCTGAGCGAACACGGCCTTCCACCGGATCCGGATCTAGTCCGGGAAGTCGAACTGGTACCCGCCGACGCAGCCAGGGCCATCAAGGACATCCTCAACACTGCAGCCGAACCGCCCACCGCCATCTACACCCATGCCGACGAAGTCGCCTTTGGCGTGCTGCGCGCACTGCGCAATTGTGGACACCGGGTCCCCGAGGACATCTCCGTCGTCAGCATCGACGATCACCCCATGGCCGAACTACTCGACCTGACCACCGTCGCACAGGACGTGAGAGCACAGGGAGCCACTGCAGGCAGGCTCGTCCTCCGGGAACTCGGACTTGAACCCGCCGACCCGGGGCTGGCCACAACGGCTCCGATCAGGCTCATCCGGCGTGCAAGCACCGGCAGAGCCAGAACGACGACTGGATAAAGATAACGCCACCACTAGGACCACGGTGGCGACGGCCAAGGCCAGGAGCGGTCCTTGAGATTTCCTCGTAGCATGCAGAACACTCATGGATTGGTCGATCCCGACCCCACGGTCCGTGAGCGTCTTTCTCCCTATACGCGCCCAGCGGTGCCAAAGAGCGTGAACTCGCTGGGAGATGACTTCCGAAGCGAGCGGGCACGCAACAGCCGAAACCATCGAATTCAACTCGACCCTGCTGGTCCACGACAACGGCAACCGGCCCGAGATCGTGTTCTACCTGCCCCACGATGACATCGCAGAAACAGTCATCAACACAGCAAGGAGCGCCGGTAACCCGGAACACGCGGGGAAAGGCCTCGACGGGTTGCGCCCGGACCGGGGCGCACGCCTGCTAAGCGGTCAAGCCAGGAAAACCTGAGGCTCAGCGTTGGAAAACCCTGAGAAGACGGACACCTCACACACGGGAACCACTCCCGGGCGCGGGTCCTGGTCTTAGATGGTGGTGGTTTCCGGGTTGGCGGGCTGAGGGGTCATCCACCTCTCGTGGTTGCGGGCATGTCTGCTCCGGGCGCTGGAGTATCTGAATGCCGTGCCTCCGGCGGCAAGGCCCAGACCTTCACGCTCGAGCGCTTCTTCGATGCGCCCGATACCGCCTCTGCCCAGGCCCCTGAAGATTCTCTCCAACGCCGGGCGGGAACATTCGATTAACCACCCGACTGCTTCCACGCCGTGACGGGCTCGGGCCATCACCACTCGCCCGCGCATTCCTAGAACCGAAACAGGCCGGGACTGCAGCACCTGGACCGGCAGCGACGATGAGGACCTTTCTGCGGTGCCGGGTGTAACGCTCAAGACTCCGTCCATCAGCCGTTCCTCCCCGTTCTGTGCTTTTGACCTTCAAAACCGCGCCGCGATCGACGCTGCTGGGCAACATGAGATGCCCACACCCGTTGTCCGAGGCGCCCCGGTCCTCCGTGGTCCGCCGCGAAGCGTCGAGGGGCCCTGTCGTGTGACTGGGCCCGGTCCGGTTGTGGCGGAAACGTGCGGGGCCCTCGAAGGGGGTAATTGTCTCTGGGGCCCCGCGCGTCCGCTTCCGGGTCGGTTGCCGACGCAGAACCCGCACACGGTGCGGCGGCTACACCGCCCGTTCGGGGCCAGATTCGTTACGGGCGACCCGCCGGGCGGGCCAGGGGTCCTTCGAGCAGCACCGGTCTGGACCTTCAGGGATCCCCGGAGGGTTCGGGGATCCCCGGAGGGTTCGGGGGTGCCTTGGTTTGGGCGGGCCAGCTGGGATGTCTCATGTCCGTCGCTGGCCCACCCCTGGCCCGAGAAACAGATATCAGCCATGTATTGGGGCCTGCTGTGGGGCGGACGAAAGTCTCACGGGGGTAGGGTTTTCATCTTGATGCCCATGCGGCCCGCACGAGATAACTCGCCCGTGCAGTACCGGAACGTGACGCGGGCCCGTGGCGTTGCTCGCGGCTGGGGTGTCTGGATGCGGCGATGGATGACGTGGCCCGCCATGCCCAGACTTGACCATATTGGTTGAATCGGGTTTTTCGCGTCATGAAACGGGCTGGGCTGCCGTGTAGTGGGTATGGGCGCGGAAGCGCGGTCTCACTTTTACATTCATGGGGTAGGGCAGGCATGGGCATGTTGGACGATGATTCACCGGCGGGCGGCGGTTCGCCCGATTACGACCGGACAGTGGTAGTCACTGATGGCGGGGAAACCGAGGAGGGTTTCCTTGGCGTTCCCACGGTCCCTGAGGTGCTGTTCGGGCCGGTGGGTCCGGACCTGCCCGCGGGGGAGGAAGCAGCGGTGCTGGCCCGGGTCCGGGCGGGGGATACCGAGGCGATGGCTGTGTTGTATGGCCGGCACCGTGAACGGGGCCTGGGGTACGCGAGGCGGTTGACTTCTGGTGTGCAGGAAGCCGAAGACGTCCTGCATGAGGCGTTCGTCAAATCGGTCGTGGCGATTAGGAAGGGGTACGGCCCTACGGATGTGTTCGGCCCGTACCTGAGTACCTCGATCCGGAACACGGTCATGACGATGTGGAAAAAGGCCGGCCGTGAACGACCATCCCTGGCCGAGGACCTGGATACCTCTCGGGAGGACCCGTACCTGGAAAATGCCCTGTCCGTGACCGAACACGAACGCGTCACCGTCGCGATGCGCACCCTTCCGGAACGGTGGCGGACAGTGCTCTGGCACACCGAAGTGCTGGGCAAGAAGCCCCGGGAGATCGCCCCGGTCATGGGCATCGAACCGAACGCGGTCTCCGCCTTGCTGGTCAGGGCCAGGGCCGGTCTGCGCGCCGCGTACACCAAACTGCAGGACGAACACACCCACCCCAGGACAGGCAGAGGCCGGGGGGTCGTGAACGAATCGAACTAACCCAACCAGCCCAGCAATAGAACAAGCAAATAAGGAACACTCAAGGTGGATACGCAAACAAACCCCGGCAGGGGCGCCCGGACACTGGTCGGTGTGGACGCGGAACAACTCAACGAGCTCACCCACCGGTACGCGCTGTACCGGACCGCCATGGCTGGGCCCTGGGACCCGGTCAAGAGCCTGGCCCTCACCGGAGACGTCCTACGCGCCGTGCAGCGCCTGACCACCGCTGGCGCCCGCGGCGGCGCTGGCATAGGCGACGACGGACCCCTGCGTCAATGACAGACCCCCATGCCCTTGCCTTCCTGGGCATCATCGTGTTGTTCATCCTCAGCGCCCTCACGCTCGTCCTGCTCTTCCTCGCCATCACCGGGCTGGGAGCTCTCTGCGTCTGCGCAGTACGCGCCCTCCGGCAACGGACCAGCGCCGACCGGGAACAAACGCCACACTAACGGATCGAACCCGGCAGCCACCGGGTTTCAACCGGGTAACAGCGCAGCAGAAATGTCCGAATGGCTGAACCTGCAGTTTCGCCAGCTGAGGTCTCTAAGATTCGATGTCCACGATGTTCCCGGCGCCTACGGGCGCGATCCTTCGCTTCTCTCACCAACGTCCCGTTCGAACCAGTGCACTGGTTCCTGACGCGACCTACAGCCGGCCGTCGTACCGGAGGCCAGAGGTAGGCCTCTGGGCTGAAACCGGACATCGACCTCTGTAGTTGCTACGTGGCCAGATGATTGTTTGAACAGTCTCAGCCGCGCTGGCAGAGATACTGCCCGTTCAAGCGTACATGCAAGTCAAGGATGCTGGCCGGCAGTGGTGGGTTCATCTGGTGCTGGCCCTGTGCCGCGACGCGTGGTCACCCAGACCTCGTGGTTCATTACATGCCTGCTGGGTGGTTTTCCGTAACGGAACACTTGCTGCCAGGCGCGGACCTATTAGCCTGACCGTCCATGAATCCAGTGGATCATTCGGTCGTTTGTGGCCCCCGTCGTTGCCGCCTCCCGCCATCTCAGGCGGTCATTCCCTCGATCATGACCGCGGAGGGGAGCCCAGTCCGGCCCGCGCGGATCTCTTCGTGGCTGGGGGAGCCCGCGGTATGCGTGGGCCGCGTCACTGACCGGCTCAGGCCGCCATTCTTCCAAATCGGCCTTAGTGATTATTTGCTGTGATACCGATTCCACCATGCCGCTCAACCCTGAACCCCGGATTATCTCATCTGTTCTCCGCCCCTAGTAGTGTGGGCTGTTGGCGAGAACGCTGAGGAGTCCTGTTGGTTCTGAGGGGAGACGTTCGTAGGTGATTTCTGCCGGGTCCCAGGGAAAGTAGCTGATGCGTGTCAGCGCGGCGTGGCAGGAGATCATCCTGGCGTAGTTGCCGTTGGTGCGTGGCATCAGGACGGTGATGGTGTTGCGTTGGTAGGCCAGTGTCGCGCCGGTGTTGTCGAAGGCTTCCTGGCAACACTGTCCAAGTTCGGCCAGGATCGTCCACCTCAGCGTCGCTCCTTGCGGCAGCGGGGCGAGGTTGATCCGTCCGATCACGAACGCATCGGGGTTGAAGCCGGGGCTGGTGTACAGATCGTGCAGAACCCGGCGGAGGTGCTCGTACGTGGGCAGACCCGTGAGCGGGTCGGTGCAGGAGATTGGTTGGACTGCTTCGGTGGCAGCGACCCAGCCTTCGGTGAGGCGTTGCTGGGCGTTCGTGTCCGCGGGTATGCCGGCCGCGACGAAGAAGGCCTGCAGGTCCTCGATGGTTTCGGTGATGCCGATGCCTTGGAGTGCCCGGGAAAGGCCGAGATCCCGGGCTGCCTCACCCAAAGGCAGGCCGTGGGTGTAGGCGGTTGCTAGGTGGATGGTTTCCGGTACCGCCCAGTCATCCTCGAACCGCCAACTTTTTCGGAGGCTGACCTTTTTCCACCCGGTCAGCAGCACACCAGTGTGTAGTGGGCGGGGACGGCGCAGCAGCTTTGTCATGACTTTCATACCCCTTAACACGCCAGCCCCGGGGTTTTCATGACGGGCACCCATCCCCCGATCACGGTAGACGCCTCAAAGAGGCACCGCGCGATGTTTTCCAGCGGAATGACCGGCCATAGCGGCTTGGACATTTGGGCAAGCGCGGACGGGGATCCTGCCAACGGAGTCAGGAGCACGGCACTCGTTCGGATGCTGGGGCCGGGTTGCCATAGTTTGCACGCCAGACGGGACCGGCCCCAGCACCCTGAACAACACCCGCGAAAGGGTGGGTGACTGCTGCCCGAAGTATCCACACAAGCGGGCAGCAATCATCCCTTAAAACACAGCAAACACGAAATCATGACAGCAAGGGACTGAATCCATGCTTTCCAAGTAGCGCCCGCCTGAGTACCGCTGGCATATCCGTGCAACGTCCCGGTGCCCGGAGACCTCGACAGCAAGCGCGAGGCCGTGCTGAGGAAATTGGCGGGTCGATCGCCCCCTATTCCGCGATGCGGTTCTTCCGGCCCGGCCCCGCCCAGCCCTTTTGGCATAGGCCTGGCGGATCTGCGAGCGGCTGTCGTGGGCTGCAGGGCTAACCGAGCAGGTAGGGCAATCCGTGGCATGGCGCTTGACCCTGAAGCGCCTACCAACGTGACGCTGCGAGCCTCCGATCATACTTGACACCCATGGACAGCCATAGGAGTACCGGGTATTAAGGAACTGGAACACTTCCGACGGTGAGTGTGGTTAGCTTCATTCGTGTGGTGGGAACAGCCTGTCAGTTCCGCTGTTGCCCGTAACGATCCGGTCAGATCGTAGGCAGCAAGTATTTCCATGATTTCTCTGTCAGCAAACCAGGACAATCGGTCCGCCGTGGGCAGAGGAAATTCGGGCCGCTGCCACTGACTGCTCTTCTGGCTCCATAGCTTGCCGCGGGAGAATTGGGATGTGTCCCGGTCAACCCCGATAAAGTCTGTGGTGTATCCAGCCCGCACGTCAGCATAGTGTCGGAGGAGCCCTTCCCACGGGGATCGTGGAGTGTTGCCTGAGCGCGCGCGTAAGAGATTTCTGAATCATTTTTCCTCCCCGGGATGCGATTAAATTCAACAGAAACCCCGAAAGTAGGTAGATCGGCGATGGACATCCTGCATGAGCGCCAGAATCGACATCTCCAAACGTGACGCGAAAGTATGCGTCCGACTGCCCGGCCGCAGAACCGGGCAGTATTCGTCAACGGTGACAACCTAGTCATCCATGACGAACTCAATCGTTCAGCTGCGCGATCACTTGCTCGAGCAGCAGGTCACCCTGGTCGTCATGAGGCAACCGGCGACTACTGGGAGGGCTTTTACTACCTGCTGGAGGACAGGTTGAACGTTGAGCTCGTCAACGCCAGGCAGGACAAGAACATGCCTGGCCGAAAAACGGACGTTTCCGATGCGGCATGGCTTGCCCAGCTCGGCGCGTACGGTCTGGTGCGGGGATCATTCGTCCCTTCTGAACCGATCCGGCAACTACGGGATCTCACCCGAACCCGCAGCGTCCTGATCCTGGCACGCGCACATGAGGTCCAACGAGTGGAGAAGGAACTCGAAGACGCAGGCGTCAAGCTTTCATCTGTTGCCTTGGACCTGCTCGGCATCTCCTCACGGTCGATGCTCGAAGCGCTGATCAGCAGTGAGCGCGACCCAGGCGTGCTTGCGGACATGGCCAGGCAAAGAATGCGCACCAAGATCCCAGAAACTCACGAGGCCCTCACCGGCCACTACGGCTTTCTGATCCGCCCGCAACGGCGGAAAAACCGTTCAGGCAAGTGTGGCATGAGGCGGCGACAAGATAGAGAACCTTTGGAAAACTCTACTCAAAGGAGCATTTGAGTATTTACTCATTCAAGATGATTGGGACTAAAAACACGGGCCCAGGCAATGCTCCTGGCCCTGGCATGGTTTTGACGAGTTTGGCCAGAGCCACAGCAACAGGTGGTTTCAGGATTGAGGGTATGTCCTCGCCCATTGGGAATCCCCCTCGACGTGCCAGGTGGCCGCTGCCGTGGCGTGCCGCTACTTCCGGAGTCTACGTCGCTGACCGCAGTTGCGGGTCCCGGACGAGGTGACGAAAGTGTTCATCGATGATGCTAACCCCCGCTACTATCGAGATTTTGATTGCTCCGCTATGCTCCTGAAACGCATTTGTTAGCGCTAACGAAGTTTACGTGATGGTTGACGCCCGGGGGATGCGCTCACCTCATATGAGAGCAAGGGCGGCACTCATGGGAACAGCACCAGAAGAAGCCATGGAAGACCAGGCTCCGACCTCGGACATTGGCGTGGACCGGAAAACGGTCCCGGTCCCGTGGTTTACCGGCGGGCTGGAACGTCTCGCATCAGCGTTGGAGGCCCTGCCGTTGATGTCGCGGACCGTACTCTGGCGCTGTGGGGTTCTGGGTGAGGATCCCCGGGCCGTGGGGGCAAGCCTTGGCTTGGGGCCAGACGAGATCACTGCCTTGCTGGACCGCGCCACAGACGGCCTGCGCTTGACGTACCTGGACCAAGCAGCCGAGGACCCGCCCCTGGTCGGTGATGAGACCGTTGCCGGTAGGGTCGTGTGAGTTTCACGTCAGGGCGTTGTTGATCCGTGCCACAAAGAGAAGGCTTGGCATCAGGCACGGACGGGCACGGGATGATTGGACGGGCAGGCCCTGAGGCCGACACTCAGCACATGGTCAACCCCCAAGGCGCCGTAGAACAGCCTGGCGGCGAGGCTTCAAGGGCCTACCCGTCCACCCGGCCGCTCGAAATGGGCAAACACTCCGGCCGGGAATGTGCGGCAAGACCATGGTGGAATGTGAACGCCCGGGCAGTTCCCGACCACGCTTCCTTGGCGGGCGAGACTGGAGTTGACTCTACGTTGTCTCGCCCTCCATCGTCAGGATTCCTTGGGGAAACGGATATCAATGTCCAGAGTAAGCGCACATATTTCCATCATCAACGAACCGCTTCCGATCCAAAAAAGATGATGATGCGATCCCCTGCACATTGGACTTGGACATGAGCCACTCAAGTCGAAGGCTGGCCGTGCTATTTGACCCGCGCTGCCCATCCCGCCCCTCTCCAATGACAATTGGCATGTCACGAATCGGGCTGTGGTGGGTTGGAGACGTATACGCAGTGCTCGGGTGGGGAAACAGGCGCCCGGACACCAGTCCGCGCAGCTGACAACCAGCCAAAGCCTCCACCCCGGAATCGCACGAAATCCGCCTCGAAGACGTGCAGGTCAAGGGGCGTGTCTGCCCACTGAAGCCCAACAACAGCGCTACGTCAATCAAAGTATCAATCGACAGGGAGAACACACCTCAATGGTGCTAGAGCAAATCATCCAGTACGCCAACGAATCAGAAATGCAGCAGCGGGAGGCCGAACGCGGTGTGGCGCTCGGAGCATCCATCATTCTGGACTTGAAGCAGGAAGCAGACAGCAAACGGCATGACGCTCCATGAAGATCGTGACGGATCGCGAACGGATAGGGCCCGATGGACGCATTCGGCCCTATCTAAAACTCCGCATCAACCCAGCGTTGGCGACGTCTGAACGCAGCGGTGTCGTGAGCGGGATGCAGATCATTTTGTCCGGGTTAGTTCTCCCTCACTTCGGAAAAGCAGATCGGCCGCAAAGACTCAGAAGAGAACCACGATTCCTCGTTTGGCTTGGTCGGATCTAGGTCAATGACTCATGTCCGGTCGGCACACTCCAAGGTGACGGTGGGCGTCGAGCAGTTCGAAATACGGTGGCGCCCAATGGACGCAGTTCTACCGAGGCGGCTCGGCTTGGGTGAGTAGAAGGGAATGGTCGCGGTGACGAACGCGGTCTGATTCTGCAGGGTCAACCAATTCCTTGACGGCACGAAGCATCGCTGCCAGCCACGACTCGATATTGCCGTCAGAGGCAGCACCGACGTAGGTACCCAGGCCGGGAAGGTTGAAGATCGCGACAGGCCCCCGTTCGGTCGAACCCGCGGGCCCCGCGTAGAGTGTCAATTTGGCTTGGTTAAGGCCCGAGACGGAAAGGCAGAGCTCGGTTCTTTCGGTCAGAGAGGACTCCCACACCGCGATGGCAGCAGGGTCATACGTCTTGATTGTCATGGGTTCTCGTTCTGATGTTTGTCTGGGCGGCCCTCGTATCACCTCCTAAAACAAAGATCGTGACGCCGCTCGAGGTGGTGACGGGCACCGTCACGGCCGGGCTCCTCCTATCAGGCGCCATCACGCCAGCCTTTGGCGCTGACGGACAGCGGACGCCCATGTTTCTCTTTCTGTACGGACCTGCGGCCCCAGTGGATTCGATAGGCCCGGTACTAGGGCGTGAGTATCGTGTGTGGGCTGATTCCGCTCCTGCTGAATCCCACCCCCAGGAAATAGTGACGGACTTTAGGCGCGAAACGAGAGGCCTGCGCCCCTGACCCATCGCGTGTTGGTGCCAGGTTCGCTCAGGTTTTGCTCAGGGCTGGTGAAACTTCAAGATTCCGCGTCATGAAAGGGGACTTGGTTTCCGTGTAAAGAATAGACGTGAGGGCGCTGTCTCATTTTTTGTAGCACTCGTTTCACGCGTGCCATCGCCAAGATAAGCCTGACTGTGAAGACGCCGGATTCCCCACGAGAGGGGTTCTCGCAGCTACTACTACTCCCGTTAGCTCCGGGCTTATCGCCTTGGCAAATCGAAGACGTTGAAGAGCAGTTTTCGTTCGAGTTCAGTCCTGATCATGCGCGGTTTCTGGGTTTCGCGATGCCTATTGGTCCCGGCTGGATTTCGCCTGCTGATCGTCATCTGAAGCTGAAAGTTTGGGCCCCGGTCTGACGTGGGAAAACGTAGAAAGGTAGCTTGGGACGAGTTATCTCACCTACTTCTACTCGTCCTACTTACCTGGCATGCGCGGGTATTCATGAGCCGGGAGTGGCCCCTCGTTCTGAACCTTTCGTCTCCTCTCCGGATGGGCTAAATCGTGCGGATGGTGGACGCGGTGAACAAGCGCCGCTTCAAGTACTGTCAGAGCATGGAACCAATCCGACGCTTTCCCGCTGATGCCTACGTTGCCGCACTCGAGTCTTGGGCATTTCTGGACCTAGCTGGGAAACAGCCGTTGTTCACATCACCCTTTGGGGGTGTTTTCTTTCAAAGCGCCGATGGGTTCTGGTTTCTTGACGTAGTTGGCGGCGAGTTGAATCATGGCTGGTCCACAGAGCAGGAATTCTCGGAGTCCTTGAATACTCGGGCTGGCCAGGATCAGTACCTCATGATCGGACTGGCGAAAGCTGCTGACGAAGCGGGGTTGAAGCCAGGTGCCTCCGAGGTTTACGGGTTCGAAATCCCGCCGGTTCTCGGCGGTGCGACCGAACTGAGCAACGTTGAAGTGAGCGACTTTGTCGTTGCCCTCAACATCACGGGTCAAATTCACAGCCAGGTTCGAGACCTTCCACCGGGAACACCGATTAGCGGCATTTCACTGACTTAAAGGCCGATCTCCGCTCGGGCGGCAATGTATTGCGCGTAGGCGGCGGCTGAGTCTGTGAGGTGGCCTTCGATGGTTGTGGGGGAGTAGCCGAGGGTTTCGGCGATGATGGCCACTGGTGCGAGTTTGGTGAGTTCGTGGAGTGTTCCCAGGCGTGCGGCGCGGGTGCTGAAGAGTTTGCTGAGGCGGGTTGTGAGGTGCCCTGGGTTGATGTGGCGTCCGGGTGATGCTCCGCGGAATACCCACTTGGTGTTGGGGTGCGCGGCAGTCGGTTCGTGGCCCGGGTTTGCGACGAGCTCCCGCCATTGCTGCGCAAGGGGATCTGGCAGTGCGATCTGGAAAGTCCCCAGTTGAATGGTGACCAGTTCGTCGGTGACGCTGACGTCTTCCCAGGTTAGGCGTGCGATGTTCTCTGCCTGTTGTCCGAAGACGAGGATCAGGATAGCCGCGGCGCGGTCGCGGGTGTCCAGTTCATCGGTGTGGATGACTTTTTGGAGTGCTTGGTCTTGTCCGGGCTTTGGGAGTCGTGGGCTGGTGCCGCGGCGGTGCGGAATGATGGTGAGCCCAGCTGGGACGGCTTTGGTTTTGATAGCCCATTTGAGGAAGCGCTCAGCGATGCGCCTGGTCGTGGGTCCTTCGGCTTGCCAGACGTCAAGGTGGGACTGCTGCAGTTCCGGCAGCGTGACGCGATGACTGGTAAGCCAGTTCAGGAAGTCGATGGCGACGGTGACTTTCTGCTTGGCACGAAGAAAAGTGCCGCGCGTAACTTCGTCCATGAGGTTCATGCGACGTTGGTGATGCCAGCGGATGTAGCGGCGGATCACGTCAGGTTCTGTGGGTCGCTGACGCGGTTCATGGCTTGGGCGGCCCAGCTGTCGTAGCGCGTCAGGAAAGCATTTCGTTGGGGGAGCACCCTGTGTTCGATCAGAAGCCCTCGGACGTATTCACGGGTGCGTGAGTCGGGGAGTTCATCGAAGGTGTCATGGCTAATTGTGGGTGCGGTCGCGAGGTTTCGGAGGAAGTCCGTGACGTGCTTTTGCCGGATCCAGGTCATGCCGCTGTTGGCCCGTTTCATCGACTTCAAGGCCGCTGCCAGCGGGATCGTCCGCGGCCATGATTCCCGTGGCCGGGTTGGTTAGCAGGTTGTCTACGATGTCGCCCAGGACGCAGGTCCAGCACCGTGCACCGGTATAGAGTTCGTCTTCGGCGCCGCAGCTCCGGCAGTCGATATTGAGGCGGACGCCTGAGCAGTTACGGCATGCCGGCTGCTCGTCGATGATTCCGGGCAGGACGCCTTCGTGGCCGCATTCGCAGACTCCTCGGGTGCGTTTTGCCTGCTGGTAGCAGTAGCCGCAGACTCCGCCGTCGGGCCAGCGCGCGACGGTTTGGTGGTGCTGGCCGCAGCGGCCGCAGGGGACCGGCCAGCGGGTGGGGGTCCTCTGCTTTGCGTGGCCTACTCACGGTCTTCGGGAGCGACGAGCCGGACGCGTCGTGCGATCGGGTTGCCTGGTTGGATGCCGAGGTCTTCGCTGCGCTTGGGGGCGTTCGCTGTCGCTGCGGCGCGCATGTCAACGAAAGGCTCAAACAAGTCGTTTGGTGTGCAGTTCAGGATGTCGCAGAGCGCGGCGAATGTCCTGGCTGGAATGCGCTCCGGCGTGGAGGTGACCAGCCTGTAGACCTGGCTTTCGGAGAGGTTGATGCCACGGGATTTCAGGAGCGGCATCAGTTCGGTGGTTTTCCAGAGGTTCTGCTTGGCCATCAGGGCTCGCAGGTTCCAGCGGTAGCCGATCCGGCGCTGTTCAGGCATCTGGGTCCTCCAAGTTCGGGATGCGGCGTGCAATCATCTGCTGCACGGTTTTCTGCTTGAAGTCCGACGATACCGAGGTGTAGAGCCCGGTCGTCGAGGCGTATGAGTGGCCGACCTGCGTCTGCACGAATGCCGCGTCGTAACCGGCTTCGATCAGGTGGGTCACGTAGGAATGCCTGAGGCAATGCAGCCCCAGCTCCTTGGGCAGGCCAACCGCATCCCGGGCAGCAGCGAAGGCATCGCCGAAAGAGCCCAGGGACATTCGGGCGCCACGCCCACTCGGCCACAGCGCCGAGGACCGTTCAGCGGTCGGGAACTGTTGCCGCATGCCGCCGATTGTCCAGGTCTTGAGCTGCTCAACGACCCAGTCGAACTCCGGCACGGTCAACACTGTGCGTCTTCTGGGTCCTGAGCCTGCCGTGCCTTTAGCGAATCGCACCTGGACTGCTCCGAACCGGCCGTAGTCGCTGACATGCGGGTTCGGACCGAAATCTTCCAGATCCAGCATGGTCATTTCGCGTCGGCGAAGCCCGTAGGCGTAGCAGACCTTGAACGCCACCGAGTCCCGGAACAGGGGTAGCCAGCGTTTGCTGCCGACGGCGTATTCATGGTCGACGAGGTAGTCGAAAAGCCGTTGCAGTTCCGCCTTGGTGAAGGACCGTTTCTTCGCCGGGACGGCATCATCGGTGGTGTGCCGTGGCGTGTTCCACTGGAAGCAGATCTGGCTTGGAATATCACCGAAAGTGCGTTCGCAGAACTCGCCCCACCCATAGCCAGGATGCGTCAGATAAGAGCAGAACATAGCCACGGCGTTGCTGTACGAGCGCAGCGTCTTCAGGCGGATCGGCTTGTCGCCCGAGCGCAGATATCCTAGGAAATCATCGATGTCGGCGGGGCGCCATTGCCACGGAAATTCATCCGTGAACCGCTGAAACCGTTCCAGCAGCTGGCAGCGCTGCTTGATGGTTTCTGTCGCGAGGCCGCGTGCCAGCATCTGCGCCCGCCAGCCGTCGAGCATGGCCGTGAAAACCCGCTCATCAGCCCGGAACAGCCCGATGTCCGGATCGACCAGCATCCGCGGGACGAAACCAGGAACAGCACCACTCACAACGAACCCCTAAACCATGGAAACATGCATTAGATGCAGGAAACCTACAGCCACAAGCGATCGGAGGGCAAACTCGCATTAGCGCCCAAGACTAGCTGGCTATGGGTCTTGTCAACCTCGCGTTTGGGCACATTGATGCATGCCCTGTGTCGGAGGGTGTTTCGGGGGGGGTGTATGGGAGCGGTTTGGGTGGCTGGGCCGGCGTTGTTTCCGGTCCGCGTCCACGCTGACTTATGCGACCTCGAGGCGTTGGGGCCCCGGGTCATCTGGCGTCGTTCGGGCTGTGGAGTCGGGGCGAAGGACCGGGCACCATGCTAGTCCCGGCGTAACGTGTAGGTGTCCGCCATAGCGAGGTCGGTGTCTGGTCCGGTCCTTCGTCGGTTCCAGCGTCTCACCGCTGTTCTGTGTTGTGAAGGACGGGTGGTAAACCCCTTTCGATTCGTTGACCTCGGGTCTTGCAGGGGCCGCGCAGAAATGATCTGTGACCGGCTCTTCACGGTCAACGTCGTTCGTCCTCGCTGCGCTCCGGGCGCTCCACGTTGACCGTTTGCCGAGCCGACCGACAGAATTCGCCGGTACCCCCTTTGGAAAGGCCGCGGTGCAGGGTGGTCACGCCCAGCGGGAGGGGTCGTAGGCTGCGTGGTCCCGGACCATGGCGTAGGCGATCTTGTTGGCCCGGTGGGCCATCGCGCAGGCAATGATTCCGCCCTGTTTGCCCCGTTCCTTCAGGCTGGCGGCGTACGCCCGGCTGGGGTTGTCGGCCAGCCATAACCCGATACCAAGGTCGATCAGGGCCCGACGCAGGGCCACGCTGCCTTCCCTGCTGATCGTGCCGTCGCGCCGTTTGCCGGCCGATTCGTACTGGGCCGGAGATAAACCAGAGGCCCGGTAATCTGGGACGGGCCAGGCCAACGGGCAGGGTCTCCCAAAGCTCCTCCGTAGTTCCCGGCCCGGACCAAACCCCACCCAGGTGTTGTCGTCAGGGTCGCGAACGGACTCAGCGGCAATAACCTGGCGAACTGGGCCTCGGCCGCGGTGATTTGTGAGCTGAGTTCTTCCAACAGCAGCAGATCAGCAGCAAGAACCTCCCGTGCCACCGCAGCGTCGGTCGTCTTTAGTGCGTCGTTGGCGGCTTGGACCAGCCGCTCAGCCAGAGGGCGGCGCACTTGCAGGCCCCGGTTGGCGGCGAACCGCACGAAGCGGCCAGCACCCAGCGCCGCGAGCCGCTTCGGGTCAGCAAATTCGGCCGCGATGAGCCTTCCCACCTTGGTTCCGAGCACATCCGGCAGAGCCAGCGTCAGCCCTGGGAAGGCCCGGTCCAACTGGCCCAGCAACTGATTCTTTGTCGCCGTCCGGGTCAGCACCCGGCGGGTCCTGTGGGCCGCCCATGCACCAAGTTCACCGATCACGGTCGCATAAGGGATGACAGGTATGCCACGGCCTGCCAGCACCAATTCGGTGATCGCTTCCAGGTCCAGGGCATCAGTTTTGATTCTTCGGCGTCCCTGTACCCGTCTCTGCTCTGCCACGTGCGCGGGGTTGAGCTCGAGCACCTGCCATCCTGCAGGCCATACGGACCCAGACAGCAGCGGTCGATGGTAATGCCCTGCGGCTTCGATCCCGACTCTCACCGGCACATTGGACCCGGCCAGCCGAGAGCGGATAAGCGCCAGCACTGCTTCCACACCGGGACCGGTCATCTGGAAATCCACCGGGCCCAACAAACGGTGCCGACCCGCATCGGTGACCGACAAAGCCACCGCGGTCTTACCGACATCAACAGCGACCACAACAGGCACGCCACCAGGCAGAACAGACTGAACACTCACACCAACCACCTCCGAAACCAGAAGGAAGCAACGGAAGAACCGCGGCCCCCTGAAAGGAACCTGATACACCCGTCCTGACATCTCCGGAGGCGTTTGGGAAGGCTAACTCAACTCATATCAGCGAGCCCAGCCAAATGCGTCCCGACCTGCGGAAACGTCGGATTCGTTGACGGACGGGAGTTCTCGCAGCTACTTCTACTCCCGTTGTTTGACTGGCAGCGGGACGTGTTGACGTGGGACGAGTTAGGGCCTTGGCATTTCGCGCGTCTGCTGGTGCGATCGCATCTACACTTCGGTTATGGAAT
>NZ_JAVDSM010000014.1:0-108949 GCF_031455315.1 Arthrobacter sp. 1088
CGACAGACCCCGCCAACGCTTCGACTTCTGCACCCCAAATGAGATGATCAGAACCTTCCTGTTGCGATAACCGCTAGAAACCGCCGGCTCAAAACAACCCCTATTGCGAGCTATTTGGGTTCAGGGCGGACGGGCAGCTCATGCTCTGCCGCCACTTCGCGCAGCAGCCGGACGGCATGCCGGATATTGGGGCTGGCGGTCATGGTCTTTCGATACACGATTCCCACGGCTCGCTGCTGGATGGGGTTGACGACCGGCACTGCAACGACGCCGGGTGGCAGGGGTGGCCTGCCCAGCCGAGGCACCAGTGCTACGGCCACGGCCTGCTCCACCATCGCAATATGGGTGGAGAAATCGGGATCGTAGACACGGATATCGGGGACCCGTCCAAGCCCGGCGAAGATCTGCAGGAGGGCTTCGTTGCAGATGGCGCCGGCCGGCGTACTGACCCAAGTTTCGTCCAGCAGGTCTTCACGCTCGACGACGGTCCGTCCGGCAAGTTCGTGGCTGCTGTTAACGAGGACGTCGGCCTGGTCCAGGCAGAGGTCCTCGTGCACCAGGTTCTCAGGAATGACCAGCGGCACGGAGTTCCAGTTGTGCACTACCGCAAGCTCAGCCTCGCCTGAAGCAACCCGGTGCACGGCTTCACGCGGGTCCTCCGCCAGTACGCTGACTTCAAGTTCGGAATCCCTACCGATACGTCCGAGCATGGGCCCCACCAAGCCACGGCAGGCCGTTGAGAACGCCACCAGCCGCAGCAGCCCGGAAGGCTTCGCGGGATCGGCGAGGAGTGTTGCCTGGAGTTCCTCGAGTTCGCCCATGATCCGCCGCCCATAGCCGGCGAGGGCAAGGCCCCGTTCCGTAAGGAGTACACCGCGGCCATTGCGTTCCAGGACGGCCACTCCGGTTTGCTTCTCCAGCTTCTTTATCTGCTGGGAAACCGCCGAAGGACTGTAGCCCATCACGTCCGAGGCGGCCACGACAGATCCGTGCTGTTCCACAGCTACCAGGGCGCGCAGGGCTGAAATGTCGATCATGAAGTAAACTTACTTGATTTCATACAGAATTCAACGCTGGTGCTTAAACCATTCGAGGTGCCAAAGTGATTCTTGTGAACCTTCGCCACTCCGCCCTCGCCGTCCTCGTCGCTGTCCTTTGGGGCGTGAACTTTGTCGCGATAGACCTTGGCCTCCACGCCAACGGCCGCGATGTCCCGCCGTTGCTGTTCGTCGCCTTCCGATTCCTGCTGGTCGTTTTTCCGTTCATTCTGTTTATCCGCAAACCCGACGTGAGCTGGAAGGCGATCATCGGCGTCGGGCTTTTCATGAGCGCTGGTCAGTTTGGACTGCTGTACCTGGGCATGGCTCTGGGGATGCCGGCGGGCCTGGCCTCCCTCGTCTTGCAGGCGCAGGTGCTGTTCACAGTGCTGATCGCGGCCCGGTTCCTTGGCGAGAGGCCCAGCCGCAGGCAGATGCTGGGCGTTGTGCTCGGCCTCGCGGGTCTGGGCGTGGTCGCGGTGGGGCGCAGTGCCGTGGCTCCTATCCTGCCTCTCATGATTGTGCTGGCGGCGGCGTTGTCCTGGGCGATCGGAAACGTGGTTGCGCGGCACTCGAAAGCGGCGTCGGGCCTTGGGTTGGTGGTCTGGTCCGGGGCCGTAGTGCCGCTCCCTTTGGCGGGATTGTCACTCGTAGTGGACGGCCCCAGCACAGTGTGGGCGACCATCACGGACCTCCAAATGCCCACCATCCTGAGCGCCATCTACACGGCGGTTTTCGCCTCGCTCATTGGGTACGGCATCTGGAACCGGCTGTTGACGCTCTACCCGAGTTCCGACGTCGTGCCGTTCACGCTGCTGGTTCCAGTGGTCGGCATGACGGCTGCCTGGCTGGTCCTGAACGAAATCCCAACGGCGCCCGAGATTATGGGAGGGCTGATCCTGCTCGTCGGAGTCGCGACTGCCGTGCTCGGCGCCTCACGAAAACGTCCGGAGACTCCCGTTGTGAGGCCTGCTCTGCGCGTCTAATCGCCCGCGAAGCACGCAGAGCGGGCCCCGCAACGCAGCTGGCTAGCGCTTGGAGGCGGGCTTGCGCTGTGTGGAAACGCCCGACGCCGGACGCTTGGCTGCCGTCGAAGGCGTGCGGGGTGTTGCGGGACGCTTCGCCGGAGAGGCTTTTGCGGCGCTCGAAGGACGTGCCGTCGACGTAGTTGGCCGTTTTGCAGGTGCGGCTGGACGTGAGCTGGCAGCTCGTTTGGTTGGCGTTGTGGCCCGCTTAGGCACTGGGACGGGTTGCCTGGCCCTGCTGTAACCAAACGATGGCCAGACCGCCCCGAGGAACAGCACAGCCAGCGTCCCCACCCCAGCCACTGCGGCCAGGTAGAAGTAGATGTCTGAGTCCTCGGTGCTTACAGCACTCCCCATGGCGTTGGCGTCCTGGTTGAACGCGAGGCCCCACATGCGCAGGAATGCAATGCTGAAGCCGATGAACAGGCTGGTCCCGGCAGCGCCAAGGAGAACCACGAGGTATCGCCGCCGGTTGAAGACCTGCACTATCGATGCCAAATAGCAGGTCAGCACCGCTCCCAGGAACAGGTACAGAACCAGTTCTTCGAGGACCACGGCTGCGAGCACCAAGAGCCCGAGGGACACAAAAGCGGCTACCACCGCAAGCTTTCCGCTGTTCCCCATGTGACGCATGAGTCTAATCATCGCCGACCAGCGGGCCGCGCCACGCCGTCGTAGATTGCAGTTGGATACCGTTCCCGGGGAAGACCTACTTCACGACGTACCCGTGCATGATGGTCATGACCGCGGCGACACTCTGTTCCCGGGTGCGCTCGGGGTTGTAGGTTTGCCGGTCGAGTCCCACCACGAAGATGGCCCCGAAAATGGCCGCCTCCAGGCTGCCGCGGACGATTGACTCGTCCACCTTGTATCCGGCGGCCACACGTTCCACCGCCGAGCCGATGACGGCGAGGAGTTCTGCCCGGAGTTCGGCGAACACGGCACTCCACTCGCCTGGCGTCCGCCAGTTTTCGCTCACCCACAGCCGCGCGAAAGACGGGTACTCGTCCATGAACTCCATGGCCTGGCCGACCATGTTCTTCATGGCTTCGAGGGGATCGCTGGCTTGGCCTTCGATTGCCTGGAGACGGACCAGCATGATGTCCACGCCATGCCGCAGCAGCTGCGCGATGAGGTCCGATTTGCTGCCGAAGTTGTAGTAAACCGTCCCCTTGGACACGCCGGCCGCGGCCGCGATCTCATCCACGGTCACACCAGCGGCGCCACGTTCGCCAATCAGCTCCATGGACGCTTCGAAGAGGCGCTGCCTGGTGGCGTTGGTGCGCCCGGGACGCAGCTTCTTTTCCGCGGTTCCTGCGGCGGGCCCCGGCTCTGAAGGGGCTACCGGCTGGGTGCTGGTCATACTGCGATCTCCGGCTTCAGCGTCTTGAGGGTCCACATCTTGTGTTTGCGGACAGCGAGCGTGGACAGTGCCGCTCCCAGCAAAGTGTATCCAAGCAGGCCCAGGACCGTCGGCCAGATCATGCTGAGTTCGCCGCCGTAGATCAGATGCCGCATCCCGGTGACGACGTAGCCCATGGGCAGGACTTCGTGCACCACGTGAAGTGGCATGGGAGTGGTCTGCCAAGGGAACGTACCGCCCGAGGACACGAGCTGCAGAACCAGCAGGATCAGCACCACGAACTTGCCCGGGGTTCCCATGAGCGCCACGATGCCTTGGATGATCGCGCTGAACGCCATTACGGCGGCGAGCATGAACAGCCACATGCCCACGGGGTGGGCGGCGTTCAAGCCGAGGCCCAAATTCACCACGAGGGTCAGGATCGTGGCCTGCAGGACCGAGACAACGAAGAACGGAAGCCAGCCTCCGACGGCGATTTTCCATGCCGGGGCGTTCGACGCCAGCGCCCGCTGGGTGATAGGACGCATGGCCTGTACCAGCATGAACACGCCGATCCAGAGCGCCAGCGTCAGGAAGAAGGGCGCCAGGCCGGCACCATAAGAACCTGCCTTGGCCTGCGATACGTTGTCCACCGCGACCGGATCTGCTATCACTTTGGACACACTGCTCTTCTGTTCATCGTTCGGGTTCGGGATTTCCCCGGCACCCTTGGCAAGCTCTGTGGCCAGGGTATGTGAACCATCGGAAGCCTTCACCGCGCCAGTGGCGAGCTGTCCGGCACCGTCGTTGAGTTGGTGGGCGCCGTCGTCGAGCTTTATGGCACCGTCCAGTGCGCTCTGCTGGCCGGCGGCCAGCGCGGACGCCCCGGTTTTCAGCTGCCCGGCCCCGGCCGCTGCCTGCGAAATCGCGTCCGTGAGAGCAGGCGTTGCGGCGGCGAGCTTCGATGCCCCTGCGCTCACCGCAGCTGAACCATCGGAGAGCTGCTGGATCTTGGCGGCGTCGCCCGCGATCCTGGCCTTTGCGTCCGTGACGGGGCTAGATGCGGCGGCCGCGTCGAAGTCCGCCAGGACCTTGTCTGCCTGCTCCTGCGTCAGTACGCCGGCGGTGACCAGACGGGTGTTGGATTCCACAACACGGTTGCGGAGGCCCTTGTCCGCGGCATCCAGCTGCCCGACGACGTCCTGGACCTTCGCATTCAGCTCGGCGTTCCCGGCGGCTACTTGCGCCGCACCGTCGGCAAGCTTTTGCGAATCCGCCGGGAGGGTAGCCGTTTTGTTCTTCAGCTCCGTGAGGCCCGAGCTCAGCTGTCCGGCGCCGCTGTTGAGTTGCACAGCGCCGTCGCGCAGTTTGGTCTGCCCGGCGACCAGCTGGTCTGCCCCGGTGACCAACTGCGTGGTTCCGTCATGCAGCGTTGCAGCGCCATCACTGAGCTGACCCACTCCCGTGGCGAGTTCGGACGCTCCGTCGGCAGCCTTCACGATGGAGGCGTGGATGGTACCGAAGCCGGTGAGGAGCTGGTTGGCTGTTTCCTCGCCGACCTCCTTGGCGACCGTTGAATGAACTGCTGTGGTGAGTTTGTCCACGATGGTGCTCAGCAGGTAGTTGTTGGCGTCGTTCGTGGTGACATGGAGCATCGCCTGGTTGGCGGCGTCGAAGCTGCCGGGGGAGACCAGGTTTGCGGAGAAGTCCTTGGGGATCCGCAGAGCGAAGGCGTATTCGCCGGTCCGAACACCTGATTCTGCGGCTTCGGCGCTGGAAACCTGCTTCCAGTTGAAGACGTGGCCGTCTATCAGGCTGTCAGCAACCTTCTTGCCAGCCTGCAGCTCGGTGCCATCCTTGGACGTTGCCCCCGTGTCCTCAACCACCAAGGCGGCGTCGATCTGGTTCAGATTGCCGTACGGATCCCAATTGGCGTAGAGATACACCGCGCCGTAGAGCAGCGGCACCATGGTCAGGGCCAGGATGGTCAGCTTGGGCAGGAGCCCGCCGGTCATGCGCTTGAGTTCGGAGCGGGCGAGCCGCAGAACAGTCACTTTGCAGTCCTTTGAAGGTCTTTGAATTCGGGTTCGGATGCTTCGTCTTGAATCTCGCGGGCCGGGATTGGGATCGTTGTCGCTTGCGCGTTCGTCGCCTGTGCAGGCTCGGACACTTCAACGGTTTCCGGTTCCTGCGGGTGGGCCACTGAGTTGCCAATTACGGCAGCAGGGCCAGCCCAGTTGTCCGGGAGGGCGCTGACGACGGCGACGACGGCAAGGGGCCGCCCGGCGTCGGACGCCAAAGCCTCAAGCCGGGGCAACCACGCCGAGGGATCGGCACTGTGGCGATCAGGTGAATCGACCACCAGGAGGTCGGTAGCTGGATCTGCCAAGGCGAGGGCAGTCAGGAGCTCGAGCCGGCGGCCGGCGGGAAGCTGTTCGATCCACAAGCCGGCAATGTCTTCAAAGCTGTTGATCTTCAGCCACGGTTTGCTGAGCAGCGCGCCACGGTAACGGCGGGGGATGAGGGAGAGGTCCTCTGTGACGAGGTCGCGAACGCTTAGATGCTGTTCAGGCTCATTGACGCCGGGCGAATCCACCAAGGCGCTCGCCAGCCGGATCTTCTTGGTCTTGCTGTTGTTGTCCCAACTGAGGACGCCGTTGCTGGGTTTCATGCGGCCACTGAGTGCCAAGGCCAAGGCGGTCCGCTGATCCTGGCCTTCGCCGGCCGCGAGCAAGAGTTCGCCACGACGGGCCTGGAGTGACGTTGCCGGAAGGAGATCGTCCCGGCGGCCGTTGATCTGGAGTTGCTGTACGGACAGCACAATGAGCCTTTCGCAGAAATGGTGTCTGCTGAAAGTCTAACTGAACTGACCAGTCAGTTCAAATAAGCGCTAGAGGCCGTACTTCTCCAAAAGCCGCAACCACACCTCGCTGAGGGTGGGGTACGTCGGCACAGCGTGCCACAACCTGTCCAAGGGGACTTCGCCTACGATCGCGATGGTGGCCGAGTGGAGCAGTTCAGCTACCCCCGGCCCGACGAACGTAGCGCCAAGGATGACTTTCCGGTCCTCGTCCACCACGATCTGCGCCCACCCTTTGTAATCGGCGGAATAGAGCTGGGATCCGGAGACATTGATGGGCAACTCCACTCCCGTGACGTGCTTGCCCTGGAGCAGGGCCTGCTCAAGGCTGGGACCCACCGAGGCCACTTCCGGATCTGTGAAGACGACGCTTGGAATGGCGTGCTCGTCGGCCGTATGTGCCCACGCGCTCCAGGGACGGGGCGTGCCCTGGAGCTTGCCATTTGCCCGGGCAACGATGGCATCGCCGGTAGCCCGGGCTTCGTACTTGCCCTGGTGCGTAAGCAACACATTGCCCGCGGCATCGCCTGCCGCGTAAAGCCACAGTCCACTGGTGCCATCGCTTGCCGGGCCCTCCACCAGCCCACTGGCATCCGTGGTGAGCCGGAGCGGTTTTCCGTTCTGCGGTTCAACGCCCACATTTTCCAAGCCCAAATTGGCCAATGCCGGATGCCGGCCGGACGCGACCAGGAGTTTGTCAGCCGTAACGGTCCCGCCGTTGAACGTGACGGTGACCGAGCCGTCGTCGTTCTTTTCCACTTTGTCCACATCCGTGTGGAGGTGGACTGTTACGCCATCGGCGCGCAGCCCGGCCAGGACCAGTTCAGCTGCCTCTTCGGGATAGCTGCTCAGAAGGCGACCACGAGCAATAAGTGTCACCACCGAACCAAGGCGGGCAAAAGCCTGGGCCAATTCGACGCCGGCCACTCCACCGCCGAGCACCGCAAATCGCTGTGGGATGACTTTTGCCGCAGTAGCACCGCGGGTGGTCCAGAAGGGTACGTCCTTGAGGCCCTCGATATCCGGGATGGTAGGTGTGGAACCTGTGGCCACGACCACGGCATGGTGCGCCTTGAGCGCGTAGCTGTTGCCGTCGAGCCCGTCCACCTGGACCTCGCGTGGTCCTGTGATGCGCCCTCGTCCACGGATCAGCTCGATGCCGGCGCTATCCAGCCATTCGACCTGGCTCCCGTCCTGCCAATTGTTCGTGAACCAGTCCCGGTGCTTCAGGGCCGACTTTGCGTCAATAACTCCCGTGACCGCTTCCGACGCTCCGGGAATTCCCTGCGCCGCGTGGAGCACGCTGCCTGGCCGGAGGAGCGCTTTGGAAGGAATGCAGGCCCAATAGGAGCATTCGCCGCCAACCAGTTCGCTTTCCACAACCACTGCCGTCAGTCCGCCACGAGCCACGCGGTCCGCGACATTTTCCCCGACGGCGCCCGCGCCGATCACAATTACGTCGAATTCACGGGAGTTTTCGGCAGCCATGGGAGAAGCCTACAACCGCTGCCGCCGGGTTGTGAGGCCCGTTTTGCGCGCTTCGCGTGGGTTTTGGGGCCAGAGCAGGCCCAGCAACGCGGGGGTTGAGTCCTTAGGCGTGCATCGCGCCCCTGAACCAGCCCGTAATCGTGGCCGGATGCGTGATCGCGGTGCCCACAACCACTGCGAACGCGCCGGCATTGAGGGCCTGACGTGCGTGGGCGGGGGTGTGGATGCGACCTTCGGCGATGAGCGGCTTGCCCAGTTCGGCAGAGGCGATCTGCTCCAGCAACTCCAGGTCCGGGCCGTCGGTCTTGGGGCGC
Source organism: Arthrobacter sp. 1088 (assembly GCF_031455315.1). Taxonomy (NCBI): domain Bacteria; kingdom Bacillati; phylum Actinomycetota; class Actinomycetes; order Micrococcales; family Micrococcaceae; genus Arthrobacter; species Arthrobacter sp. 1088. Next base: position 8,067 of record NZ_JAVDSM010000014.1, read on the forward strand.
TCGCCGGTGTAACCAGCCAACGTTGTGCCGATCAGGTCCGCGCCGGCTTCAACGGCTGCAACAGCATCGTCGAAGGAACCGCAGTCCGCCATGACCAGCGCCTGGGACTCGGCGTGGATGCCGGCAACGGTCGCCTGAAGGGACAAGCCGTCCGGGCGAGCCCGGCGTGTGCCATCAATCGCGACAACATGTGCACCGGCACCAGCCACGGCAAGCGCGTGCCGGAGAGTGGGGGTGATGAAGACCCCATCATGCCCGTCCTTCCAGAGCCCGATGACGGGAACTTCGACGGCGGCACGCGCGAACTGTACGTCAGCTAACCCTTGGACGCGTATCGCCGCCGCACCGCCGATGACAGCCGAGGCCGCCACCTGGGCCGTGGTGCGGGGATCGCGCATGGGTTCGCCGGGATACGCCTGGCAGGAGACGATCAGCTGGGAACGGAGGGTTTCGATGCCTTCGGGGGTCAGGATCATGTTGTCTCTCTTCTAAAGGACGAGTTTCGCGGCACCAACGATGGCAGCGGTGTTGCCCAGGGTTGCCCGCAGTACGGGGACCTCGGTCAACGGTGCCAGTAATTCCTGGCGCAAAGCCGTCTCCATGGGCTTCCACCAAAGATCGCCGGCGTCGGCCAGCCCACCAGAAATCACCACGGTTTCAGGGTCAAGAATGTTGATCAGTCCGCCCACCGCTTGGCCTGCGGCGGCCGCGCCGAGACCAACGGCACGCAAGGCGGCGGCGCGCCCGTCAGTAGACATAGCGGCAGCACCGCCGTCGTGAGTTCCCGAAGCGGCCAGCGCAAACACGCCCCGCGTGTCCGCTGCCTCACGCGAGGAACCACCAAAGCGCAGGTACGACTCATAGATGGCGGGCCCCGAAGCCACGGCCTCGACGTGTCCTGATCCACCACACACGCAGGACAACGGAACGTCGTCAAATACAGCCAGCGGCGACGCGAAGTGACCCACATGCCCACCAACAAAGCGGTGTCCGAGAACAGGTGCGCCGTTCAGCACAAAGCTCCCGCCGACGCCGGTTCCGAACGCCACCATGAGCGAACTTGAGGAGCCGGCGGCCGCGCCAAGCCAGGCCTCACCGAGGGCGTGGGCGTGGACGTCGTTGACGGCCCGGACCGCCGAAAGAGGCAGGGAAAGACGGGTGGACAGCCCCGAAACAAGCTCAGTCCCGGCCCAGCCATGAATCGCATCCGTGGCTGACACCACGGCCCCGGAAGAAGCATCAATAACCCCGGCGGAGCCGATGCCGACGCCGGAAACTGTAACTCCGGCGTCGGCAGCCCGCTCCACCAAGCCCGCGATCAGCGCCGCAGTGGCGTCGAGGATCGCTTCGCCACCGTCCCTGTTCAACGTCGGAATGGTCTCCGACATGAGCACTTCACCACGCTCGGAAACAACCCCGGCGGCAGTTTTGGTGCCGCCGAGGTCAACACCGACCACGTGCGTCATGGAAGCGGTCATGAAAATTTAGACCAGCCCGTTCCGTTCCAGAATTTCACGGATCAGCGCCGTCTCGGCATCGTTCAGGGACGGCATGGGCTCGCTCATGGTGTTGGACTCAATAACTCCCATGACCTGCAGCGCGGTCTTGAAAGCACCGAGACCTGCAGCGCCGCCGGAGACGCGACCGTTGGGGGTGTAGACGATCTCGAAGACGTCGGCCAGACGGTCCTGCTCCCTTGCTGCGAGAGCCCAGTCGCCCGTCTGGGCAGCGTCGAACAGGCGGCGGTAGCCGGCCGGATCAACGTTGCCCAGGCCCGGAACCACGCCCTGCGCACCGCCCAGGAGGGCGCCGTCCACCACAACTTCGTGACCAGTGAAGATATCGAAGTTGGGAATGTCCTTGGCGGCGAGCAGCAGTTGGCGGAACGAAACGTCGTCGCCCGAGGAGTCCTTGACGCCGGCAATGACGCCGTCGCGGCCGAGGCGTACCAGGAGGTCCGTGGGCAGCTTGAAGTGCGTGCGGACCGGGACGTCGTAAGCGAAGATCGGCTTCTCGATGGCGGCGTGGATGCTGCGGAAATGCGTCTCGGTTTCCGCCGCATTGCCGATGGCGTAGTACATGGACGTGACAACGATCGCGTCGGCACCTAGATCCACCACCTTCCGCGCTTCCTCGATCACCCGGTTGGTGGTCTGCTCGTTGGCGCCGACAATCAGTGGGACCGCTCCGGCGTTGGCGTCGGCGATGGTGGAGACCACCAGCTCACGCTCGGCGTTGGTGAGGTAGGGGACTTCTCCGGAGGATCCCAGGACGAAAAGTCCGGACACCCCGCCGTCGATCAGGTGCTTGGTGACGTTCTTCAGCGACGCGGTGTCGATGCTGCCGTCGGCGTGGCGGGGGGTGATGACCGGGGGGATGACGCCCTGGAACTGAGTGGACACAGAATTCTCCGTTGTTTGTAACTTGTGAAGGGAAAAACTAGATGTGGAGCAGGCTCGGCGCGGCGCCCAGCAGCTTCTTGGTGTAGTCGTTGCTGGGGTTGTCGAAGACCTGGGTGGCTGTGCCTTGTTCGACGATTTTGCCGAAGTACATGACGCAGATACGGTCCGAGACGTAGCGGACGGTCTGGATGTCGTGCGAGATGAACACCATGCCGAGGTTCAGCTGCGTCTTCAGGTCCGAGAGCAGGTTCAAGACCTGCGCGCGGACCGAAACGTCCAGGGCCGACGTCGGCTCGTCAGCCACAATGATGTCCGGATCCAGCGCCAGTGCACGGGCGATCGCCACACGCTGGCGCTGACCACCGGAAACCTGCGACGGCGTCACCTCGGCGGCCGAGTGCGGCAGGCCAACCAGCGCCAACAGTTCCTTGACCTTGGCAGCACGGCTGGAAGCGTTCCCGATGCCGTGGATCTGCAGGGGGTCGGTGAGGATGTCCTGGATGGTCATGCGCGGGTTGAGCGCCGTAGCCGGGTCCTGGAAGACGACCGAGACGGAGCGTCCAAACTGCTTTCGCATGGCGGCGTTCCGCTTGATGGCGGGCTTTCCGTGGAACAAGACCTTGCCCGACGTCGGTGGTTGGAGTCCCACAAGTACGGACGCGAGGGTGGACTTGCCACAGCCGGACTCACCAACGATGCCCACGGTTTCGCCGCGGCTGATGGTGAAGTCCACTCCGTCAACGGCTTTGACGATGTTGGGTCGGAAAAGTCCGCCGGTCCTTGCATGGTGGTAGACCTTGACGTCTTTGAGCTCGATGACCGGCTTGGAGCCTGAATCGCTCATTTTGCGTCCTCCTTCAGGTGGCTCGCCCAGTAGTGGTCGGCGTCGTCACCGTTGGCTGTTGGAACGGTGGTGAGGATGAGCTTCTGGTTGGGGTCGGCGTCGGCCCTGAGTGAGCGGGCCGCGAAGCGGTCTCCCGCAGCAAAATCGCGCGGTGAAGGGACTGTGCCGGGGATCTGGTGTAGGCGGACGGCGTCGGCCTCGATGGAGAGGACGGCACCCAGCAAGCCGCGGGTGTACTCGTGCTTGGGGTTCTGCAGGAGCTCGGAAGCCCGTGCGGATTCCACAACCTGGCCGGCGTACATCACCGTGATGCGGTGCGCCAGGGATGCCACCAAAGCGAGGTCGTGGCTGACGAATACCATGGCGAAGCCGAGTTGCTCACGGAGTTCGTTGAGCAGATCCACCACCTGCTTTTGCACGGTGACATCCAAGGCCGTGGTGGGCTCATCGGCAACAACGATCTTCGGTGAGCGGGACAGGGCCATGGCGATCAGCACGCGCTGGCGTTGGCCGCCGGAGAGCTCATGGGGGTAGCTGGCAAGCGTCCTGGCGGGGTCCAGTTTCACCATTTCCAGCAGTTCAGCAGGTGTCTTTCGGCCACCACGTTTGGTGAGCTGCTCCAGCTGGTCCTTGATTTTCATGGACGGATTCAGCGAGCTCAACGCGTCCTGGTAGACCATGGCAATCTGCTCCCCGCGCAGGCCCTCATATGCCTTGGGGTTGCTGTGCTGCGTCTTCGCCTCGAGGAGTTCCTTGCCATCAAACAGGATGGAGCCGGTGACTTGTGCTGTCTTGGGCAGGAGGCCCATCACAGCGAGTGACGTGATCGACTTGCCACAACCGGACTCGCCCACCAGGCCCATGGTTTCGCCTTCGCGGACCGTAAAGGAGACGTTGTCCACGATTGCGGTCTCGCCGAAACGGCCCGGGAAGCGGATAGACAGGTTTTTCACTTCAAGCACATTGCGGGCTCCGGGGGAGACCTGCGGGAGGCGGTCCGTGCGCTTGGCTTCGATGGCTGCCAGCAGTTCCAGTTCGCGGTCCAGGAGGAGGTGGGGGTTGGCGGCGGCCAGCTTCACATCGGTGAGGACGGCGGAGCTGCCCCCATCAGAAGTGACGGTGTCGCCGAAAGCCGGCCGAACGCCGTCGAGCTCGTGTTCCTCCACCACTGACGGCTGGGCAACGGAGGTGGCGACCTCGGAATCAACAGCGATAGCCGCGGCCGAGCCGTCGTCGTCCTTCACTGCCGGCGCGCGGCGCAGCTTGGGGTTCACCATGGCGTCGGTGAGGCCTTCGGCGAGGATGTTCAGGGACAGGACGGTCAGCAGAATTGTCAGGCCAGCGAACGTGGTGGCCCACCAGCCACCGGACAGGACCAGATTGCGGCCGTAGGAAATCACGTTGCCCCATGATGGCGCGGGGTCTTGAACGCCGGCCCCGAGGAAGGAGAGCGAGGCTTCCAGGATGATGGCGTCTGCCACCATCACTGTGGCGAACACCAGGACGGGAGCGGCGGTGTTGCGGACGATGTGCTTGACCAGGATGTAGAACCGGCCTGCACCGATCACGCGTTCGGCACGAACGTAGTCTTCGCCATATTGCGCAAGCACGTTGGCACGGACCACGCGGGCCAGTTGAGGCGTGTAGATGATGGCGATTGCGATGATGATGGTCGGGACCGAGTTGCCGAACGCGGCCAGCAAAACTGCGGCCAGTGCGATGCCCGGGAACGCCATGAGGATGTCCATGAGCCGCATGATGATCTCGTTGACCGACTTGCTGGACGTCGCGGCGAAGGATCCGAGCAGTGCACCGGCGAGGATCGCCAGGCCAACCGCGCCAAGGCCGATCAGCAGCGACGACTGTGCCCCGAACAGGAGGCGCGAGAAGATGTCGCGGCCCAGGCGGTCGGTGCCGAACAAGTGCTCGGCGCCGGGCGGGGTTGCCGGAATGAACGTCTCAAGGGGATCGTGCGGAGCGATGACCGGCGCGAGGACGGCCGCGAGCACAATCATGACAAGGAAGAGCAGGGCGATGCGGGAGCCCCATGGCAGGGCCTTGAAGCGGATGCCCGGGGCACTTAGCCGTTCTGCGAGCTTGCTGCGCATGAGCTATACCGTCCTGATTCGGGGGTTGATGAGCAGGTAGAGAAGGTCCACCACGATGTTCACCAGAACAAAAGTGACCGAGATGGTGAGCACCACGCCCTGGACGAGGTTGACGTCCAGGTTGGTGATGCCGTTGAGGATCAGCTGGCCCATGCCGGGCAGGGCGAAGATCATTTCAATCACGACGGCGCCACCCAGCAGATAGCCCACGCGGAGTCCCAGCACGGTCACCGGCGTGACGAGGGCATTGCGGAGAACATTCTTGGAAACCACTTCGCGGTAGGGGACGCCGTTGCCGATGGCTGTGCGGACGTAGTCGCGGTCAAGCTCTTCAACCATGGAGGTCCGGACCACGCGGATCAGCGACGCTGACACGGGAATGCCAAGCGCCAAGGCCGGAAGGGCCATCGAGTTGAGCCAGCCGCCAAAGCCGGATTCCGGCGTCGCAATTCCGCCTGAGGGGAACATCGGGTTGCTGCCCAGGGCGAACCACTGGATGAGCAGGATGCCGAGCCAGAACGACGGCGTGGCGATCGCGGCGATCGAGAAGACGCGGACCAATTGGTCCTGCCACTTGTCGCGGTAGAGGGCGCCGAGGATGCCGAATGCCAGGGAAAGAACAATCGCGATAATGACGCCCAGGAAGGTCAGCTGGAGCGTCAAAGGGAACGCAGAGCCGATCATGGAAGCCACCGACTTTGCCGGCGGGGTTGTGACGCCCAGGTCAAACTGCAGCAGCTTCCCAAGGAAACGGAAGTATTGCAGGACCAAGGGATCGTTCAGGCCATTTTCCTGGCGGTACTGCTGCTTGGCTTCTTCGCTGGCGCCGTCACCAAGGGCGGAACTGGCTTGGTCGCCGGGGGCGGCCTGCAGGACGAGGAAGACGAGCAACGTAATGCCCAGGATCATCAATGGCAATGCTGCAAGCCTGCGACCAAGCAGACGCAATATCGTGACCAATTTGTTCTCCGGTTGGTTGGGGGTGCTGCTGGTTTTGCGGTCTGCTCTGCGTGCTATTTGGGGGATTTAGGCCGCAAAGCAGGCCTCGCAACTCAGGTTTCTAGGCCGTACGTCCGACGTCGATGAAGGACAATCCGGTGGTGGGCAGAGGCTGGAAGCCCTTGAGTTTTTTCTCGTCCCAGGCGCTGGGGAGCTGGCGGTGGAGGACCGGGTAGAGGGGGACCTCGTCCGAGACCATGTCCACGATTTCGGCCACGATCTTCTTGGCGTTGTCGCCGGAGGCTTGCGACCCCTTGTTCATGAGTTCCTGCAACTTGGTGCGTTCCGGAGTGGTCCAGAAGGCGCGCTTCTCCATCCACGTGGCGCCCGAGTAGAACCAGCTCAGCAGCAGGTCCGCGTCGTTGCCGAACACGGACGGATCACCCGGAGCAGCAACGACTGTGTAATCGCCCTTGCCCACGCGGTCGCTGTAAAGGGCGCCGGACTGCAGGCTCTTCACGGTGACCTTGACGCCGGGGATCTTGTTCCAGGACTCCAGGATCAGGGGTGCAACGTCCTTCACCCACGCGGTGTCCGTGGTGAGGAGTTCGAATTCGAGGCTGCCAACGCCCGCCTGCTTGAGTAGGTCTTCGGCCTTTTTAGTGTCAAAACCATAGACGTTCCTGGCCTTGACATAGTCCGGGTGGCCCTCCTGGAAGTAGGAGCTTGCCGCCTTGGCGTTGCCGAACAGGGCCTTCTTGATGATGGCTTCCTTGTCCATGCCATAGTGCAGCGCCTGGCGGACCAGTTTGTTGTCGAAAGGGGCCTTTGCGCAGTTGAACATGAGGAACAGCAGGCCGAAGGACTGGACGGATTCCACCTTGACCTTGGACTTCAAGCCGTCGACGTCCAGGTACGGAACGTCCTCGATGGCCTGGACGCGGCCGGATTGGACAGCAGTAACACGGGCGGCTGCGTCCGAAAGAAGGAGCCAGGTCATGCCCTTGGCCAACGCTGGCTTGGGGCCGTTGTAGTCTGCGAACGCTTCGAAGACGATCTTGTCGTCCTTGACGGCGGAGACCAGTTTGTACGGACCGGAGCCGATTGGCTTGGCGTCGAAGGCCTTCAGATCGGTCGCTAGTGCCTTGGGAACGATCTTGACCACCGAGATGCGGGGTCCGAAGCCCGGGAAGGCGTACTTTAGGGTGAACTCGACGGTCTTCGCGTCGAGCGGCTTGACGTCCTGGATGAAGGGGATGAACTGCGAAAACAGGGACTTGTTCGCCGGATCCATGACACGTGTAAAGGAGAAAGCGACGTCCTCGGTGGTGACGGGGGAGCCGTCGTGGAACTTGGCACCATCGCGGATGGTCACCTGGTACGTGGTGTCGTTGATCTTCTTGGGATCCGTTGCGGCCAGTGCGTTGTAGGGCTGTCGGGTTGCCGGGTGCAGCTCGATGAGGCCTTCAAAGATATGCAGGTTGGCTGCCATCGGCGTGGCTCCCGAGGAGCTCAGCGGGTCGAAGCCCGTGGAGAGAGCGTAGGAGATGCCTGCCTCGATAATGAGGTCCTTGTTCACGGCTGCCGTGTTCGCCGCGTTCCCTGTTGTGGTGCTGGCAGCGCCGCCGCACGCAGAGAGGGTTGCCGTGAAGGCGGCTGCTGCACCAACTGCGCCGCTTAGCTTCAGGAAATTCCGGCGGCTGGCGTGGTTGACCAGCGGCAGGCTGTTGATGGTCTTGCTCATAAGGGTGCCTCACCATTCGACTGTCGTGGGTTATCGGATGTAGGACGTCCGATGCTCGTATTGAAACTGTAAGGGTGGTCACAAGGGGACGTCAAGTGAGAAGTGGATCACGGTGAGGCTGCCCGGGAAGCCGGGAACCGTCCGGTTCCTCGCCGCCAGGGCGCCTGAATGCGGAATTCTCAAGGAATTCCGAAGACATACCTATCAAGGAGGTGGGACATCCGATATTGTATGTTGCGAGTCACTCATTCTGCGGTGAGCATCAAGCTCGCCTCAATATTAACACCGCACTACTTCTGCGTCCGAGGTTCACAAGCCTCTGAGGGGAAGAGTGCATCGGCAAGGAGAGCGCCATGACAACTTCCGGTGTCGTTCCGCAAGCGCGGTTCAGTGCACAGGCCCGGCTGCGTGCATTGCAGTCGGACATTATGGAACTCATCCTTGAGCGCGAGCTCGAGGCGGGTGACCCGTTGCCCACGGAGAGTGAGCTTTCAGTCGCCCTGGGCGTAGGGCGCAATACGTTGCGTGAGTCCCTGAAAGTGCTGCAGGCCTTGGGGGTGATCGAGATCCGCCATGGCTTCGGGATGTTCGTGGCGCCCAGCAACTTCGATGCCTTGGCTGATGGCCTGACATTCCGGGGCCGGCTTTCCCTCCGGCACCAGGGACTCGAAGCCTTGCAGCTGGTGGACGTGCGGCAGGCGTTGGAGTCCGGGCTGATCGGCTCCTCCATCGATGTGATGACCAAGGAGCAGCTGGCGTCCATCGAGGAATCGGTGAAGCAAATGGAAGAACTCGCCGCCGCCGGTGAGAACTTCGTGGCGGCCGACGCCGAGTTCCACCGCCGACTATTCGAACCCCTAAACAACGAGCTGCTGATCAACCTCATGGGGGTCTTCTGGAAGGTGTACCGGAAGATCCACGTAGAGATCGGCGCAGGTAACGAGGACCTGGCCAAGACGGCCGCCATCCATCGGAATATCTATGCCGCCGTTGCAGCGGGAGACAAGGTGCTCTCGGCCGAGCTGCTCAACCGTCACTTCGACGGCATCCGGCGCCGGATCAGCGAGGCAGTGGGGGAGTAAGCGTCCCCACATACGGCAAGGGCCGCCGTCGTACTTTTCGGAAAGTACGACGGCGGCCCTTTGCGTTTCCTGCGTGGCTCACCTTCCCTGCCGCGTAACCCAACTGGGTCGCATTAGAGCACGTTTTGAGCGGTCTAAACGCGCTTAACTGCTACGTAGTTGGGCCACGGCGGGCAAAACAAAAGACCCGCACCGGCGAACCGGTGCGGGTCTCTATCTGTGCGCCCAAAGGGATTCGAACCCCTGACCTTCTGTTCCGTAGACAGACGCTCTATCCAGCTGAGCTATGGGCGCATTTCGCGTGATTCTCGGCGGTCTGTTTCTCTGACCCCCTCGAACCTCAATAAACTTTACAGAAGTTCATGTGAAGTTCCAAATCGAAAAGCTGTAATCTACGCAACTAGACCGGTCTATGTGACCTTCCTCACTTAAAACGCCGTCCCCTGAAACTGAAACCCTGAATTCTAGGGGTTTTTCGTTTCGACTCCACTGGACATCTGACGTCTGACAACGGATTGGTCTGGTCCGCGACCCCTATCGTTTAGGACACACCACTGAACCCGAGGAAGGGAACCGCAATGGGCGATCTGGCGCGACTGCCGCTGCTTGAGAAGGCACCTACTACGCATGCACGCCTGCTGGCCTGGGTTGAGGAAGTAGCCGAGCTGACTCAGCCGGACCGCATCCACTGGGTTGACGGCAGCGAAGCAGAAAACAAGAAGCTGACCGACGAACTGGTTGAGGCCGGCACCCTGAAGAGGCTGAACCCGGAAACGTTCCCGAATTCCTTCGCGGCGTTCTCCGACCCCGCCGACGTTGCCCGTGTGGAAGAGCAGACCTTCATCTGCTCCGAGAACGAGCGCGACGCAGGGTTCACGAACAACTGGATGGCTCCGGCCGAAATGAAGCAGAAGCTGCGCGGACTGTTCGCCGGCTCCATGCGCGGCCGCACCATGTACGTCATTCCTTTTGTCATGGGCCACCTGGATGCAGAGGACCCCAAGTTCGGCGTTGAGATCACTGACTCCGCCTACGTTGTAGCTTCCATGCGGATCATGGCCCGCATCGGCTCGGACGTCCTGGACCGCATCACGCAGACCGATGCATTCTTTGTGCCGGCCCTCCACTCGCTGGGCGCACCCCTGGAACCCGGCCAGGCCGACGTCGCGTGGCCGTGCAACACCGACAAGTGGATCGTCCACTTCCCCGAAGAGCGCTCCATCTGGTCCTTCGGTTCCGGCTACGGCGGAAACGCGCTGCTGGGCAAGAAGTGCTACGCACTGCGCATCGCCTCGGTGATGGCACGCGACGAGGGCTGGCTTGCCGAGCACATGCTCATCCTCAAGCTGACCTCTCCCGAGCAGAAGACCTACTACGTCTCCGCTGCCTTCCCGTCGGCTTGCGGCAAGACCAACCTCGCTTTGCTTGACCCCACCATCAAGGGCTGGAAGGTCGAGACCCTCGGCGACGACATCACCTGGATGCGCTTCGGCAAGGAAGGCGAGCTCCGCGCCGTCAACCCCGAAGCCGGCCTGTTCGGCGTCGCCCCGGGCACCGGTTGGGGCACCAACCCCAACGCCATGCGTGCCATCGCCAAGGGCAACAGCATCTTCACCAATGTTGCGCTGACCGATGACGGCGGCGTTTGGTGGGAAGGTATGACGGAGGAAACTCCGGCGCACCTGACCGACTGGCGCGGCGAGTCGTGGACTCCGGACTCCGACGCCCCGGCTGCACACCCGAACTCCCGTTTCTGCACGCCGATCGACCAGATCGACATGCTCGCCGAAGAGTACTTCAGCCCGGACGGCGTGGAGTTGTCCGCGATCCTGTTCGGCGGACGCCGTAAGACCACCATCCCGCTGGTCACCGAGGCCCGCGACTGGTCCAACGGTATCTTCATGGGTGCCACGCTTTCCTCGGAAACCACGGCCGCTGCAGCTGGCGCCGTCGGTGTTGTCCGCCGCGATCCCATGGCAATGCTGCCGTTCATCGGTTACGACGCAGGCGACTACCTGAACCACTGGGTGAACCTGTCCGCCAAGGCCAACCCGGAGCGCCTGCCCAAGATCTTCCTGGTCAACTGGTTCCGTCGCACTGCTGATGGTGGCTTCGCCTGGCCTGGTTTCGGTGACAACGCCCGCGTACTCAAGTGGGCAATCGAACGCCTCGAAGGCAAGGCGGACGCTGTGGAAACGCCGATCGGTTTCGTTCCGACCGGCGACTCCATCGACCTTGAAGGCCTGAACATGACGCCGGCCGAAGTCGAGGCGGCCGTCCGCGTTGACGCCGGCGAATGGGAAACGGAACTTGCATCCATCGAGGAATGGTTCGCCAACTTCGGCGAGTCCCTCCCCGCGGCGCTGCAGTCCGAGCTGGACGGCCTCAAGAGCCGTCTGGGCTAGACCTCTTAAGGACAACGGCGTTCTTAAGACGACGGCGGCCCGTCACCTTTTCATCAAAGGTGACGGGCCGCCGTCGTGCTTTCGGCGTCTAAGAGGGGTTTGCCGCCCCGCCTTAGTTCGCGAGCCAAACGTCGGGGCCGAAAACTTCGTAGTGGATACTGGTGGCCGGGATGCCGGCCTCGATCGCTTCGTCGCGAATCTTCTTCATGAAAGGCAACGGCCCGCAGAGGTACAAGGAAGCGTCCGCGGGCATGTCGATTTCCCTCAGGGACATGAAGCCTGCGTTGACGCGGTGCCTTTCATTGCCGGGCTGAGGCGATTCGAGCCAGAGCTGCAGTTCGGCGTCAATGCTTGCGGCGTCTGCAGTCATTTGGCCGCTCAATGCCCAACTGTCCATGGAACGTTCGGCGTGCAGGACAAGAACCTGGCGATCTGTGCCGGCCTCGGCCAGCGAACGCAGGATTGAGGCTGTAGGCGTGCACCCGATCCCCGCCGACGCGAGCACCACCGGTCCTTCGCCGTCGTTGAGGGTGATCTCGCCAGAAGGGTTGGAGATTTCGAGCACATCGTTAGGTTCGACGGCGGTATGCAGGGCGGTGGATACCTCGCCGCCGTCGTTTAGCTTGGTGGTGAAGGTCCGGCTGGTCCCGGCGTCGCCTGACAGTGAATACTGCCGCACTTGGCGCAAGCCGTCAGGGAGTACGACCTTGACGCTCACATACTGGCCGGGAAGGGCCGGTGTTACCGGAGTGTCGTCGGCAGGTTCCAAGGTGAATGTCATGGCGTCCTTGCCAGCCGGTACTTTGGAAACCACGCGCCAAGGCATCCACATCTTATTGTTTGACTGGGAGGCGTAGAGGTCCTTCTCAAGCTTGATCAGGGCGTCTGCCATGAGCCAGTAGACCTCCGTCCAGGCCTCGGCGATTTCAGGTGTAATAACGTCCGACAAGTCGGCAGCGATTGCTGCGAAGAGGTGCTCGTAGACCACTCCATATTGCTCTTCGGCGATGCCCAATGAGGCGTGCTTGTGGGCTATCCGGGCCAGGACCTTTTCCGGGAGCGTGCCGGGGTTGTTCACGACGTGGGTGGCGAAGGCGGCGATGCTCCCGGCGAGTGCCTGTTGCTGATCACCCGAGCGCTGGTTGGAGCGGCTGAACAGTCCATCGAGCAACTCAGGGTGCGCTGCAAAGAGGCGCTTGTAGAAGTCGGCGGTGATGTCACCAATACGCGAGCCAACCAGGGGAAGCGTGGCTTCAATAATCGGGCGGGATTTTTCCGAGAGCATGATTCTCCTGCGGGTAGGGGTCCGGTGGGTTATTCGAACCGTCACAATACAAGCATTTCGAATGCCTGTATTTACACCTCAATTTCTACTCCTTGTAGAAAAGATGCGCAAATCGGATCGCGATCCGGTCCGGACGCCGTCAGGGCAGGGTTGCGGGGGACCTGAATTCGGGTCGGAGGCCTATTGTTTGGAAGACCGGATTCATCTGCCGGGCATGAGGCAGGGACGAGATGACGACGGTGTCGAGCTCACGATAGAAGGCTTCGCGGGCCCGGTTCATTGCGTGGCGGAGACCGCACTCTGTGATGAGGGGGCAGTCATGGGTGGGGGACTGGCATTCGGCGGGATCCTGCCGGCTGTCCAAGTGGCGAAGGAGCTGGCCAACCGTTGCTTGGCGTCCCGCTTCGTTCAGGCGCGATCCACCCAAGCGGCCTCGTTCCACATCAATCAATCCAAGGCTGCGCAATCGGACCATGGCCTTGCTGACATGGTTATACGGAGTGCCCACGGCGTCGGCAACAGCTTGGGTAGTCAGCAACGTGCCCTCAGGGGCGGACGCCAACACCATGACGGCGCGGAGGCTCACATCTGCGAACGCGTTGATTTTCATGGGATCAGCCTACGTAGTCAGGTCTAGTCCACCCAGAGCGAGGGCTCGTGGGTGTCCGGCTCAAGGGCGCCGAAGGAGAAACCGTCGGCTGTGTGGACGTAGGGGATGACTGCTGCCATGACCCCGCCATCCCGGTGCTCGGCGGTGCCGTGGATGCCATCCGAGCCATGCTCGGGCAGCGCGACATCACTTGCGATGGCCACGACCCGATAATCGTTGCGACCCTGGCGAAGTAATTCCTGGACGTCCGTCAACATCGCTCCCGCGTCAATGTGGCCGTCCTCGTCCGGCTCGCCTGGAGAAACCATGACAATCCGCACCTCGCCTTCGTGTGAAAGCGTGATGCCAAAGGGGAGAAAGCCGCCGTTCTGCAGAATGTGCTCCTGGGCAGTCCCCAGTGCAGTCCCCAGAATCTCCCGGAGTTCACGCTCTTGGACGGTCCCGGTGGAATCGGCCTCGTCGATTGGCTGCTCGCTCATGTTTGCCTGTCCTTATGCCCTGACCAGTGCCAGGACGCGGTCGCGGATTTTTTCCATGGTGGGCAGGTCTTTGGCTTCGGCGTTCAGGCGCAGGAACGGCTCCGTGTTGGAGGGGCGCAGGTTGAACCACCAGCTGCCGTCCTTGGCGCTGAAGGTGCTGCCGTCCATGTGGTCTATTTCGACGTCATCATTCTGGAAATCGAGGCGGACCCGCTCGATGGCGCCTGCTTTGTCTTCGATCTCGGAGTTGATTTCCCCGGAGGAGACGTAGGGCTCGTACTGGCGCCCGAGTTCGGACAGCGGACCGTCCTGCTCGCCCAGGGCCGCCAGGACATGCATCGCGGCGAGCATGCCGGTGTCCGCATTCCAGAAATCACGGAAATAGAAGTGTGCCGAGTGCTCCCCGCCGAATACTGCACCTTCTTCGGCCATCACAGCTTTGATGAAGGAATGCCCGACGCGGGTCCGGACTGCCCGGCCGCCGTCCTTGGCAACGAGTTCGGGAACGGCCTTGGACGTGAGCAGGTTGTGGATGATCACCGGGGTCTGTTCCCCGGATGCCTGGGCTCGGGCGATCTCCCTGCGTGCCACCATGCCCGTGATCGCCGATGGGGAGACGGGCTCGCCCTTTTCGTCGACCACGAAGCAGCGGTCAGCGTCGCCGTCGAAGGCAAGGCCGATATCGGCGCCGTGCTTGATCACGGCGGCCTGGAGATCACGGAGGTTTTCTGGTTCCAGCGGGTTGGCCGGGTGGTTCGGGAACGAGCCGTCCAGTTCGAAGTAGAGCGGGATGATCTCGAACGGCAGGGCAGGGAGGAGTTTGTTGCCAAGCACAGCAGGGGTGGTCAGCCCGGCCATGCCATTGCCGGCGTCCACGACGATCTTCAATGGCCGGGAAGCGGAGAGATCCACCAGCTGGCGCAGGTATTGGGAATAGTCCTTCAGCACGTCCCGGACACCGATCTGCCCGCGCGTCGCTGCCGCGGGGATGGTGCCTTCGTTCAGGTAATGCTCGGCGAGGGCCTGGATCTCCTTCAGGCCACTCTCGGAGGAAATCGGTTGAGCCCCTGCCTTGGCCATTTTGATGCCGTTGTATTCGGCCGGGTTATGGCTGGCAGTGAACGTGGCACCGGCTGCGTTCAAGGCACCGCAGGCGTAGTAGAGCTCGTCAGTGGAGATCAAGTCCAGCAATTGGACGTTGGCGCCCCGGGTGGCAGCACCGTTCGCGAAGGCCTGGCTGAACTCCGGCGAGGACGGGCGCATGTCTCCGCCAACAAGGACGGTTTCACCTTCAAGACCCAAAACGTCGATGAAGGCAGCACCGACTGCCTCGACGATTTCAGCCGTGATGGATTCCCCCACGATGCCCCGGACGTCATACGCCTTGAAGGATGCCGAGAGGTCGAAGTTCTTGTTCTGCTCGCTAGTCACGGGCTCAATCCTACTGTGGCAGCGCAATTGAGCATGAACGGGGGAAGCTGCTATGTGGAAAAGCCGGTCCTGGCACACCGCTTTCCACATAGCCGGGGCCACCGGTTATGGCTGTCAGGGGCTGCTGGAATACTGGGTCCATGGCCAACAACTCCCAAAATGCCGCTGTTTCCGTGGAATCCCCTACCCGCCAGAGGGCTTTGGCTTGTCTTCGTGAGCTTGTGGGGCACCCCGAGGCAGAGTTCCATGACGGCCAGTTCGAGGCCATTGAGGCATTGGTGGACGCGGGGCGCCGTGCCTTGGTGGTCCAACGCACGGGTTGGGGAAAATCCGCCGTCTACTTCGTCTCCTCTTTGTTGCTGCGTCAGCGGGGTGCGGGTCCCACGCTGATCGTGTCTCCTCTGCTCGCGCTCATGCGGGACCAAGTAGCGGCCGCCGCACGGGCGGGAGTCCGGGCTGTGGCCATCAACTCAGCCAACGCGCTTGAGTGGGACACTGTCCTGGCCCAGTTGGCAGCTGACGAGGTGGACGTTCTCCTGGTGTCGCCGGAGCGCCTCACCAATCCCTCGTTCAGGGAGAACCAGTTGCCCGAGCTGATCCGCAGGACCGGATTGCTTGTTATCGACGAAGCCCACTGCATTTCGGATTGGGGCCACGACTTCCGGCCCGATTACCGGCGCATCGCGGATCTCATTGCCCAACTGCCCGATTCGGTTCCGGTCCTCGCCACCACGGCTACCGCCAACTCCCGCGTTGTCCACGATATCGAGGAACAACTCGGCGCCGGAGTGCTGACCATCCGGGGTGCGCTGGGCCGCGAGTCGCTGCGACTCGGGGTTTTGAACTTGTCCGACTCCCGCGATCGCCTGGGGTGGCTGCTGACGCACCTGGCGGACCTCCCCGGTAGCGGAATCATTTACGCGCTGACCGTCTCAGCCGCAGAGGATACTGCCCGGCTTCTTTCCGAGGCCGGACACAATGTCTTGTCCTATACCGGCCGGACTGATCCTGCCGATCGGGAGCGGGCAGAACAACTCCTCAAGGACAATCAAGTCAAGGCGCTTGTGGCCACCTCGGCGTTGGGGATGGGATTCGACAAACCGGACCTTGGCTTCGTCATTCACCTCGGGGCGCCGTCCTCGCCGGTCGCCTATTACCAGCAGGTTGGTCGAGCCGGCCGAGGTGCAGCCAACGCCGACGTCCTGTTGCTTCCAGGCTCCGAGGACCGCGAAATTTGGCAGTATTTTGCCACGGCGTCCATGCCCTCAGCTGAAAAGGCAGACGCCGTCTTGAGGGTGCTTGGTGAGGCCAACGCGGCCATGTCCACGGTGGCGCTCGAAGCACGCGTGGACCTTCGGCGCACGCCTCTGGAACTCCTCCTTAAGGTCTTGGCCGTTGACGGGGCAGTTGAACGCGTAGGCGGCGGTTGGCGTGCTACCGGACGGCCATGGACCTACGATGCAGAGCGCTACGCGCGCATCGCGGAGGCCCGGGTGGATGAGCAGGACTCCATGGTGATTTACCAGGACACTGCAGGTTGTCGCATGGAGTACATCACCTCTGTGCTCGACGACGAGACTGCCGCCCCTTGCGGCCGTTGTGACAACTGTGCTGGACGCTGGTTCCCAGTGGACATTGCAGCGGCTGCCGTTGATGCAGCAGGCCAGACGCTCCGTCGCGCCGGGATCGTGGTGGAACCGCGGCTCCAGTGGCCCAGCGGAATGGACAGGCTGGGAGTGGGAGTCAAAGGCAAGATCAAGCCGGACGAAAGCATTTCCGAAGGCCGTGTGCTGGCAAGGCTGACGGACTTGGGCTGGGGTGGCGCGCTCCGCGAGCTCTTTGCCGCCGGGGCACCCGATAGGGCAGTGGACCCCGCGATGCTGCAGGCCTGCGTTCAGGTTCTGCGCGAATGGTCAGGGGCCGACGGCGGAACCGCCTGGAGCGGGGCGGGGCGCCCGGCGGCGGTCGTCAGCATTCCCTCAAGGAGCAAACCACAACTTGTGGATTCACTGGCGCAGGGGATCGCGGGCATAGGGCGGATGCCGTACTTGGGTCAACTGCATCCAGAGCACGGCGGGCCCACAGGATCCCGTGGAGGCAACAGCGCTTACAGGCTCTCGGGAGTATGGGACCGTCTGGCGGTCGGCCCGCAATTGGCAGAGGCACTGGCAGGCATTGGTGACCAACCTGTCCTCTTGGTAGACGACCTCATCGACAGCCGCTGGACACTGACTGTTGCGGCGAGGGCGCTCAGACGGTCCGGGGTAGGTGCGGTACTGCCGCTCGCCCTGGCACAGGCGGGGTAGGGCGCAGGCGGCGATTCGCTCAACCCGGGGCAGTGCTTCAAGGCGAGGAAGTGCGCTGAAAACCGTCATGTTGTGAACGCTCCCACGGTGCCTCTATAGGATCGAGCAAATACGAGGATCGAGCAAACACGCGCGCCTGCTGCTGCAGGCGATTAGACAAGACTTGGACCGGACCATGAGCACAAAACCGAGCAACACCGACGTCGAAGCGGCCAATGAAACCAGTTGGCGGCCGCGTTTGGCACTGCTGGTGGCGGCAACGTTCTTCATGGAGTTTCTTGACGGAACGATCCTCACCACGGCCATCCCCAGCATTGCGGCCGATTTCCGGGTGGCACCGGCTGACATCAACATCACGATGACCGCCTATTTGGTGACAGTGGCCATGGGGATCCCCTTGAGCAGTTGGCTTGCCGAGCGGTTTGGCGCCCGCAGGATATTCTGTCTGGCTATTTCGGTGTTCACTATTGCTTCCCTTTTCTGCGCAGTAAGCACCGACTTGACCATGCTGACGTTGAGTCGGGTGGCGCAGGGGGCAGGCGGCGCCATGATGGTTCCCGTGGGCACCCTGGTGGTTTTGCGGGGTACGCCCAAATCCGAACTTCTGCGTGCCACCGCCTACTTGGTATGGCCAGGCCTTCTTGCCCCCGTTTTGGCTCCCATGGTGGGGGGCGCCCTCACGACTTTCCTGTCGTGGCACTGGATCTTCATCATCAACGTCCCCCTCGGCCTGGCTGCCTTCATTGCGGCACTGAGGTTGGTTCCGCGGACTCAATTTGATGCCAACCGCCGTCTTGACTGGTTTGGCCTCTTGCTGACTACCTTGGGCGTGGGTTCCCTTGTGGTGGGGCTGGAAACGCTGGGCGGACACGCATCGAATCTGCTGGCTGTTGTGGTGGTGGCTGCCGGCTTGGTTTCCCTCGCAGGTGCGGTCTGGT
Source organism: Arthrobacter sp. 1088 (assembly GCF_031455315.1). Lineage (NCBI taxonomy): Bacteria > Bacillati > Actinomycetota > Actinomycetes > Micrococcales > Micrococcaceae > Arthrobacter > Arthrobacter sp. 1088. Next base: position 26,640 of record NZ_JAVDSM010000014.1, read on the forward strand.
GGATGAGCAAAGCAAGGGTTCCGCTGTTCAACCTCAGCGTATTTGGCACCAGGACTTTCAGGGCGACATCCACGGGCGGTTTCATTTACCGGCTGACCATCAGCTCGGTTCCCTTCCTGCTGCCTCTGATGTTCCAGGATGGATTTGGGTGGGATCCCTTGAAGGCCGGGGTCATGGTAGCCGCAGTCTTCGTGGGCAACATCGGGATCAAGCCGGCCACCACACCCCTGATAAGGCGCTTCGGGTTCAAACCGGTGCTCGTCTTTGCATCCTTCGCGTCGGCTGTGACGTTTGCCTTGTGTGCGTTCCTGAATGCCCAAACACCCGAGCCCCTCATTTTCGCGTTGTTGCTGCTCAGCGGTGCCTTCCGATCCATAGGCTTCTCGGCCTACGCGTCCGTGCAGTATGCCGACATCGTCCCGGGGCAGCTGCCCTCGGCCAACGCCATCTCTGCGACCCTCGTACAGCTGGCAGCTGCGGCAGGGATCGCTGTGGGGGCCTTGTTCCTGAGGCTGTTCGAGTCCACGGATGTGCTCGGGGTTGACCAGGTAGCAGCCTACAAGGGGGCTTTCATAGCCATGGCTGTCCTCATGCTGGTCAGTACAGTGGACAGTCTGACCCTGCAGCGGCATGCCGGCGCGGAAGTCAGCCACGGGGCGAAGCGCAGCTAGACCGGCGCGGGCACAGGGCTTGGGGTAAAGCCCGGGTTAACGCAAAAGGTCCCGGTTCGAAAACCGGGACCAATTCGCGGAGACGGGGGGATTTGAACCCCCGGTGGAGTTGTGCCCCACACTTCATTAGCAGTGAAGCCCATTCGGCCGCTCTGGCACGTCTCCATTTGCTATTGCTAGCCCACCAAGGATACGCAGAACGTGCCGTCTAGTGCAAAACCGCCTTCAATCGGCTGCCCATTTCGATGGCTCGCTACCTGCGGGACCGTTCGCAGGACCTTGCGTGCAATGGGCCATCGAAACGGAACCTCAGTTGCTCCCGGCCAGCACACGCCACAGGAAGTGGTTGCTCCGGGCTTGAAGGGCGGCTGCCTGCCTGTTGTCCGAGGCGCCGGCATGTCCGCCTTCGAGTGCCTCGTGGAACCAGACATTCGGGATACCCATTGCCTGCATCCGAGCTGCCATCTTTCGGGCTTGGACGGGGCCTACCCGATCATCCGACGTCGCAGTCCAAATGAAGGTTTCGGGGTATTCGACGCCGTCGTGAAGCAGGTGATAGGGGGAGAAGGTCCGGATGAACTCCCACTGCTCAGGCAAATCCGGGTCTCCGTACTCGGCGATCCATGAATATCCGGCAGAGAGTTTGGTATAGCGGCGCATGTCCAGCAATGGCACGCCGCAGGACACTGCACCAAACAGTTCCGGGTACTGGGTCAGCATGTTGCCTACCAGCAGCCCACCATTTGAGCCGCCCACACAGCCGAGTCGACGGCGGCTGGTCACGCCGCGGGAGATGAGGTCCTGTGCCACGGCGGCGAAGTCTTCGTAGGCTCGGTGCCGCTTTTCCTGCAGCGCTGCCCGGTGCCACGAGGGCCCGTATTCGCCGCCGCCACGGATGTTCGCCACAACGTACACACCGCCACGGGTGTGGGAGCCGGGACCGTCAGCCAAGGCAGCAGCGGACGTGCGACGCTCCAGCCAAGCCCTGCCAATGGTGCCGCTGTAGGCGGGGGTGCGGGAAACTTCGAATCCGCCATAGCCTGAGAGCTGCGTGGGATTTTGTCCGTCCAGGACCAGGTCCTTGGATGCCACCTGGAAGTAGGGGACTTTGGTCCCATCCGCCGAGACAGCGAAATGCTGCTGGACCTCATAGTCGCCGTCATTGAAGAACGACGGCGATCGCTTCACCACGGCGTGCTGGCTGGTGACCCCGGCAGCTGCTCCGGCAACAGACGAACCCGCCGGCCCTGCAGTGAGGGTGCCGCGGGTGAGGGTAGTGGGCGTAGTGAAACCGGTGGCGACCAACCAGTAGTCATTTCCGGCTCCGGATTCATCTTCGTCGTCCACCGCGTAGGCATTGACGTCGTGAAGCGGCGGGCACGCGTCCAGGACGGTGGCAACCCAGCTGCTGTCGGAATCGACGCGGGAAGGGTCCAGCACCCTGATTTCGGAAGAGACGTCGCGCAGGACGTTGAGCAGCAGATAGTCCTTGGTCCAACTCCACGATTGCAGCGACGTGTGGTCATCCGGGGTAAACAGCACCACAAATTGGCGCGATCCAGCCAGGTAGCCCTCGAGGTCAGCGGCCAGCAGGGAACCGGCCGCGTAGGTAACGCCGGAAACGTCCCAGTCCTTCTGCGGGCGGAGCATCAGCCATTCTCGGTGGGCAATGATGTTCACGTCGGTGGGCACATCGATTTCAAGCCATGAGTCGTCGCGAAGCAGCCACGTCTTGCGGTTGTAGAAGTCGATGTAGTCTACGGCGAAGGTCCGTTCGAAGCCCGGGGTGGAGTCATGGGCCACGATGGCCAGCATGTGGTCTTCGGGGATGTCGAAGATCCGCTCTGCCTGGGCGAGGGATTGGCCGCGACGCAGCTTCACGCCGGTCCGGGCGTACGAGGAGGTGGTTGCAGGCAACCCTTCTGCCGTACTGGAGACAAGCAGTGTGTCCGCATCGAGCCAACTCACGTTGCCTTTTGCCGTGGGCAGATCGAATCCGCCGGCGGCAGGGTCAACAAAGGTGCGGGATTCGACGTCGAACTCGCGGTGCCGGTTGGCGTCACCGCCGTCGGGGGACAGCGAAACCATCGCGAAGCGGTACGTGTCCCCGTCCGAAGGACGAAGGAACCCGGCCCCATGGAACACCCATTCGACGCCTTCTGCTGCGGCGAGGGCATCGATGTCCAGCAACACGTCCCATTCGGGAGCCTCGGAGACGTAACTTTCCCAGGTAGTGCGGCGCCAAAGGCCCTTGGGGTGCTCCTGGTCCTTCCAGAAGTTGTAGTAGAAATCGCCGCGTTTGTTCACCATGGCGATCCGGTCCGTCGAATCCAGGACCTCCAGGATGCCGGCTTCAACCGCTGCGTAGTCTGCGTCCTCCAGCAAATCCTCGGTTCGCGCGTTCTGTTCCCGGACCCAGGCCAGCTGTTCTTCGCCGTGGATGTCCTCCAACCACACGTTCTCATCCGTGGGTTCGGGCGCGATGGTCGCAGCGTGGCGAGGCCCGGACTTGGTCTCCAGATCCGTGTCATTGTCAGGAAGGGGCGTCTGATCAGCTTCTGTGGTGGTCATCGCCCCATCCAAGCAACACTTTTCAACTGGAAGCAAGTCACGCAGAAGTTAGGCTTGAGCGTGGCTAAATCGCAAATCAATCGTGTTGCCCTTATTGGGGCCGGCCCCCGGGGCACGAGTGTCCTTGAGCGGCTGCTCGCGAATTGGGCTGCAGGGGCCACCAGCCGCGCGAACCGGACCGATACCGGGCAGCGCACACTGCACATCCACGTTGTGGATCCTTTCCCGCCAGCATCCGGCCATGTGTGGCAGCCGGAGCAGTCCAGGCTGTACCTGATGAACACACAGGCGTTCTATCCGACGCTCATCCCGGAAGACCCCAAACTTGCGCAGCCCCTCGCAGGCGGTTCGTTCGACCAGTGGCGCGCCGCCCGACGTCGTGATGGACAGGGGCTGAACGACGCCGAAAAGGCGGAGTTGGCCACCCTGGAGTCCCACGATTTTCCCAGCAGGGCGCTCTACGGACGGTACCTGCGGCAGACTTTGGCGGAACTGCTTCAGCGAATGCCCGACGGCGTGGAGGTCACCTTCCATGAGACGACCGCCGTAGCGGCGCGCCCGGTCCCGGCAAGCCCAGGCATCGCAGGTGGGCAAGCGTTCGACGTCGAACTGGCCGACGGCACTACCCTCACCGTCGGCTCGGTGGTCCTCGCGCTGGGACACGTCGAGTCACGTTTGAATCCGGAGCAGCGTTCGTTCCAACGGGCAGCCGATGAGCACGGCCTCCTCTACTTCCCGCCTGCACCGCCAGCCGACGTCGACTGGCAGCGGGTGCCGGACAACGAGCCCGTCCTGGTGCGTGGAATGGGACTGAATTTCTTCGATGTCATGGGCCAGCTGACTGAGGGCCGGGGAGGCAAGTTCGTCGAAGCCGGCGTACCGGGAGCCGGAGTTCTCGAGTACCGGCCCTCGGGCAGGGAACCCAGGATTATCGCAGCATCCCGGCGCGGAACACCGTACCGGGCCAAGGCCGGTTTGGCGGGGTATTACCCCAGCAGCATCACCATGCGTTACTTGACCGAGGCAGCAGTGGACCGGTTCAGGGCAGCCGGTATCCAGCCCGGATTCGACCACGATCTTTGGCCGCTCCTGCACCGGGACGCCTTGTGGGCCTATTACTCCACCCTGGCAAGGTCGCAGCCTGCCGCCATCCGCGATGCGGCGCAGTTCCTCGCGGACCTTGAGGACGCGTTGCAACCCCACGCGCACACCACCGCCAACTGGGAAAGCGACGTCGCCGCCTTGGTGGACAAGCACGTGCTTGCCTCCCGCCGACTGAATGTCCGCGGACTCGCTGCGCCCTTGGCTGGCCGGACGTTCGCGTCCCGCCGGGAACTGGATCTGGCGATAACGGCCTACCTGGACGACGACGCACGACGCTCCGCACTGGGCGAAGCGGATCCCGTGAAAATGGCAATCGGCGCACTGCATACCGGCAGGGCGATCCTGAAGTCCGTCGTGGCAGACGGTGGTATCACGGACGAATCGTGGGTCGCTGAACTGAGGGGATGGTTCGAATCGTTCGTTGAAGGCCTTGCCAGCGGGGCCCCGGCACTGCGTTCGGAGCAGTTGGCTGCTTTGGCGCGTGCCGGCGTCGTTGGTTTCGTTGGACCCGACCCGAAGTTCAGTGTGGACAGAAGCGCCAAGGTTTTCCGGGCAGTCTCTCCATGGGTCCACGACGGGCCAGCGGAGGCACCCACGTTGATTGAAGCGATGTCGCCGGCCAACAGGGTGGGCATCAATATTTCTCCACTCCTGGAACAACTCATGGCTGACGGCCTTGTGCGAACCAAAATCATGATGAGTGCCGAGGGCACGCCGGTGCAGACAACCGGACTGGATGTGGAACCGCACCCGTACCGGCCTGTGGCGTCCAACGGCTCTGTGACCCGGGGGATGTATGTTTTGGGTCTGCAATTGTCGGCGACCCAGTGGGGAACGGCCATTGCTGCCGAGGCGCGTCCAGCGACCGGGAAGGCTTATGCCAGTGGCCAGCGAACCCTGCGGGATGCCGACGAAATCGCCCGTAGCATTCTGGCCAGCTAGCTGCCTTTGTTTGCGGTGTGTCCAATGCTTCGCTAGTGTGTGAGCTGCATCACCGGCAAAGTGGTGCGCGCTTTTGATCTGCGGCGGGAGAGTCCTGCCGGTACATCCCGTCAGGCGCCGTAGGAGCAAACCCTCCCCAGGAATCTCTCAGGCCCATGTACCGCCGCGGCGAGGCAACTCTGGAAAGCAGTCCGGGCATCCGGGCTCACCGAAGGTGCAAGCAGGCCATCCCTGCGGAAACTCTCAGGTCCACCTACAGAGTGGGGAGGAACCCGAATCATCGTGGCACCCAGTGCCGCCTGAACAATGGAGTTCCTCTTGACGATTCAGCGCCCACCCTCCTCCGTCCCGCATCCAGCAGGCTCACCACACCTCGAACCACACCTCGAACGGCAGCTCAGCAACCGGCACATCCAGCTGATCGCGATAGGCGGTGCAATTGGCACGGGCCTGTTCATGGGCTCGGGAAAGACCATTTCTGCCGCTGGTCCATCTGTCATTTTCGTGTACATGATCATCGGCTTCATGCTCTTCTTCGTCATGCGCGCCATGGGCGAGTTGCTCTTGAGCAACCTGAACTACAAATCCTTCAGCGACTTTGCAGCGGACCTGCTGGGTCCCTGGGCAGGGTTCTTCACCGGCTGGACCTACTGGTTCTGCTGGGTCGTTACCGGCATCGCCGACGTCATCGCGATCGCCGGGTACTCCAAGGAGCTCTGGCCGTCCCTTCCACTCTGGGTGCCCGGATTGATCACCATCGGAATCCTGCTGCTTCTGAACCTGGCTACGGTGAAAGCATTCGGCGAGACCGAATTCTGGTTCGCCCTCATCAAGATCGTCGCCATCGCGGCACTGATCATCGTCGGTTTGTTCATGATTTTCAGCGGCTTCCAGTCCGACGCCGGACCGGCCAGCTTCACCAACCTGTGGAGCCACGGTGGCTTCTTCCCCAACGAATTCATGGGCTTCGTCGCCGGTTTCCAGATCGCCGTCTTCGCTTTCGTCGGCATTGAACTGGTAGGCACCACGGCCGCCGAGGCCAAGGACCCGGAGAAGAACCTGCCCAAGGCCATCAACTCGATTCCGGTCCGCGTGCTGCTCTTCTATGTGGGTGCCCTCATCATCCTGATGTCCGTCACCCCGTGGACCCAGTTCGCGGCCGGCCACAGCCCATTCATTGCAATGTTCTCCCTGGCCGGCCTGGGCGCGGCGGCTACGATCGTCAACCTGGTGGTTCTCAGCTCTGCGATGTCCTCAGCCAACTCGGGTATCTACTCAACGTCCCGCATGGTTTACGGATTGGCCCAGGAAGGCGACGCACCCGCCGTTTTCGGAGCATTGTCCGGACGCAAAGTACCCCGCAACGCCCTGTTCCTTTCCTGCGTCCTGCTGCTGTCCGGCGTCGTCCTCATGTATGCCGGGCAGGACATCGGCAAGGCGTTCGACATGGTGACAACCGTGTCTGCTGTCTGCTTCGTGTTCGTATGGTCCATCATCCTGGCCAGCTACCTTGCATTCCGCAAGCGGCGGCCACACCTGCATGATGCTTCGGCGTTCAAAATGCCAGGCGGCGTGGTGATGGTGTGGGTGGTTTTTGCGTTCTTTGCCTTCGTGCTTTGGACCCTGACCACGCAGCCGGACACTTTTGCTGCGCTCCTGGCCACGCCGCTGTGGTTCCTGATTCTGGGGGTGGCCTGGGTCATCCTGCGTCGCCGGCCAGCGCACCTGATTCGCTTCAAGGAGTTCCAGGCGCAGCTTGAGAAGGACGCCAAGCACACGGAGGAACCCGAGCTCGCCAAGAAGTAGGCGAAAATCCAAAAAGGTAGCCTCTCACGAGTCATCCTCGTGAGGGGCTACCTTTTTGGCGGGTCATGCGAAGGGGCCGCCTAGCCCCTCAGACACTTCTGGTACACCAACCAGGCCCATGCGTAGTGGAACCAGCCCACGGCGTCGTACCACTTGGACGGTTTGGTGGGCGGAGTGCATTGCGGAGGATTCGTGCCGCTCCCCGCAACCGTCACCAGGGCCTTCACGACGGTTCCGGACTCGACGGCGGTCAGCACCAATGTGCCACTGCCTGCAGCTGCCGCCGCGGGAACCTTGAGGTTCATTGTGGCAGTGCCTGCCGTTACCGGCACGGAGTCGAGCGTTATCGCCGCGCCCTTGCTGTCCACGAAGACGGCCCTAAGGGCGGTGTTGGCCGGGCTGCCGATCGAGGTGAGATTCAGCTTGGAGATAGCGAGTGCCATGGGCTCACCCGCTTTGACCTCTGCGGCGGTGGTGTTTACCACGGCAACTGACCGGCGCGCGAAGTCCGGAGACACGGGGTTGTGCTCACGGAGGTACTTGATCCAGGCATCGCGGTCCACCAACCCGGTGTCCTTCGTGTTGCTGCCTTCCTTGAAGATGCGGAAGTTGTCGCCGCCGGTAGCCAGGAAGCTGAACGTACCGATCCTGTACTGCCTGGCGGGGTCGATGACTGCACCGCCTACCCAGATGCCGGTGATGCGGTCGCCTTCCGGGCGGGCGGCGTCGTAGGTGTAGTTGACGTTCCTGGAAAGTCCAAGCTGCTGGTACGGGCGGCTGGGAACTGTTCCATCAACGTTGGTCTGCCACTGCTGCTCAAGAAGGGTCTTGAACTGGGCGCCAGTGAGGGAGGTAGTCCACAGGTTGTTCACGAACGGCAGGACCGCGTTGGCCTCAGCGTAGGTGATGGTGCCGTCCGGTGCGTAGTAGAGCTCGTTACGCAGGCCGCCAGGGTTCACGACGCCGATCTCCGCCGCACCCAGTTCAGGCGCCTGGAGCGTGTCCACCAAGGAGTCCGCTACCAGGTTTCCGAGGGTGGATTCGTTCGCGCGGTCGTCCCGCTTGGGGGTGCCGCCAGCCGGATCCGGAGTGAAGGCGGTGGTGATATCAGCTGTCACTGCGCCCACCGGCTGATTCCCGATCACGGCAGCATCGGCAAGAGCCTTGTCCACGATCGCCTTGACTGCGGCCACGCGAGGATAGGCGGCAACGAGGCTTTCCGAAGTGTCCGTGGTCCGATCCACCACGGCAGCTTTATAGCTTGTGACCGAATGCGTGGTGGTATCGATGGTGAGAGTAACGCTTCCCACGTTTTCGCCGTAGTTGCCGGTCTGCACAATGGGACGGGTTTTGCCGGTGGGTTGGCCGTTGGCGTCCAGCAAGGGTGCGTCCCAGGCGTATTCCTTGTGGGTGTGCCCGGTGAAGATGGCGGCTACGTCGGGGGTGGTCTCGTTGACGAGCTTGGCGAACGGTCCACCGGCTGCGACTTCCTGCTCCAGGGTGGCACCCTCCGGTGTGCCCGATGCAGCGCCGTCGTGGTTTTCCACGATGATCAGATCGGCCAGGTCTTGTGCCTTGATCTTTGCGGCCACCCGGTTGATGGCTTCCACCGGATCACCGAACTCAAGATCCGTGATGCCGGCGGGAGTCACCAGCGACGGCACTTCCTGCGTCACGGTGCCGATGACAGCCACCCGCATGCCGTTCATCTCCAGGACTTTGTACTCCGGCAGGACCGGAGTCTTGGTGCCCGCTTGGTAAACGTTCGCGCCCAAGTAGGCAAACTTGGCGTTGGTACCATCGGCGATGACGCGGTCGCGCAGATCCTGCCACCCGCCGTCGAACTCGTGGTTGCCTACTGCCGAAGCCCGGAGTTCCAAGGCATTGAGGACATCGATGGTCGGCTGGTCCTTGGCAACCGAGGACGCGAAGAGCGAAGCGCCGATGTTGTCTCCAGCAGAAATGAAGGCGGTTGCGCCGGGGGCGGCCTCGGCGCGGAGCTTCTCCACAGTGCCGGCGAAGAGGACAGTGTTGGAGTCGATCCGGCCGTGGAAGTCATTGATGCCAAGGAACTGCAGGTCAACAGTGGCCGGCACATCCGGTCCCAGGTTCATACCCACCACCACGGGGTCGTGATCGCTGGCGCGGAACTCGTCCCCGGCATAGTAGTTGGTCACATTGTTGTTATACCTGCTGTACTCCAGCGCCACGGACTCCACGGAGTTGATGTTCCAAATGTCGGTTCCCGTGACTATCCCGGCCGCTGCCGGGGAAGCAAGGATGTGGTCCAGCGAGCCCACCATGCCCCCGAAGAGGTAAGAGTGCTTGCCGGTACCAGCTTCAAGGTCCGCGTAACCTGCGCCAGTGAGGACATTGATGGGGTCTTCCTTGGCATAGGCGTTGAAGTCGCCAATCAGGAAGACCTTGTCTGTGCCCTTGGTGGCTTGGAGGTCCCTGGAGAAGGCGAGGAGTGATTCAGCCTGCTTTGTGCGGGCAATGTTCGAGGCGCCCTGGCCCTTGTCCGTGTCATCCGGCGTTGCAGCGGAACCCTTGGACTTGAAGTGGTTCACGATCGCGATGAACTTCTTGTCCTCGTCCGCGCCGACTGGCTTGAAGACCTGCGCCAGCGGTTTGCGGGCGCTTGCAAAGGCCACGGTGTCGTTGTGGATGATTGACTCCCCGACCGGCTCGGCTACGGCCTTCTTGTAAATGAACGCGGTGCGGATCATATCCTCATCGCTGGGAGGGGGGGCGTTTGCGGGTGTCCGCACGTAGTCCCATACGCCCGGCGTCTTCACATTGAGGGCGGCCACCAGCTTGGACACAGCGTCATCACGGTTCTTGCCGAACTGGGCGGAGTTCTCGATTTCCTCAAGGGATACGACGTCCGCACCTGCCTTGGTAATCGCAGCGACGATCTTGCCCTGCTGGCGTTGGAGGTTCTCAGCATTGGCAGCACCCCGGGCGTTGCAACCTTCCTTGACCGTGATCGGATTCCCGTCCCGGTCGGTGTAGAAAATGCAGCCGCTGAGCTGGTCGCCGGTAGTGGTGAAGTAGTTCAGCACATTGAAGGAGGCAAGCTTTAGGTTTCCGCCAACGTCAGCGGGGCCGTCGGGACGGGTTGTCGTGAAGCTTGCAGGCTGCACAGTCTCCGCATTCGTGGGAGTCAGCGCCGTGAGGGGCTGGAACTTCCAGGAGTTATTGCCGTAGCCCAGGATCACGTCTGTCCGGAATTGCACCGGAGAGCCCACGCGAACGGGATCGGACGTGGTCAGGTATGGCAGTTGCTGGGCCTTCGTGGTGGCGTCCTTGAGGAAGTTGGTGGACGCGCCGTCGTCGAGCTTGATGGCACGGAGGGCGTTCCCGGCCACCACGTCGGCATATTCTGCTGAACCATAGGTAGCGACCGCCGTCGGCTGCACTAACGGCGATGTCCCGGCCGCGAGGCCGATTTCGCCATACTGGTTCAGCGAATAGTTGTCCGTCACGGTGTACGGGCCTTGTGGGGCGACGAGCATGCCTTCAAGGGCTTCGCGCGCGGCCTCGTTGGCGGGCATCTCGAAGGCAGTGGGCTTTACCTCCGGCGCAGCTTCGCTCAGTTTCTGCAGGCCGGCAGCCTCAACCGTGAGCTGTGTCTGGTTGGCGAACTCGCTGACGACACCCGTGAGTTCCACGTAGTCGCCGGGCTGTACCGTACCCGCCGTCGTGGGGGAGTAGATGAACAAAGCGTCCGACGCCGTCCTGGCCGCCCCTGCGGCCTCCCCGCCGCTTCCGGGGGTTTGGACGTAGTAGCCGTTGAAACCTCCCGAAGCGTAAACGGCAGTTACCTTGCCACGGGTAGTTACCGTGCTGCCGACGAGCGGACTCGTGGCGCCGGTGCCTTGGATTTCGGGGATGGTCCTGGATCCTGGGTCCGGCTCGGGTTCCGCGGGCGGCGTCCCGCCGCCGGACGCCGTGGGCGTGATGGTGGCGCTCAAGCTGAAGTCGGCGGCATTGGAGTTGGTATCCACACCGTTGCTCCGATTGAGGCTTTTGACGTCAGTGTTGCCCGTGGGGGCGGTTGCTGCCGACGTTTCGAAAGTGTTTGATGTGCCGTAGCCGAGGAGATCCGCTATGGCGGCATTGTCCGTCACTGAGCCAGCGGCCAGGGGAGAAACCGCGTTGGCCTGCTTCGCCAGGACCAGGGTGCCGGCGGTTCCAGCGGGATTCAAGGTTCCGGTTGCCTGCACATCCGGGGCGGGCAGGGCCGGCGCCGTGGAGGTGCTGCTGTTCGTGGCTCCTTGGATCAGGTAATAGCCCTTGGCGGGGATGCTGCCCGTGAGCGGAGTGATGCCCGTGGGCGCTCCCGTGCCGGTTGCCGAGCGGTACTGTAGCGACCACCCTGCCAGGCTGACCGGAGTGTCCGAGGAGTTGTAGAGCTCTACGAACTTGTTCTTGAAAGCAGAGCCGCTGCTGCCCCCGCTGAGGTAGGCCTCGTTGATGACCACAGCCGAGGTGCCCGGCGGCGCCGACGGATCGTCGGCCGCAATTGCGGGAACGGCTGTCAGCGGAGCCGAGAGCAAACCAATCGAAAGGGCTGCTCCAGCTGCTGTTTTCCAGTGTTTTTGGTGCATCCGCTCTAACTTTCATTAGGAGCCCTGTGGGGCTCTTTGGACTACGCCCGCTGTCTTGTGAAGTGGGCGATATGCCGGAAGCTACTCCGGGTAAACCTGGGTATCGGGCATAGCAGAACACGTCGGAATGAACAGGAAGTGGACCGGTGATGGATGGAGGGCGCGCGGATCCTGCCGGCCGCCTCGGGTCAGGAGGTAGCCGCAGGAACCGAACGTTCAGGGGTTTAGCTGGCCGACGCCATGTTCTGGATTACCTTGAAGACGGCGCCGGTAGGGTCCGACAACGTGGCCAACCGTCCAAAGGGGGTGTCTTCTGCCGCTTCCATGACGGTAGCGCCCAGAGCTGTGGCCTGTTCCACCGTGGCGTCAGTATTGTCCACTGCGAAGTACACGCTCCACATGGACGGAACCTGCTCCGGGAGGAAGCCGGCAGCGTCCATGATGCCGGCCTTGGCATCGTCACCAGCGCCCAACGTGGTGTAACGGAACTCCGGCGTATCGCTCATGACGGCAGTTTCCCAACCGAAGACGCTCTGGTAGAAGCTGACCGCTGACTCGTAGTCCTTCGCGAGTAGTTCGTGCCATGCCGGGGCGCCGGATTCGGCAGCGACCTCATAACCCTTCATTTCCCCGAACTGCCAGGCCCCGATTGCAGCTCCTGAAGAGTCGCCATACATGGCCATGATGCCCTGTTCAGGAACATCCATGGGCTCCAGGAGGACTTGGCCACCATGGGCGGCAGCTGCCTCCGTGGTGGCTTTGATGTCGTCCGTGCGCAGGTACGTCGACCACACGTCCGGCATGGCCCCCATGTCTGCCTGTTTCTGCATGATGCCCGCAACCAGGCGTCCATCCTTGGAAGCTGTGATGTAGCCGCCGTACTTCTCCTGGTCGCCTGTCTCGTAAGTCCAACCAAAGAGTGCGTTGTAGAAGGACTTGGCTTGGTCCGTATCGGATGTCATCAAATCAATCCAGCACGGTGCGCCAGAGGTGATGTCAGGCGTAGGCATATGTGAGGCTCCTGTGTTCGTTCCGCGGCGGAAGCTACGGCTGTTTGTCGGCGGTTGTGAGGACAAGCAGAACACTATGCGGGGGCTATGACAGTTTCAATGATTTTCTGGGTGTCAGTTCTCAGATCCGAATGGGAGCCTGACTTCCGGCCCGGTTTTAAGCCAAAAATGCCCCGGGCTCGTGAACCCGGGGCATCTGCTGGCGGAAGGTAAGGGATTTGAACCCTTGGTACGGGGTTACCGCACACTGGTTTTCAAGACCAGCTCCTTAGGCCGCTCGGACAACCTTCCCTGCCTAGTAGTGTTTCATAGGGAGTTGGCTGTTCCAAAACATCACGTTCTCCAGTCCCTGCCCCGGGCCTGGATGTACAAGCAAGAAACCGGGAGTTCGTCATGAAAGCCGTCTATATTTCTGAACCAGGCGGACCCGAAGTCCTCGAAGTCCGCGACGTACCGGCTCCGGTGCCGGGCGAGGGCGAGGTACTGATCGACGTCGTGGCTGCTGGCCTCAACCGTGCCGACGTCCAGCAGCGCCGCGGCTTCTACCCACCGCCCCCAGGGGCTTCAGAGATTCCCGGGCTGGAGGTCTCCGGCCGCATTGCCGCCTTCGGGCCAGGTGTCACCAAAGCCTTCTCGGTGGGGGACAAAGTAGTGGCCCTGTTGTCCGGCGGGGGATATGCCCAGCAGGTCGCCGTGCCCGCAGAGCAAGTACTGCGACTACCCGATGGCGTAGACCTGGTCACCGCTGCGGCACTGCCCGAGGTGGCGGCAACCGTCTACTCGAACCTCATCATGACGGCCCAGCTCCAACCTGGGGAGACCGTGCTCATCCACGGCGCTACCGGCGGCATTGGAACCATGGCCATTCAGCTCGCCAAAGCCTATGGGGCCAAGGTTGCCACCACCGCCGGCTCTGATGAAAAAGTTGGCACAGCAAAGGCCTTCCTCGGTGCCGATATCGCCATCAACTACAACGAAGAAGACTTCCCTGAAAGCCTCAAGGCACAAAACGGAGGCAAAGGCGCAGACGTGATCCTCGACGTCGTGGGGGCCAAGTACCTGCAACAGAACATCGAAGCGCTCGCCGACTATGGCCGGCTGATCGTCATTGGCCTGCAGGGCGGGACCAAAGCCGAAATCAACCTGGGACAGCTGCTCAGCAAGCGTGCTGCCGTCATCGGCACTGCCCTCCGGCCACGCCCGGTGGCCGAAAAGGGCATCATCATGTCCGCCGTGCGGGAGTCCGTGTGGCCCATGCTCGCCGACGGCCGCATCAAGCCCCTGGTGGCCAAATCATTTCCGCTGGACCATGTCCGGGAGGCACATGAATACTTTGATTCCGGAGACCATGTAGGTAAGGTCCTCCTGCTCCTCTAACAACCACGGCAGCCCCGTTTATGCAGGACGTCCCCCACCAATTCCCCAGTAGCAAGGAACCTCATGTCCATCCGGCACAGCCTGCTTGCCCTGCTTCAGGACCAGCCCCGGTATGGCTATGAGCTGCGTGTGGAATTCGAGGACCGTACGGGTGCTGCCTGGCCGCTGAACATCGGTCAGGTGTACACCACGCTGGACCGGCTTGAGCGCGATGGCCTTGTCAGCAAAGACGGCGACGACGGCGGTGGTCACGTCGTTTACAGCATCACGGACGCCGGGGTTGCCGAAGTTGCGGCCTGGTTTGAGGGAGCCGTGGACCGCGACAACCCGCCGCGGAATGAGATTGCCATTAAGCTAGCCCTGGCCGTGACGCTGCCCGGGGTGGATGCCTCGGCCGTGATCCAGTCCCAGCGGGAGGTTTCGGTTCGAGCGCTGCACGAACATACGCAAACACGGAAGGCTGTCTCGGCCAACCAGCGGTCCTCTGATACTGCATGGCTTTTGGTGCTCGATTCCCTGATCTTTCAAGCAGAGGCGGAAGTGCGGTGGCTGGATCTTTGCGAGGCACGCATGGTCCAGTCGCAGGGCAACAGAGGGCTGAGTTAGTACGCCCGCCGCAGAGGTACTACCGCTTACCGCAAGACCATCGGGGTTCCTGTGTCACGCCCCACTTCTGTATGTCCACTTTGTTAGCGTGCCCTGACTGTTCAGCGCACCCGCGGCCACAACCGCAGCAGTTCTCAAGGAGGAGACACGGGCATGACCCCTGACCATACAGAACCTGGCCAAACAGAACTTGACCGCACGGAACTTGACCGCACAGAACTCGACCGAACAGGAGAAGTAAAGGGCGTCGATCCTGCGCTGCCTGCAACGGCCGTGGATGAATCCGTCCTGGATGCCGAGGACCGCAGGTGGACTCCGGCAAGGATCGGAATCTGGGTGGCGATTTCCCTGCTGGGGGCCGTGGCCTGGTTCATGCTGGCATTGGTCCGCGGCGAGACCGTCAACGCCATCTGGTTTGTTTTCGCAGCCGTGTGTACCTACCTGATCGGCTACCGCTTCTACTCCAAGGTCATTGAGCGATACCTCCTTAAGCCCAACGATCGGCGCGCCACGCCGGCCGAATACAAGGCCGACGGCAAGGATTATGTCCGCACTGACCGTAACGTCCTGTTTGGACACCACTTCGCCGCCATCGCCGGCGCGGGACCATTGGTGGGCCCGATCATTGCGGCCCAGATGGGCTATCTGCCCGGCACTATCTGGATCATCATCGGCGTCGTTCTTGCCGGCGCGGTGCAGGACTACCTGGTCATGTTCTTTTCGATGCGCCGCGGTGGCCGTTCCCTGGGTCAGATGGCCCGAGAGGAACTCGGTGTCATTGGTGGTACGGCGGCGCTCGTGGCAACGCTGCTCATCATGATCATCATCGTGGCCATTCTTGCCCTGGTGGTGGTCAACGCCCTGGGTGAGAGCCCGTGGGGCGTGTTCTCGGTGGGCATGACGATTCCCATCGCGCTGTTCATGGGCGTCTACCTGCGTTATCTTCGTCCGGGCAAGGTCATGGAAGTCTCCATCATCGGCTTTGTTCTGCTGATGGCAGCGATCATTGGTGGCGGTGCCGTGGCCGGCACCGAGTGGGGCTCTGCCTTCTTCCACCTGGACAAGGTCACTATCGCCTGGGGCCTCATCATCTACGGTTTCATCGCGGCCATCCTGCCCGTGTGGTTGCTCCTTGCGCCGCGTGACTACTTGTCTACGTTCATGAAGATCGGCGTGATCGTGATGCTCGCCGTCGCCATCATCGTGGTCCGCCCTGAAATCGACGTCCCGGCCTTTAGCGAGTTCGCGGGCCGTGAGAACGGCCCGGTCTTCTCGGGGGCGCTCTTCCCGTTCCTCTTCGTCACCATCGCCTGTGGTGCGTTGTCCGGTTTCCATGCGCTCATCTCCTCGGGAACCACGCCCAAATTGATCGAGAAGGAACGTCAGACCCGCTTCATCGGCTACGGCGGCATGTTGATGGAATCGTTCGTGGCCATCATGGCGCTGGTGGCTGCCATTTCGATCGATCGCGGCATCTACTTCGCCATGAACGCGCCACTGGCACTGACGGGTGGCACCGTGGAGTCGGCTGCGCAGTGGGTAAACAGTCTTGGACTGGCCAACGTCAACATCACTCCTGACCTTTTGGCCCAGACTGCCAAGGACGTGGGAGAAGAGAGCATCATCTCGCGCTCCGGTGGAGCGCCCACCTTGGCGGTCGGCCTGGCCCACATCATGCAGCAGTTCATTGGCGGCCCCGCAATGATGGCCTTCTGGTACCACTTCGCCATCATGTTCGAAGCCCTCTTCATCCTTACGGCAGTGGACGCCGGCACCCGGGTTGCCCGCTTTATGCTGCAGGACTCCATCGGTAACTTCGTGCCCAGGTTCAAGGATCCTGCATGGCGCCCTGGCGCTTGGTTGTGCACCGCCGTCATGGTGGGAGCCTGGGGTGCGGTACTTTTGCTGGGCGTTACGGATCCGCTGGGCGGCATCAATACGTTCTTCCCGTTGTTTGGCATCGCGAACCAGCTTCTGGCTGCGATTGCCCTGGCAGTGTGCATGGCCATTGCGGCCAAGCGCGGGGCTTTCCGTTACCTGTGGATCGTGGCTGTTCCCCTGGCTTTTGCCGCCGTCGTGACCGTCACGGCCAGCTTCCACAAGATCTTCTCGCCGGTTCCCGCAGTGGGCTACTTCGCCAACAACCAGGCGTTCGCGAAAGCCCTGGCAGATGGCAAGACGTCCTTCGGCACCGCCAAAACGGTGGAAGCCATGGAGGCGGTAGTGCGTAACACCATGATCCAGGGCGTGCTGTCCGTGATCTTCGTGACGCTGAGCATCATCGTGATCATCACCGCAGTGGTGGCAGCGGCCAAAGCGTTCCGTGCCGGGGGCGGTAAGGACCACGAGGATCCGGCAGTGGCCTCCAAGGTCTTCGCCCCGGCCGGGCTGTTCCCGACCTCCGCAGAGAAGGAGTTGCTCGCCGAATGGAACGCCTTGCCGGCCGGGCAACGGACACAAAAGGCGGGGCATCACTAATGCACGCCGTCGTCAGGGGATTCCGGGGCTTTGCCGCCTACATGAGTTCGCTCATGGGTGCCGACGCTTACCGCAAATACCTGGACCACTTCACGTCCACGGGCCACTCCGGTCCCGCCATGACAGAACGTGAGTTCTGGCGGGACCGGATGGACCGGCAGGACAGTAATCCACAAGGCCGCTGCTGTTGACGTGTAGTTTCGCTACGAACGAAGTCCAAAATCCGGTCCTGGACCCAGGTTCCCGTGAACCGCATGAGAGTATGAACGGATGAGCGATCTGAACAACATTCAGCCCACGGATGAGGCTTCGGACGACACCCCTGTGGAAGGAACCACCTTGGACGAGGGCACCACCACGCCCACAGAAGAGCATTCGGGCAATGCGGTACCTGTCAAGGATTCCAAGCCCCGGGGCGCGAACCTCCAGGAACTTGTTGACGAGCCGGCCAAGGTAATGAGGATCGGTACCATGATCCGCCAACTCCTTGAAGAGGTGAAGAGCGCACCGCTGGACGACGCCGCCCGCGGCCGGCTCGCAGAGATTCACGAGCGCTCCATCAAGGAACTCGAGGACGGATTAGCGCCGGAGCTCATCGAAGAGTTGGAACGCATCAGTCTTCCCTTCCCCGATGAGAAGGCGCCATCGGATGCAGAGCTTCGTATCGCCCAAGCCCAGCTTGTGGGCTGGTTGGAGGGCCTCTTCCACGGCATTCAGGCTGCGGTCGCGGCTCAGCAGGCCGCAAAGGCACAGATGCAACTCCGTCAGCTTCCGCCAGGGACTGTCATTGCGCCCGGCATTGTCATCGGCGAAAACGGTCAACCGCAGCGCGCCGCTGCACCGGGTGCGCCTGGTGCGGCGCCCCAGGGGCGGCCCGAAGATCCGGACCACGGCCCGGGCCAGTACCTCTGAGCTTGACAGTGGGTTTCTTTGGGGTCGTCCGGCAAGGGCGGAAGGACGATCTTGAGCTGGGTAAGGGGCTCTGGCGCCGCGCCCACGATCGCTTTCACCGCGGATTGGACCGGTACCATCAGGTCCTTGAGGGTGTCGACGACGACCAGCTTTACAACGAGCTCGTGGAGATCGCGAATGAGCTGGCCGAGTTGTCTCCTCGTGTGAGAACCATCTGCGTGGAAGCCCAAAAGAGGGCCCCGAGCGATGGCTTGGACGTTCCTGGTTCTCTAGCCGGTGTTCACCGCGCTCTTTCCAAGGCTGGGAATTCCTTGGCCACCACGGCCGAGGCAGCGGCCATGCTTCGGCTGGCCGTTGGCCCCGTCCCTGTGGGTGCATTGTCTGTCAGGCGCCGGGCGGAGTCAGTCTTCGAGCAGGTTGCCGACGCTGAACGCCAACTGCGGGCTCCAGAGGTTCAATAAAGCAAGCGTGTGCAAATACTGGCGCACGCCTATATTTACAGATTGCAAGCAGTTAAGCGGATAGCTGATCTCTGTAATATTTGGTGCCTCAGGCAACGCAATGCTGGCAGGATGACAAACATGACTTCGTCACCAACACTTACTTTCAACGACGGCAACACCATTCCCCAGCTCGGCTACGGGGTGTGGCAAGTTGAAGACGACGTAGCCGAAAAAGTTGTGCGCCAGGCGTTCGAAGCGGGCTTCCGCCACATCGACACCGCAAAGATTTACGGGAACGAGTCTGGAGTGGGCCGCGCCATTGCTTCCTCTGGCCTTTCCGCCGAAGAAATCTTCATCACCACCAAGCTCTGGAACGCCAATCAAGGCTACGAGTCCACGCTTGCCGCGTTCGAAGAATCCATGGACCGCCTGGGCATTGAGACACTGGATCTCTACCTCATCCACTGGCAGCAGCCCAAGCAGGACAAGTTCGTGGACACCTGGAAGGCCCTGATCGAACTCAAGAAGCGCGGCCGGGTCAAGTCCATCGGTGTTTCCAACTTCACCGTTGAGGGACTGCAGCGCATCATCGATGAAACCGGAGTTGTCCCGGCCATCAACCAGGTGGAACTGCACCCGTTCTTTAACCAGGCCGAACTGCGCGCCTTCAACGCCTCCAAGGGCATCCTGACGCAGGCTTGGTCACCGCTGGGACAAGGTGGGGAACTGTTGGAGAATGCCACGGTGGCCGAAATCGCAGCCAAGCATGGCGCCACCCCGGCCCAGGTAGTCATCGCCTGGCACTTGGCCATCGGCAACGTCGTGATCCCCAAGTCCGTTACGGAATCCCGTATCCAGGAGAACTTCGCCGCCTTGGGCGTGAAGCTGGACGACGCCGACGTCGAGGCCATCAATGGCTTGGACCGCGGTGCCGAAGGCCGCATCGGCCCCGACCCGGCAGTCTCCGACTTCGCCTAAAGCCGAAGCCTAAGCACGTGCCCCGCCCCGACCTGGGGTGGGGCACTCGCCGTTAACGCCCGACGCCGGTACTCGCCACCGGGGCGAAGCGCCCCGAAGTCCGTGGTGAACCTAGAGTCCGTGGTGAAATTGAGCGACGCAAGGGACGGAGTTCGCATGGTGGTGTTTGACGCATTGGAACGGCAGATTGTCGCTGCCCTCCAACTGGATCCGCGCTGTCCTTGGCGCAAGATGGCGGCTGTGCTCGGTGAAGCTGAGCGGACGGTGGCCCGCCGGGGATCGCAGCTCTTGGAATCCGGGGCCGTCGCCGTGGTGGGGGTGCGCCCCAGGCCGACTGCAGTCCTCGTGGAGATGCGCTGCACCCCGGGAACAGTGCGGGCGGCAGCCCAAGCACTCGCGCAGCGCACCGACACCACGTTCGTTTACACCACCACGGGCACCGGCGATTGCGTTGCCGAAATCCTCACCGAACCAAACCGCATGGGCGATGTCCTCTCCGATGAGTTGCCCTCAACCATCGGCCTGCGCGACTCCACCAGCTACCCTGTATTGCGCTACTTCCGGACGATCCGGGGCTGGCGGCCCGAGATCCTGACCACGGACAGGGCGGAAGCGCTTCGCTCGGGTTTGACGTCCGACTCAGGCATCCTGGAGCCCCTGCAGGAACTGAACCGCCAGGACACTGAACTGGTGGACGCGTTGTGTGCGGATGGGCGGATGAGTTTCGAGGCACTCGGGCGGCGGGTCGGCGTCTCCGAGGCTACTGCCAGGCGCCGCAGCGAGTGGCTTCTGGCCAACAACCAGGTCCAACTCCGGGCGGTGGTTGAACCCGCGTCCTTTGGGTTGGCAGTAGAGGCGTTGCTTTGGATCCGGGCTTCGCCGCAACACGTTGAGCAGCTCGGCAAAGGCCTGGCGGAGCTTCCCGTGGTTCGCTACGCAGCCGCGATCGCAGGCGACTACCAACTCGTTGCGGACGTGACCGTGGGGGACATGTCCTCCCTCTACCGCTTCATCACGGGCTCGGATTGGGCGCAGTATGCTTCAGGCGTCGACGTCTCCATCCTGCTTGATGCCCGTAAGCGCGGCGGACGGCTCATGCGGCCGTCGTCGTAAGGGTTGCAGTGCCCGTTGAAGCATTCGACCCGGCCTCAAGGACAGGAGCGACGGCGGCGTACCCCGTCTGCTGCTCGAAGGCGCGGCCCCACCGGAGCAGCTGCATATCCGTGTAGTGGTTACTGGCGAGCTGGAGGCCAATGGGCAGGCCGGCGGAGCTGAACCCGGCGGGCACGCTGAGGACGGGCAAGCCTGTGGCGGATAACAGGCAGGCGGAGCGCATCCAGTCCAGGTAGGTTTCGGAGGCCGCGCCGGCGACCTCTGCGGGGTAGCGGAGCGTCGCATCAAAAGGCAGGACCTGGGCGCAGGGGGTGGCGAAGAGATCGTAGCGCCCGAAGAACTCCTGCACGCTCTTTTCAAGCCGGGACCGGGCTGCTGCGGTTTCGATGAGATCGCGGGCAGTTAAAGCCAGGCCCTTGTTCACATTCCAATGGACTTCCGGCTTGATGACATCCCCGGCGCGTTCCAGGATCGGGCCAAGCCCGGCGGCAAAGTCCATGGCCCGCGTGTTGCCGAATACCAGGTCGGCCTCGCTGAAATCCGGTGTGGCCTCTTCCACGATCGCTCCCAGCTTCTCGAAAACTGCCAGCTGCCGCTCAAGATGATCAAGAATTTCCGGCTCCACGGGTACGCCAATCCCGAAGTCCCGTGACCAGCCAATGCGCACTCCGCGCATGTCGGTCTCCAGCCCGGACCGGAATACCTGCGGATCAAGGCCTGCCGGATGGGGAACGCGGGGGTCCTTGCCGGCGGTCACGGACATGAACAGTGCAATGTCTTCCACGCTTCGGGCCATCGGCCCGGTCCGTCCCAGCCATGCGTACGCGTTGACGTCGGAGGGCATGGGGATTACCGCCGTCGACGGCCTGAAGCCAACCACATTGCAGAAGGAAGCCGGGATGCGAAGCGAACCACCCATGTCGCTGCCGTCGCCGATGCTCTGGACGCGGGACGCGACGACGGCGGCTACTCCGCCGCTGCTGCCGCCCGCGCTCAGGGTGGGCGCGTAGGGGTTGGTGGTGGTGCCGAAGAGCTCGTTGAAGGTGTGGGACCCCGCTCCGAACTCGGGGACATTGGATTTTCCGGTGCTGACCACCCCGGCCGCCTTCAATCGCGCCACGATCAGATCGTCGGCGTCGGGAATGAAGTCGCGCAAGGCGAGGGACCCCTGGGTGGTGCGCATCCCGGCGGTGTTGTTGGTGTCCTTATGCGTCATGGGGAGGCCGTGGAGGGGCGGGAGTTCGGCACCGGAGGCGGTGAGCTGGTCGGCCTGGTGTGCCAGGTTCTCCGCTCCCTCCGGGTCGAGTGTGACCACGGCGTTGATGACGGGGTTCACCTGGGCGATCCGCTCCAGATGGGCTGCCAGGGCTTCGCGTGCCGAGACCTTCTTGTCCCGGATGGCGGCGGCGAGTTCGACGGCGGACAGCTCGCCAATGGTGTCAGTCATGGTGCTCCTTTGCTGGGTGTTCTCTGCCTGAAAGTGTGCCCCGTCACATCAGGGTGCGGAAGTCGGAGCTTTCAAGGAGGCCTCGTTTGACTGTTTCGGCCAATCAAATGGCTGATTCCGTCAGCTATTGTGTGTGATCCGGCTCATGGCGGAAGGTGTTGCTAACCCACTGGCCGATCTGGTCGTTGGGCAAGGATTTGCCCTTAGCGCAGTACCTACCGGACAAGGACGTCGACCGCGGACTGGCGCCGGGCACCAACCGGAGGTTCCCCATGTATCAACCCCTGGCACTTCAATCCCTCGCACTCCAACCATTCGCCGCGAACGGCTCAACCGACATCCTGTCCACCGCGAACAACCCCGTCCTGTGGATCTGCGTTGCCGGCGTCTTCGGCGTCATCATCATCCAGTCCCTCATTTTCATGAAGGCAGCCCGCCGCGCAGCTCCCTCCGTGAACATGAGCGCACAGGACATCAAGACGTCGTTCCGCTCCGGAGCCGTTTCGGCCATCGGACCCTCACTCGCCGTTTCACTCGTGGCCATTGCCCTGTTGGGGCTCTTTGGCGCGCCGGCTGTCCTGTCCAGGATTGGCCTGATCGGATCGGCCGCCTACGACGTATCCGCAGCCGGCATCGCCGCCGGTTCAATGGGAGCAAAACTCGGCGACGCCAGTTACACGCAGAGCGTCTTCGCGGTCGCGTTCTTCGCCATGAGCATCGGCGGCGCCATGTGGATGCTTGCCACCCTGATCCTGACCCCGCTGCTCCGCAAGGGCGACGCCAAGATCCGTTCCGTGAATCCGGCGGCCATGGCGATCGTCCCGGCAGCCGCCCTGATCGGCGCGTTCTCCTGCCTGGGACTCACCGAGCTGCCGAAATCCGGAATCCACGTCCTGTCCTTCGTTGTCTCGGCGGCGGTCATGGGTATTTGCCTGCTGTTGGCCAAGAAGCTCGGCAAGAGCTGGCTGCGCGAATGGGGACTGGGATTCTCAATCGTCATCGGCTTGGGCGCTGCCTACCTCGCCGTCGGTCCGGCCGTCGGTGCCTGAGCGCACGGCGCCAGCACCTGACCCCGACTCCCGCCCTGCAGCCAGACCACTGAGCACGAAAGGAACACCCCTCATGTCTTCCATTACTTCCGCTCCCGCCCGCACCAATACCGCCATGACGGACTTCAACCGCACCACGTCCCGCTGGGGACAGATCACCATGATCGGCGGATTGCTGATCTCCATCGCCGGGCCGCTGTATCTGGTCTTTGCCAGCGGCCTCGACATCGGCCCTGCCCAACTCTGGATCGCTTTCGCAGCCGTCGCCGCAACGTTCGGCATCATCTGGATCGTTGAGCCGCTCACGTACTTCCCGATCCTCGGGCCAGCGGCCATGTACCAGGCCTTCATGATCGGCAACATCTCCAACAAGCTCCTGCCGGCGGCCTTGATCGCCCAAACCAACATCGGCGCCAAGCCGGGCAGTAAGCGTGCGGAGCTTGCCGCCGTCGTCGCTATCTGCGGTGCTGCCGCAGTCCACCTGATCTCCCTCGCGATCTTCGTCGGGCTGTTGGGCAGCTGGCTGATCAGCGTCATTCCGCCGTCTGTACTTCTCGTGACCCGCCTGTATGTTCTGCCCACGGTTCTTGGTGCAGTCCTGGTGCAGGCCATCGTGTCCATGAAGCAGCCCCGCACCACGGTCTTCGCGCTCCTGGTCTCGGCGGTCGTCGTCTTCGTGGTGCTCCCCTTGGCGCCGTCGCTGGCCATGGTGTCCACCGCCATCGCCGTGCTGGGAACCATCCTGCTGGCGTGGTTCTTCCGCGGAAAGCAGGTCATGGAGGCCAAGCCGATCCACATCGAGTAGCGGCCACGCCCGAAACAACTCCCGACTGAAAAACAAGGAAGACAGGACCATGACCCAAACAGCTACCGCACTTCAGCTCGACAGCGAACAGACAACCAAGCTCCACTCGTTGTACCGGCGCCTTCACGCGCATCCGGAACTGTCCATGCAGGAGTTCGCCACCGCCGCACTGATCGAGGAGCAGTTGGACGCACTGGGCATTGAGCATTTCCGCTGCGGTGGCACAGGGGTGGCGGGAATCCTCAGGAACGGCGACGGTCCTGTGGTTGCCTTCCGTGCGGACTCCGATGGCCTGCCCATCGAGGAAGCCACCGGGCTGGATTACGCCAGCACTGACACCGGAACGCTGCCGGACGGCACGTCGGTTCCGGTAATGCACGGCTGTGGCCACGACACGCACGTGGCCAGCCTGCTCGGTGCCGCCGAGGTGCTGGCAGGGAACCGGGATGCCTGGTCCGGGACCCTGGTCTTGATTTTCCAACCGGGGGAGGAGACCGCGGCAGGCGCACTTGCGATGCTCGACGACGGGCTGTGGGACAAGGCTCCCCGGCCGGAAGTGGTCTTCGGGCAGCATGTCATGCCGCGCCCTGTGCGAACGGTCGCCATTTCAAGCGGTCCCGTGGCGGCCATGGCCGATTCACTCCGCGTCACGGTTCACGGCCAGCAGTCGCATGGCTCCCAGCCGCAGGATGCCATCGATCCAATCGTTATGGCCGCGCACATGGTCACCCGGCTCCAGGGGATTGTGTCCCGCGAGCTGGACCCGCGGAAGTCCGCCGTCGTAACGGTCGGTACCTTTCATGCCGGGCTCAAGGAGAACATCATCCCGGCGTCGGCGGAGTTCACTTTGAACATCCGCACGTTCGACGAGGACGTCCGCGGACTTGTCTTGTCCGCTGTCCGTCGCATCATCGAGGCCGAGGCTGCCGCATCCGGCGCGCCGAAGCCTGAGATCGAGGAGATGTACCGCTTCCCGCAATGCTTCAACGATCCGGACGCCGTTCCTGCCGTGATCGAGGCACTGCGCGCTCAGCTGGGGACTGAGTCGGTGGAAATCACCCCTCCGATGATGGGCAGCGAAGACTTCGGGCACCTGGGAACGGCGATCGGAGTGCCGTCCGTGTTCTGGATGTTCGGCGGAATTCCTGCAGCCGGGCACGAGGGCCCCGGTCCCATCCCCGTCAACCACTCGCCGTTCTTCGCCCCCGAGCTGGAAGGCTCCTTGGCCGGAGGCGTCTCGGCCGCCGTCGCCGTGCTGATGTCCCGGCTGGGCAACTGAGAATTTCAAGGACATTCCCATGACTTCAGCTCTGACAGATTCTTTGACCCAACCACAAAGCGCCACAGACGCACCGCCGTCGGTAAGCCCAAACCTGCAATCAGCCCAAGGCCCGCTCGCCGGCAGGCTCGTGGTGGACCTCAGCCGGGCACTTGCCGGTCCGCACGCCGCCATGATGATGGGCGATCTTGGGGCGCGGGTCATCAAGATTGAAAACCCGGGTACGGGAGACGATACGCGCGGGTGGGGTCCGCCGTTCGTGGGTCCGGAGGACGATCCGCAAGCTACGTACTTCCTGTCCTGCAACCGCAACAAGGAATCCCTCACGCTGGACCTCAAGAGCGAGGACGGCCGGACCGTCCTCCGTCAACTGTTGGAGCGCGCCGACGTCGTGGTGGAAAACTTCCGGCCAGGGGTTCTGGAACGGCTCGGCTTCAGCACCGACGCCATGCACCGCATCAACCCGCGCTTGGTGATCCTCTCCATCACAGGTTTCGGCCATGACGGTCCTGAATCGCACCGCAGCGGCTATGACCAGATCCTGCAGGGCGAAGCCGGGCTCATGTCCCTCACCGGTTCCGGGCCCAATGATCCACAGCGGGTGGGTGTGCCGATCGCCGATCTCCTGTCCGGGATGTACGGTGCGTATGGCGTGGTGGCTGCTTTGTTGGAACGGGAGCATACGGGCCGCGGGCAAGTGGTGCGGACGTCGCTGCTTGCGTCCCTTGTGGGTGTCCACGCCTTCCAGGGCACCAAGGTCACCGTTGCCGGTGAAGCCCCGGAAGCGCAGGGAAACCATCACCCGTCCATTGCGCCGTACGGGCTCTTCCGCTGCCGGGGTGGCAGTGTCCAGATCAGCGTTGGGAGCGAGAAGCTGTGGGCGGCGTTTGCTGCCGCCTTTGGAATCGACCCCTACGCTCCTGGCCTGGCCACGAACGCGGACCGGGTCCGAAACCGCTCCCGTGTCATCGACGTTGTGGAGGCTGCCTTCGCCGATTACGACGCCGAGCCACTCCTCGCCAAGCTCAGCGACGCAGGCATTCCGGCCGGGAAAGTCCGGACACTCAAGGAAGTCTACGAGTGGCCGCAGCTTACCTCGCAAGGACTGCTGGTGGACGTCGAACACCCCGTTCTGGGGCCCGTCACTTTGCCGGGGCCTCCATTGCGCTTCTTCGACAACGCCGACGGCGCTGAGTCCACGCGCCGTGCCCACACCGCGCCGCCGCTGCTCAACCAGCACGGCGACGGAATCCGCGAATGGCTCGCCGCCGGGGAGGTGGGCTGAATGGCGACAACTGCCACCCGCCGTCGGCTTGGGGTCCGGGAGCTGCTGGAGGAAACGCTCGACGCCGGGACTTTCGTTTCGTGGGATCGTCCGGTTCGTGGCGCGCAGGGTTCCTCGGGTTCGGCTGATGCTGTGTCCGCTGACTACGCTGCCGACCTGGAAGCGGCGCACGAGAAGTCCGGCAGTGATGAGTCCGTCCTCACGGGCGAAGGCCGGATACGCAACCACCGCGTGGTGGTTGTCGCATCTGACTTTGCCTTCCTGGCCGGCTCGATCGGGCGAGACGCGGCGCAAAGGCTCGTAGCCGCCGTCGAACGTGCAACGGATCTGGGCCTCCCGCTCGTGGCCATGCCGGCGTCGGGCGGGACCCGCATGCAAGAGGGAACCAGTGCGTTCCTGGCCATGGTGGAGATTGTGGCGGCCGTCCAGGCACATCGATCAGCAGGACTGCCGTATCTTGTGTACCTGCGGCACCCGACCACCGGGGGCGTCATGGCGTCGTGGGGTTCGTTGGGGCACGTCACCGCGGCTGAGCCGAGTGCGCTCCTGGGCTTTCTCGGACCGCGCGTGTACGAGGCCCTGCATGGCGAGCAGTTCCCTTCAGGAGTGCAGACCGCCGAGAACCTGTTCGATCACGGCCTGGTGGACGCCGTGGTTCCCGCTGAAGGACTGCGCGATTACTTTGGGCGTGTTCTGGACCTGTTGCGTCCTAACGTTGCCGTGACCCCGATGGCTGCCTCCCTACTCAGCGCGGACGCCCCAGCCACGTCCCGGGATGCTGGGGCTGCAGTGACCTCGGACGTAGGCGCGTGGGAGTCCGTGCTGCGCTCAAGGGATCCGCTCAGGCCGTCTCCGGGTGAGCTTCTCCGGGAGACCGCGGACGGTGTGGTGCTGCTGCGCGGTGCGGGCGATGGCACCAAGGACCACGGAATGCTCGTGGCGCTGGCCAGCTTTGGCGGGACCTCCTGTGTGGTGGTGGGGCATCACCGCACCAGCTCGGATGCAGCTGCTGCTGACAGGCCCGTAGCGATGGGTCCCGCCTCCTTGAGGGACGCGCGGCGTGGCATGCGGCTCGCCGAGGAACTGAACCTGCCGCTCGTCACGATCATCGACACTGCAGGTGCCGCACTGTCGAAGGAAGCCGAAGAGGGTGGGCTGGCCACCGAAATTGCCCGGTCCCTCTATGACCTGTTGGGCCTCGGAACGCCAACGTTATCGGTCATGATGGGCCAAGGTACCGGAGGAGGGGCACTGGCACTGCTGCCCGCCGACCGGACCATCGCTGCCCGGAACGCCTGGCTCGCACCGCTGCCGCCGGAGGGTGCCAGCGCCATCGTGCACCGGACCGTTTCGCACGCACAGGCACTCGCGGAGAGCCAGGGCATCACGGCTGCCGCGCTCGCAGCCAGCGGAGTGGTAGACGTGGTGGTGGAGGAGAATCCCGATGCCGCGGAAGAACCCGTTGATTTCTGCCGCCGCATAGGTGACGTGATCGCCGTCGAGCTCCAAGGCCTTGCCCGGCGGGGTGCCCCCGGGCTCCAGCAGCGACGGGCAAAGTATCGCGCGCTGGTGTCGTAGCGGCCGGAGCCCTGCCCGTTCCTCGGCCAGCGGGCAGGGCTTCAGCCTATCCTTGCGGGGCAGTCAGCAAGCCGGCCGGTTGAGCACGTCGCTGGACACGCGTTGTTTGAGCAGGGAACCTCCGGGACCCTTGAGTAGCTTCCGGTCCTTCACCATGATTGTTCCGCGGAGCACGGTCATGCTCGGCCACGCCGCAACTTTGTAGCCCTCCCAGGGTGTGTAGTCTGCCTCGTGAAGATCCGAGGCCGTAATTTGGCGTTCCGCACTGGTATCAAGGACTGCCAGGTCAGCATCGCTGCCAATCGAGATGACGCCCTTCTGTGGATAGAGGCCAAGGATCTTCGCCGCATTCGCAGACGTTATATCGACGAAACGCGTCAGGTCCAGGCCACGCTTTGCGACGCCCTCGGTGTAGGCCACGGCCATCCGCATTTCCACCCCGGCATGGCCACCGGTGGCATCGAATATAGTCTTGCCACGCGTTTTGACGTCCAGATCGGTGCACACTCCATCCGTGGCCAGGGTGCTGAGCGAGCCATTGAGCAGCGATTCCCACATCGAGTCACGGTCATCCTCGGACTTCAGAGACGGGTACGTGTGATAAATCGCGCCGTTCTTCTGCCGGTAGTCGTCCGCTGTGAAATAGGCGTAGTGGGGAAGGATCTCTCCGTATACAGCCTGGCCACGTCCGCGGGCCTCGCGAATGGCGTCCACGCCTTCGCGCGCACTGACGTGCATCAGGTAGATGGGTGCACCTACGTGCTGGGCAAGCGTAATCGCCCGCTGAAATGAAAGTTTCTCGGACAGGTTGTTGTGTGCGTGATGCATGTACTCGATGCCGGTCTTGCCCTCCCGCTGCAACTTCTTGTAGGAGTACATGACGATGTCGTCGTCTTCGGCGTGCACAGCGAGCATCGCGCCGGCGGCAGCCGTCTGCTCCATCAGCCCCCACATGTTGCCCAAGTCAGTTTTCTGTTTCGGCCGCGTCGGCGTCGTATTCGTCATCCACACCTTGTAACTGCCGTGGCCGCCTGCCACGGCGTCAGGAATCTGCTCCAAAACTTCGAAGGGAATTTCGGGTTCCTTGAACGTCCCATGCAGCGCGTAGTCGGTGTAGGTAGAGCCGGCCCACTCGGCAGACTTCCGCGCGAACGATTCGGACAGTTCGTCACCGGGCTTCCAATGAGCGAAATCAACAAGCGTGGTGGTCCCGCCGTAAATGGCGCCCTCGCTGACGCGGTCCGGTCCGAAGCACATGATGCCGCTCTCGGCAGCGGTTGGAAGGACGGAATTCGTGTGGACGTGTGGGTCCACGCCGCCGGGCACCACGAGCTGACCCTTAAGGTCCACCGTCTCCCGGGCTTCGTCGGGTGCGCCCGCGCCCGGTGCGCGAAGCGAGACGATCTTGCCATCGGAAATACCAATATCCAGCTTGCTGGCTCCGGAGGGCGTGACTACCAACCCATTGGTCAGGAGGAGATCAAACATGGGGGACCTGCGCATTCGTAGTGTCGGGAGTTTCCAAGGAGAAGGGTTCAGTTCTGAAATAGCGGGAGGCCAGCGTGACCTTGGCCGAGACACGGGCGTTGACCAGTTGTGAAACGGACACGTCCGCGGCCGCGCTCAGCAGCATCGCGGTCTTTTCGCGCGACCATTGCCTGTCGCTTTGGAGCAGTTCCAGCATGTCGTCCAAGGCGAGCCTTGCCGCCTCATCCAGGGTGTCGCCGTCGCCGATTGTTATGACCGAACCGCCGCTGAGGACCACTGGCCGCTGGATGCCGTCTGCAACTCGAATTGTGGGCCCAGGAACAACCGTGCAGGAGAGCCGCACGCTGCCTTCGACCTCGACCGCGGTCAGCGAGCACTCGCCATCCCCCTGCGCCGCGTGCAGGTCGCCGGCGTACAGCATCGCCTCGGCTACTTGGACAGGGATCACGACGGCGGAACCTGCAGTTACGTCCTTGCAATCCATATTGCCGCCATGGATTCCCACGGTGCTGGAGTTCGGGCCGGCACCCACAGGTGCCACTCCGATCTTCCCCACCATGGGACGCATAGGAATGGTTGTGTCCTCATCGAACACAACACGGCCATTGGCGATCTCCACTACATGGCCTGCCCGTCCCAGGCCGTCGGTGAACCCGCCGCGTCCCGGCAGCGTCACCATCGCACCGCGATCGTGGATCCTGATTTCGTGGATGTCTATTCGCAAAATATCGCCGGGGTTCACTTCGCGAACTGCAACCGGACCAGTGACAGGGATGGACAGTTTCTCGTACTCCCCGGTCTCCTCGAAGAGGCCACCAGTGAGCAGGCTGCGCGCATCCAGCCAGAAATGCTCGCCCTGATCGACGGTAAGTTCTGGTTTGGCTGCGGACTCGAAGGATAGTGAGGCGTTGCCAAATCCGACGCGCGGCACTTCCTGCAGCGTCTGCGTTTCGTTCATGGGTGCCTCCATTCAGGACGGGTAGACGGGTATTGCCCAGTTCTGGTCTTGGGCGACCTGCCCGATCACGGCCCTCCGGTAGAGGTCCTGGAGGCCGCGGGTGAGGTCCCCGGCTGTTCCGTCGCCGATAGTTGTGCGGTCAACCGAGGCAACGTGGTTTACTTCTGCGGCACTGCCGCAGACAAACACTTCCTCAGCTGAGTACAGCTCGGTGCGGTCGATGGGCCGGACGTCGACGTCGAGCCCCAGTTCCGTCCGGGCGAGGTGCAGGACACTGTCCCGGGTGATTCCTTCAAGAATGCTGTCGGTGACGGGGGGAGTGCACAGCCTCCCTTGGCGGACCATGAAGACGTTGTAACCGGCGCCTTCAGCCACATGTCCGCTTTCGGTAAGAAGCAGCGCGGCGTCATAGCCGTTTCGCTTGGCTTCCAACAGGGCCAGCCTCCCGTTCTGGTAATTGGCAATTGACTTGACCCTGGGCGGCATGGACCGATCGGAGAGGCGGGCCCAACTGCTGATTTGCACATCCAGGCCGGTTGCGCCGAAGTAGTTGCCCATGGGAATGGCTGCCATGAAGACAGTAGAGGGACCCGTGTCTTCCGGCTTGCCATCCTTGGAATCGACGAATACCTGCGCCCGCATATGGAGGTTGCCCCGCAGGTCGTTGGCGCGAATGAGTCCGAGCAGCTGGTCGCCGAGCTGGTCGATGTCCTGTGGGCCGTCGATTTCCACGACCCGCATGGAATCGATCAGTCGCTTCATATGGTCGGCCACCCGGAACGCGTACAGTTGCTGGTCGTCCTCGCTCCAATACGCGCGGAAGCCCTCAAAGACCCCGACGCCGTACTTCAGTGATGTGCTCAGCACATGAAGGCGGGCATCGGCATAGTCCACCAGCTCACCGTCGTGGAGGAGGTACTTTACTGGCTGGCCGGGAGCCGGCTGCCTGGTGCCAACTGCGGCTGCTGCTTCTTGAAAGTCGTCCATGGTAGGTTCCGTTCCTCTTTTATCTGTGCTGGCGGGCATGACAGCCAGCAGCTTCATCTCAAGCGGCACTTGCTCACTATATTGAAGTCACTTCTCGGTGATGTCAATGGTTCAGACTGTCTTCTGGCCGCTTCCAGGGGCACAAGTGGCCACGGAGGGGCAAGCGTGGCAGAATCCGCACTGCAGCTCCTATAAGTGCGCCAATCCGGCGATTTTCCCAAAAAGGAGTGCAATTCGTCACACTTGGCGCTACAGTCAAATTCAATAAAGTGATGAGACTTTGATATGAGGCCCTCGCCCGTCAAGGTCCGAACAGGAGCTGAACATGTACCAGCCATCGGTCCGAAGCCAGGACGATCTTCAATACATTGTGAGTGGGCTCAACGCGAGCACGCCTAACAACTCCCTCTCAAACTCCCGCGGACTTCGTGAGGAGGCTCCATGAGCATTCAAGGGCTTCCGCGTACATCGCCCGGCCTCCGCGTCACGGGGTGGGCCCGCCGCGGCCAGAGCCTCCTGATGAACCGGTCGAGCACCATCATGGTCGCAATCGCGGTGACCATCATTGTGGGATTGCCGCTTATGGCCATGGTGGCTCCACTGCCGCACGACCCATTGCGTCCGGATACGGACGCAATCGGTATTGCACCCAACGGGACCCATTGGTTTGGCACTGATGGAAATGGGATGGACATTTTCTCCCGCACCATCGAGGCTGCGAAGCTGGACCTTCCAGTTGCCCTCGCCGCCACGGCACTGTCGCTGGTAGTTGGCGTTCCTTTGGGCCTGTTCGCAACGAGCGGCAAGCTCGGCGATGCCATCATGCGCGTCATTGACGCATTTGCAGCCCTTCCGATCATTGTGATCGCGGTGGTCTCCATCAAGCTGATGGGTGGTGGGGCGACGGACGTGGTCCTTGCGATCGCTATCGTGGCTGCGCCCAGGTTTGTACGACTTTCCCGCGCTGCGGCGCTGGCACTTCGGTCCGCGCGATATGTGGAGGCTGCCGCAGCGATTGGTTGTTCTCCGATCCGCATCGCCTTCAACCACATCTTCCGCAACGCATATGGCGTGGTCCTGGTGCAGGCAACGCTCACCGCTGCCAACGCGCTCGGAACCATTGCTGCATTGAACTTCCTGGGTGTAGGCGTGAAGCCGCCTACACCCACGTGGGGGGCAATGATCAACGATGGCGTCAGCATGCTGATTCGCGGGGAATGGTGGGCTGCTGCCTTTCCCACGCTTGCCATGCTCCTGGCGATTGGTTCCCTGAACGTGATCGCCGGGGGAATCGAAACCAAGATCGAGCGAGTGGAAAGGGCACGATGATGACAGGACTTCACGTACAGGACCTCGTCACCGAGTTCCACTCCCGCGGCGGAATAACGCGGGCCCTGCACGGTATCTCCTTCGATGTCGGCGCCAACGAAGTCGTGGGCATCGTGGGTGAGTCGGGATCAGGGAAGTCCACTGTTGTGCGCTCGGTGATCAAGCTGCTGATGCCTCCCGGACGCGTCATGGAAGGTACTGCCGAATTCCACGGCCAGGATCTGATCCGTTTGCCGGAGCGGCAAATTCGCCATATCCGTGGCAAAGAGATCGGCTTCGTGGCGCAGAACCCCTTCAGCGCGTTGAATCCGGTGGTCCGCATCGAGAAGCAGTTCGCAAACATCGCCAAAGCCCACGGGCTGAGGGCAGACGCCGAATTACGTGGCCGGGCGCTGGACTTATTGGCCTCCTCCGGTGTCAACGAACCCGAACGGGTAATGCGTGGCTATGCGCACGAACTCAGCGGCGGTATGGCTCAGCGAGTCGTCATCGCCATGGCGCTGTACCTCAACCCACGTCTGGTTATTGCGGATGAACCGACCACGGCCCTGGACCTCACCGTGCAGCGCCAGGTACTGGACACGCTCACCCGGTTGACGAAAGGGAGTGGACGGTCGATGTTGATCGTCACGCATGACCTTGGAGTGGTGGCCAATTACTGCGATCGCGTCCTGGTGATGTACCGCGGCCGGATTGTTGAACATGGTCCCGTGTCTGAGGTTTTTGTCCATCCGAAGGATCCCTACACCGTGTCCTTGCTTGACTCAGTGGTGCAGCCGAAGGCCGCTGCGCCCGGCAAAGCAGAGCCGGAGGCCGAGAGGCCCGCCAGCGCGCAGCCGAAAACTTCCGACACAACGAATCCCACCGTTCTCTCTCCATCCAGGAGTGCCTAACCATGCCCATCATCGAACTGAAGGATGTCAGGAAAACGTTCCGAAGCCCCCAAGGGCAACTCGTCACTGCGGTGGACGGAGTCTCATTGGCCGTCGAACGGGGCGAAACCTTGGGAATCATTGGCGAGAGCGGCTCCGGCAAGTCCACACTGGGCCGCCTGATTCTCAGGCTCATTGAAGCCGATTCGGGCACGATCCTCCTGGAGGGCGAGGACATCCGGGACTTGTCGAAAGCACAGCTAAGAAGACGACGCCGGCGCTGGCAGATTGTGTTCCAGGAGCCTTTCGCGTCCCTGAACCCGCGTTTGACGATCCGCCAAATCGTCGAAGAGCCGCTGATCGTTGCGAAGACATATGGCTCCCGGGCCGAACGTCTGCGCCGTGTCACGGACACGCTCGAAGAGGTGGGGTTGTCGCAGGATTTCCTCGGCAGGCGTCCCGCCAACCTCAGTGGTGGGCAACAGCAACGGGTGGGCATTGCCCGCTGCCTCGTCACTGACCCGACGCTGGTGGTCCTGGATGAACCGACGTCCTCGCTGGACCTGACCATCCGAGCATCCATCCTGCGCATGTTGGCCAAGCTCCAGGTGGCAAGGGGCCTGACCTATGTCTTCGTTTCCCACGACATTGATACAGTCCGTCACTTTTGTACCAGCGTGGCTGTCATGCACCGCGGACGGTTCGTTGAAACAGGTTCCACGGATGACGTTCTTTCCAATCCCCAGGAGCCCTACACACAGGCCCTGATGTCCGCGGCAATGCCTCCCATTCCCTACAACCCAGGAGCCAAGGAGGCCATGGCATGATCCGGTACATCCTCTCCCGTATTGTTATTGCCCTTTTACTCCTGTTGGGACTCATTACCCTGAGCTTTGGATTGGTTTCCCTGCTCCCCGGTAACCCGGCCGTGGCGCTATTGGGTGAGTACGCTACTGAAACCGATATTGCCCGGATCAATAGCCAGCTCGGTTTGGACAAGCCTTTTTGGGACCGCTACTTCGATTACATTGGCCGGACGTTGAGCGGAGATCTGGGAAATTCCTTCTTCACCGGAAGCTCGGTTTCCAGCGAGATCTGGACGCGGTTGCCCAACACGCTTGTCTATCTGGTGCCTGGGCTGGTGCTGGCTCTGCTCATTGGAATGGGAATGGGTACCCTTGCGGCCTACCGATATGGGCGCGTGGCAGACAAGGCATTCACTGCAGGGGTCTCCGTCCTCATGGCCATGCCGGAGTTTGTCCTGGCGCTCCTTCTTCTCTTTATCTTCTATCAGCAACTCCATCTGGCCCCCGCACCCTTGGGCATGCTTTCCAGCTCCGATATCCCGCCACCTAAAGTCACGGGATCTTTGGCGCTGGATGCGATGCTCGCCGGGCAATGGGGGACGATGCAATCCATCCTCAGCAGGGCAGTGCTGCCGATTATCACCATGGGCTTGTTTTTTGCGGCTCCCTTTGGAAAGACCGTCAGGACCGGTCTCCTCCAAGTCCTCAACTCACCGCAGATCGAATTTGCGAGGGCCTGCGGACTGAAGCCGCTGCAGGTGTTCCGCTACGCCCTCAGCGACGTGAGGGGAGCCTTGATGACCTACATGGTGCTGTTGTTTGCCGCCGCGTTGAGCGGTGCGGCAATTGTGGAAAGTGTCTTCTCCTGGCCAGGTGTTGGTGGCTGGTCATTGGACGGGGTGCTTAAGGGCGACGTACCCGTCATACAGGGGTTTGTGCTGATCATGGGTGCTACCAGCCTCCTTGGTTATGTGCTGTTGGACACCCTGATTACGCTGCTGGATCCCAGGACACGCAACAACGTAAAAAGTGGCGTTAGGCGTCCCTCGAAACCGGCCCCTGCTGCAGAGCCGGTCGTAGAGCCTGCCGTGCAGCAGGGTTAGGCGCCCAAAGAAAATCCTTGACAAACCCTCCAGATTCAATAGATTGAAGATATGTTCACTTCATTGCATGCAGACAAGTTGACGGTCCTTGGCGGGAACATCCCGCTCGACGGCCGCGTGAGCTGGGTTCCGCAAGGTGCAACAGGCTTCCAGCCGTCGAACGCCTACCTCCTGGCCGAAGGAACCTCCAGCCTTTTGGTTGATTCAGGTTTGGCTGTCCACAGCGAAGAGATCCTTGACGACCTGGCGGAGCTCATTGGTGAAGGCGGGGGAGTATCGATCTTCTTCACCCGAAGCGAGATGGACTGTGTGTCCAACCTCGAACGGATCGCCGGGCGGTTCGACATCGAGCGGCTCTTCACTGGCGGGGTGATCAACCCCTTCGATGCCTTCGATGACCTGAGCAGGATGGCACTGCGCGGGAGGCGCCACCAGATCGACGCGCACAGAACCGAAGAAGGTGACTCCCTGGCCAGGGCTGCCGAGATCCAGATAGCACCCGGCCGCGTGCTCCAGGTGGAATCGCCCCTCCTGCGCCTCCTTCCCACCTTCTGGGGTTGGGACCAGGAAACGGGCACGCTGTTCACCTCGGATACCTTCACGCACGGCGTTATGGACCGGCCCGACGGCAAGCGCATTATCGACTCCACAGTGGAGGACACCACCACGGTGGAACAGGTGGCCGGGCACCTGTATGCGAAGTACGAGTGGATCCCGCGCTCCACGTGCGAGCCCCTGAGGGAGTGGCTCCAGGACAAGTTCGACACCTTGGATCCAGAGATCATCGCACCCTCCCGCGGCTGCGTTCTCAAGGGACGCGACGTGGTTCGCCGGCACCTCGATTTCATGCTCGACGCGCTAACCCCGCAGTTGGTTTAGGAGAGAACCATGGAAGAACAACTCGTAGAGACGATGAGCAGCGACCTCCCACGCAGCGTCGCGAAGGGCGTCACGTGGATGAGTTCCTGCCTCCCGTTCCACCTGGCCGACCGCGTGATCCACGGCCATAACTCCACCTACCTGGTCCAGGGCGAACACTCGTCCATCCTGGTCGATACCGGTAACCCGTCCAGTTGGCCGATCATTTCAAGCACTCTGGATGAGCTGCTGGATGGACGGGAGCTGACCTACGTCTTCCCCACGCACCCTGAGCTTCCGCACACCGGAAACCTGCCAAGGCTCGTGGAGAAGTATCCGAACATCCAGGTGGTGGGCGACATCCGCGACTACCACTTGTTTTACCCGCAGATCGTTCCGAATCTCCACGCAAAGGTGCCCGGGGACAAGGTGGATCTTGGTGGGCAGGAGTTTGTGGTGGTGGAAGCCCTCATCCGGGACTTGCCCAACACCCAATGGGGATTCGCGCCTGGAGCCGGCGTGCTCTTCACCGCCGACGGTTTCTGTTACATGCACCGGCCCGAACTCGACGACGAAGACCCGGTACACCTCCCGGGCGAATGCGGTTTGACCACCGGCGAACTGCAGGTTCCCATCGCCGTCGAGAATGCGGCCTTCTTCACCGGAAGTGCTCTTTATTGGGCACGCTTCGCAAATGACGCAGACGCAGTATATGACCGCGTCCTTCACCTTATTGATGAACTCGGCGTCACGTCCGTGGCCCCAACCCACGGCAATTTCATTAGCAACATCCGCGATGTGGAGCCCATCATCCGGGCCGGCCACAAGCGGGCATACCGCTACGAGACTGCACAGCCGTAGCTTCCCCCCAATAAACGGAGCCACCTTCATGAAAAGTCTGCGTTTGCTCACCGGAGGCGCTGCAATAGCCCTCACCACAAGCCTTGTTGCCTGCGGGGGTCCAGCCCCGCAAACTGCAGCTACCAAATCCATTGAAAACGTTGTTGTTGCTGTGGGCGCCCTGCCTGACAGCCTGACGCCCGCACCGTGGGGCGGCAGCGCCTCCCACGTGGTGCTGAGTGGACTCGGCTCGCAACTCCTCGAATACAAGGTTGGAACAAGCGACGGAAAGTCTTGCCCCGCGCCGTCCACAGAGGTATCGGGCAGGCTGGCCGAAAGCGCCAAACCAAGCCCCGACGGAACGGGCGTGATAGTCACCCTTCGCAAGCTCACCAGTCAGTTTGGAAACACACTGTCGGCCGAGGATGTCCGATGGAGCTTCGACATCGGCATGAAGCGTCAGCCGGTTATGAAGGGGACGCTGAAGAGCAGCGGCTTCAACGTTGACAATCTGGTCAAGGTGATCGACGAGCGCACTTTCCAGTTGAACACCACGGGGCTTACCTCTTACACAGAAGAATCATTGCAAAACAACCTCTTCTACATCCACGACAGCACCGAGGCAAAGAAGCATGCCACGGCGGATGACCCCACCGCCAACGCCTGGCTTTCCAAGAACCTCGCCGACTACAGCGGCTGGAAGCTGGAAGAGTTTACTCCCGGAGCTTCCCTGACGGTGACGGCCGATCCTCAGTGGGAGGGCACTCGCGGAACGGTTAAGCGCGTGTCCGTCAAGGCTGTCCAGAGCACCGCTACCCGCAGCCAGTTGGTGGAAACCGGCGAAGTACAGGTAGCCAATGGGTTTGAATACGACCAGTACAAGTCACTGGAGAAGTCTCCCGGCGTGACTGTCCTCAACTGCCCCAGCCAGACCCGCGACACCATGATGATCAACACGAAGACCGGTCCGCTTGCCGACCCCAAGGTTCGGCACGCAGTCTCCATGGCCATCGACCGCGAGGCGCTGATCAAGGGTGCGTACGCCGGCTTTGGTGAACCCGCAGGTTCGATCTTCCCCAATGTCGAGGACTCTGCGATCTACAAGTTCAACAAGGACGAGGCCAGGAAGCTGCTAAGCGAGGCCGGATATGGCAATGGTTTCCCGATGACCCTTAGCTACAGCGTTACGCGTCCGGGACCCGTAGCCGCCAAGTCGGCGGTCCTGATCCAGTCCATGCTCAAGGAAGTCGGCATCGACGTCCAGCTGCAGAATGTGGCCAGCTCCACTGACTTCTCCACCGCGCTGATCGACGGCCGGTACCAGGCGGTGCTGTACTCGGAGCCGATCGTCATTGCCGATCCCGCCTTCTACAGCTACGCGTTCTACGGCACGGCCGCTCCCAGTAACAGCACCGGATGGTCCAACCCTGAATTCGATAAGGCACGCAGCGAACTCGCGGCGACTCCGGACCAGGAAACGGAAAAGCGCGATGGCCTCCTGAAGAAGATGGCCGGGCTGGTGGATGAGGGCGCAGCCATTCTGTCGCTCGTTGAAACCAGGGGAGTTCTGGTCACCAGAGACGGTCTCTCGGGCGCGGTTCCACTGACCAACGGCCAAATCCACTTCAATTCCCTGGGCCGCTAGGCCGCCGGTAGCTACGCGTGATGCCGGCCGGTCGCCGTCGAAACCTGGCCGGCATCACCCTACAGAAGGAAGACTTCGATGATTGAAATCTGCGGAAAGCAAGTCCGCGACACCCTGCAGGAGTTACTGGATCCGGCCACTACGGCCCTTGTGGTTATCGATATGCAGGAAGGAGCCGTCTACGCCGGCGGCGCCATCGGCGATTCCGGCCACGACCTGAGTATGATGCCTGCCGTCGCCAAGAACTGCGGCAGGGCAATTGAGTCTGCGCGGAAGAATGGCGTACCTATCTTCCACATCCGGGTCGAAAACCTTCCCGACGGCGCCAGCTCGCCTCCCGCGTGGCTGCGGGCTTTGTACACAGCTGCCAACGGGCGGCCGATCGATCTTGGCAGGCTCAGCCTCAAAGGCGATCCGGCTACGGAATTCTGCGCCGAGTGCATGCCGGAAGAAGGCGAAGTGGTCATCACGAAGCGCCGCCCCAGCGCATTCGTGGGCACGGAATTGGCGCTCCTGCTACGGAGCCAGGGCATCGAGTCAGTCGCTTTGGTAGGAGTATCCACAGGCGGTTGCGTCGAGGCCACGCTGCGGGATGCGGTTCATAACGACTTCTATGCAGTCCTGATCGAGGACGCCGTGGGCGCCTACGACACCGTGATCCACGACGCTGCGCTGACTGTCATGAGGGCCCGCCACGATGTCTGCACGCTGGACCAAGCCATTGAGGTGTGGGATTCGGCCAGCGCCAGCTCCTGATTCGACCGACGGAACCACGGAGAGGAGAAGCCGTTGAATCCACGTACAGCCCAACGGGCGGCGGTCACCGGCGCCCACAGCCTCATCGGAGACCGCATTTATCGTTTGGGAGCAAATATCGTCCTGGATGAAAACGTCAGCTGGTGCCCGCCCGGCACCCGAACCACCCAGGCTGTCAATTGCTACCTCATTAAGGGAGACAACGGCTCGGTGCTGGTGGATACGGGTATCCGGCTTCATGAGGCAGACATCATCCGGCAGCTGGACTCTCTCCTGGAACAAGGGGAACCCCTGGTTGTGGTGCTGACACGAACGGAAATGGAATGTTGCCTGAACCTTCCGGCCATCGAAGAACGGTTCAATGTCGAATCGGTCTGGTACACCGGGGGAATTACGGTGCCGAGGATGGCTGCATCACCGCAGCGCATCATGGTCAATCCTGGAACCTCCCGTGAAGTGGAGGTTATGGACGGCCTGACGTTGGAGTTCGTATCGCCGTTGATGCGGCTGCTGCCAACACTTTGGATCTTCGATCCAGTCTCCAAGGTGCTCCTGACCTCGGACGCATTCACGCATCGCTCCCCAGACAGCTCTCTGCGCAGCTCCCCGGCGGCGGGACTGCATAAGTTCCAGTGGTTTGCCCAGGCGGATACGAGAGACATTGCGCGGGACGTTGAAGAAGTAATCCTTCGGCGGCAGGTTGAGGCGATCGGACCCGGGTACGGCAAGCCAATCGTTGGCGCTAGCGAATCTGCTGCCGAGGCTGCCGTCCTGGCCGAGGCGATCAGGAAGGTAGGTAGCCAGTGAGTGTCGAGGTTTCAGGCGGGGAGTCCACCAAGGGTCGCGTCATCGCAGAGGGTGTGCATTGGCTGGGTGGTTGCCTGTCCGCCAGCGCCGAGGGACAGGAAGTCCACTACCACGTCTCGTCTTATCTGGTGATGGGCTCCGAAGCATCCATCCTGGTGGACACGGGAGATCCCGCGCACAGGGATACGGTCCTGGCGGAACTGGAGAATGCGCTTGGAAGCCGATCGCTTGATTACGTGTTTCCAACGCATCCGGAAATCCCGCATGCTGGCAATCTTCCGGTTCTGCTGGAGCGTTATCCGTCGGCCGTCGTTGTGGGCGACGTTCGTGACTATGGGCTTCATTTCCCCGAGTATGCCGATCGTCTGCAAGCCAAGCGTGCTGGGGAGTCGGTTGACCTAGGGGACAGGGAGTTCCATTTCCTTCCGGCTTACATTCGCGACCTGGAAAACACTCTCTGGGGCTACGACTCCGGTGCGGGGATCATGTTCGTTTCCGATGGCTTTTCCTACATCCACGACATACCGGGACCGGATGAGGACGACGAACCCGTGCATCTGCCCGGGCAGTGCCGTTTGCTCTCCTCTGAGATGCCGGAACCGCCGTCCGTGGAACAGGCGGCGTATGGCACGGGCCGTGCCCTCTACTGGACCAAATTCGTTGATGTCGGCAGTGCGTTCCGAAGCATCGAGGAATCCTTGGAAAACTACCCAGCCAGGTTGATAGGGCCTGCCCACGGAAACGTCATTGACGACGTCCAGGGCATGCTCAAGACATCACTGGCTGCCCACCGCAAGGTTTACGAAGGGCGGCGGGTCTGAATGAACTCCCGTCACCATGAACAGCAAGGAGCGAGTCAATGCGGGACCTGATTGGATATGGGGAGAATCCCCCGATTGTCACCTGGCCCCACGGCGCCAAGGTTGCCGTCTCCTTGGTGCTGAACTACGAGGAAGGCGCTGAAAGTTCGATCGAAGCCGGCGATGAGCGGGACGAGGATGTTTCGATCTTTGGCGGGTGGTCCGCTGATCCCACGCGGCGCAGCCTCATGAAGGAGTCCTTCTTCGAATACGGCAGCCGCGTTGGCATCTGGCGGTACCTGGGCCTGTTGCGGGAGTACAACGTTCCAGCAACCGTCATGGCTTGCGGAGCTGCCCTTGAACGGAATCCGGATGCGGCCGTTGCTATTGTCCGGGACGGTCATGAGATCTGCGCACACGGCTACAAGTGGCGCGGAACCGTGGGTATGGAACCCGAGGAAGAACGGCAGGAAATCCGGAAGTCGTTGGCCGCCGTCGAGGCCGTGTCCGGAGTGCGGCCGGTGGGCTGGTATGTCCGCGAGGGCATCACCGAGAACACGCGAACCATCCTGGCCGAGGAAGGCGTTCTTTACGATTCCAATTCCTATGCAGACGATCTTCCCTACTATGTGAAGGCCGGCACGCACAATCACCTGGTGGTGCCATATTCGGGTGACACGAACGATGCCCGCTTTTGGGGCAACGGTAGCCTCGGCACTGCGGAGGACTTCTTCAACGTGTTGAAGGACTCACTGGACTGCCTGCTGATTGAGGGCGAAACGGTTCCCAAGATGATGTCTGTCGGGCTGCATTTGAGGATCGGCGGCCGGCCCAGCGTTGCCTACGGCGTGCGCCGTTTTCTGGAGTACGCGCTCGCCAAAGAGGGCGTCTGGTTCGCCACGCGCGAGGAAATCGCACGGTGGTGGATGGAGCACCCGCCTGTTGAGGCCAATGCCACGCCGGTCGGCGCTGCTTTCGAAGGGGCGGCCTGATGGGAACAAGAGACGGCGAAACAGCGACGGTAACCATCGATCGGCTCGTGCACAACGTACACGAGCAAGGCTTTACTGCACTGGACAAGGTAGGACTGAACGGGCAGCGCGACCAAGGCCTGGTCAGCACGCTCATCTCCCGGGACCTCAGTGGTTCAGATGATTTGTGCGTCAGCTGGGGCCGGATCCTTCCCGGTCAGCACCACCTGTGCCACCATCACCCGGACGCGTCAGAGTTTTATGTTGTCATCAGCGGGACCCCGATTGTCCATCTTGGCGACCTTACGTACCGGGCAAAACCGGGCGATGGCATCTACATCCCCCGCGGGACTACCCACGGACTCACCAACGACGGTTCGGAAAATGTGGATCTCGTAGTTGGTGTGAGCAAGCCTGCTGACTGGCAATTCGTCCCGGATGAGTGAAGTCTCCAGCGGACGGCAAGGCCAGATCCATTCGTCATCATCACTTTCAGGAGGACCACACGTGAACCAGGAACAGCCTCCGGTCCTGAAACGCAGCGTTGGCATCATCACCGCCGACCCCACCCCTACTTTGCTGGCACTCCTCGCGCACGCCGGGGTGGACTTCCTTGTCCTGGACGCTGAACAGACGGGGATTTCCGTCCGGCAATGCCGTGATGCAGTGCAACGGCTGGCTGGCTCCGGGGTGCACGTGGCAGTGCGGGTACCGGACTTGGAACCGAACACACTGGTGGCCTTCGCGAACACCGGGGTAGACGAGATAGTCCTTCCGCAGCTGCGCACGGTGGACCAACTCGAACGGGCTTACGAGGCTACGAGGTACGCCCCCGTGGGTTCACGTCCCCACCAAGTCACGCCCGCTTCGTCCTTTGGGTTGGACTATTCCTTCTCTCCCTTGTTGACCGTGTTGTTCGAGACGGCAGAAGCTGTGGAACGGGTCAAGGAGTTCGTTGACAGTGACGCTTTTGCCGGAGGGTGGGTGGGCCCGACTGACCTGGGCACGGATCTGCGTCGACATGGGGAAGAGCGCCCCGAAGCCTTGCAGGAAGCCATCCAGCATGTGGTCGACATTGTTGCAGGGGCTGGCTACAGCATTGGAGTTCCTGCGCCCGCAATGGCCGCAGCGGCGACTGTTTTCAGCCGTGGCGCTGACCGTTGTGCCGTCTATTGGGAGAAAGAGGTTGCTTCCATGCTTACCGGTTACGCCGGGTTGCGGGCGGCGTGAGCAACCTTGCCAAGGACGCATCCGCCGTCGAAACCGTTGCCTTCAAAAAGGCATCCAAGCGAAATCATCTTCGATATACTGACGCAAAACCGAGGACTAATGAAGGAGTCGTCGTGGACGGTACAGACACAGCACAAGGCGAAGTAACCGAGTCCCTGGAACGCGACTTCTGGATTGCCCATCTCGGGGCCATGATCAAACAGCAGCGCCTCGGCCGTTTCACGGTGGAGGAGCTTGCTGAACGCGCAGGCGTCAGCGCGGGACTCATTAGCCAGATCGAGCGCGGAATCGGTAATCCTTCCTTTGCGACGCTGCTTCGTTTGGCAAACTCGCTGGACCTTCCGTTGGCAAGCATGTTCATGGACCCGAATGAGGGCCAGGACCACATGCTGGTACGCCGGGCCGATCGGCGACGCATCGAAATTCCTTCCCAGGGCATCATCATGGAGCTGATCGTTCCGGATTCGGAGCGCAAGCTCGGCGTCATCAGCATGACCATTCCAGCCAACTTCGAGGGCGCACACGTTCCGCACTCCCACGAGGGCGAGGAATGTGTCATCCTGCAGGCCGGCACTCTGGTGGCGACCATCGGTGGCCAGGATTTCGTGCTGGAAGCCGGCGACAGCCTGACGTACGACGCTTCCTTGCCACATTGGTGGAGCAACCAAACGAATTCGGCCGCAGTCATGCTCGCGATCTCGACGCCGCCCTCTCTCGGCAAAGCGCACTAAACGTGGGCACTCCCGGCCCGAAGACCAGGCTTGGCATCCTGGTGCCGTCGAGCAATTCGAATGCGGAAACCCTCACAGCATCGATCCTTGCGGAACAGCCCGATCTTGGAGTGCACTACAGCCGCTTCCGTCTGCCTCCCCGGCTTGATGATCCAGTTGACCTGGGAGTCCTCGGAGAGGCTCCTTCCCTGTTGAATGACGCCGAGCTGCAAGCCATCGCCTTCCACGGTACATCCGGTTCCTGGACGGGCATCGCAGGCGATCAGGGACTTTGTGCCGGACTTGAGTCCGTGTGCGGCGCGCCCGCAACCACCGCATCCGTGGCCGTCGTCGAGGCCCTTGCAGTCTTGAAGGCGACGCGCGTCGGCCTCGTTTTTCCAGGGCC
This sequence comes from Arthrobacter sp. 1088, assembly GCF_031455315.1. Lineage (NCBI taxonomy): Bacteria > Bacillati > Actinomycetota > Actinomycetes > Micrococcales > Micrococcaceae > Arthrobacter > Arthrobacter sp. 1088. The sequence continues at coordinate 71,273 of NZ_JAVDSM010000014.1, forward strand.
CGACTCTATTGCAGCCCTGATTCAGGAGGAGTACGCGGCCCACGGCATTGACGTCACGGGTATTTCGGTTCCGGAGGTGGTGATGACCAACCCGGAAATAGCCCGACTGGACAAGTCCGGAGTCGTGGGCCTGATGAGGCCCGCCTTCACTGCGGACATGGATGCCGTGGTGTGCATCGGAACCAACCTTCGCTCGGGATACTTCGTCGCCGGCCTTGAGCAGGAGTTCGGCATTCCCGTAGTCGACAGTGCCATCGCGACTCTTTGGCACCTGCTCCGCATTGCCGGGGTGGCCCGGCCGATCCCGGGATGGGGAGCGCTCCTGGCTTTGGAGTAGAAGCGGCTGGCCCTGAATGGAAGTGGCCCGAGGGCAGCTTCCCGGAGGCCCTATGACGTGCCCTGCAACGCCGGTGACCCGCCGCCGTCGTGTGTTCAGCGGTCGTCTGCTCCGCCCGCCGTAACGTCCAGCCAGGCATTGACGATGTCCATGCGTGTCGCGAACCAGGCATCCTTCTGGCGTGCGTGGGAGATGAATCGCTCGAGCGCCACTGCGTACGCTGGCCGTCCAATAAGCCGGGGGTGTAGTCCGACGCTCATCACGGAGGGGCCGCCGCGGGGATCTTCGAGCAGCATGTCCAAGGCGGCTGTGAGGTGGTTGCCGAACGCTGTGGCGGTTGGGAATTGCTTGAACAGCCCGGAATCGTTGGTATCGCCTGCGTACGGCAGGACGGGAAGGCGCGGGTTTCCCTGGCCACTGCCCCAATGAGGCAGGTCGTCATTGAAACTGTTCGATTCGTAGGAGAACCCGTTGGTGGCGAGCACCTGGCGGGTCCCCGGCTTGAGTCCATCGCGCGAGTACCAACTCGTGGGGACGTGGCCTGTGCTCTCCTTGATCGCATCCCTGGACGCGACAATCAGGCGCTGCTCCGCGTCGTCGTCGAGTTCCGTGTGGGTGTCCCACTGGTGCCCGTGATCTGCGATCTCATGTCCGTCGCGGACCAACGCGGCAGCTATTGGAGGGTTGAGCTGCAACGCTGCGGCACAGCAGAAGGCGGTCGCTTGGACTCTGTGTTTCCGCAGGATCCTCAGCAAGCGCCAGATGCCGGCCCTGGAGCCGTATTCGAAGGCTGATTCCAGGGCGACGTTGCGTACTGCTGCTGGCTGGGCGGGAATCCAGTGTGCCGCCAGGTCGTCGGCCTTGTCGCCGCGGGCGATGCTGCGCTCGGCACCCTCTTCCACATTGATCACGAGGGAAACTGCCACCCTGGCATTGCCCGGCCAGCGGAACTCTGGCGGCGTTTCGCCATATCCGACGAAATCCCGCTGCGTGGGTGGCTGTGCCATTGGCTTCTCCATCTCGGGGGTTCCTGCGCCGCAGCGTTACGGCTATAGTGAAGCAAACTTCGATATGATGAAACTAGCCGAGAGGGGCCTGAATGTCTACGCTCATCCGTGGAGGCACAGTTTTTACGGCGTCCGGCGACACAGTCATCGACGGCGGCGCGGTAGTCATCCGCGATGGCCGCATCGCGGATGTGCTCCACCGATGGGATGCAGGTCAGCCGTTTGACGGCGAAGTCATCGAGGCATCCGGGTGCGTGGTCATGCCAGGCCTGATCAATATCCACACCCACGGAGTGACCCCGGGCCCGCTGTTCCCGAGTGCGGCACCGGCGCTGCCTGCCGAGCGATGGATGGCGAATCTGGACAGGCACCTTCTGGCGGGAACCACCACAGTGCTCAGCCTCTGTGGTTTCGCCTCCATGGACGATGTCCGCGAAGCAGACAAAAGGCACGCCGTACACGTCCGTGGTGCAACGACGCATTTACCGCATTGCTTGCGGGCCGCAACTTTGGCGGATGGCCAGGGTCTCACAACCGAAGCGGGCGAACTCACCGTTGAGGCGATGCTCGACGACGGCGCTGTCGCCATCGGTGAGTTGGGCGGTGGACAAACCCTGGGCGGCGGAGGGCAGGACCTCGTCTACATCCCTGCGGCCATCCAAAAAACCTCCGGCATTCGAGTCACTATTGATCAAGCCCGCCGCATCAAGGAAGCAGTCCTGGGCAGGTTTATCGATACCCGCGCATTTGATCCGGCAGCCCTTGCTGCGGCGGCGCAGGACGCAGGCCTGGCGGACGCCTTCACAGCTACCCAGCTGGCGAAGCTCGTCAGGGACACCGTGATGCCGTCATTTGTCCCGGCCATTGAAGGAATCAGGGAGGGCGTCCGTGCAGCGTCGAAGTTTGGCGTGCCAGCCATCGTGCACAGCGCATCCGCGACCTCCAGCGTCTTAAGGGAACTGATGCCCGAGCTTGCTGGAACGGGAGCCTCGGTGATTGCCGCGCACGCCAACCACCCGTCCCACACGCCGGCCGAGGCCTACGAACTGGCTGTCCTGGGCAGAAAAATGGGTTGGCCGGCCGAGGCTTCAGTGTTTGATCTCCTGCACCGCCGGCGAACGGTGACGACGCGCGAGCACTGGGACTTGCTGCTTCAGGAACCCGGCCTGATCTCGGTCATCGGGACCGACTATGGACACGACGGGGATCATGACGAGCTAATCTCTGCCGTCCAGGATATTGCGGCGCACGGACACCGATCCTTGGCGGGTGCCGTCGCCATGGCAACCTCTGCCGTGGCTGATCTGGTCCCGGGCATCGCACCCGGAACCGGGCGTCTCAAGGCAGGGATGGCCGCGGATGTAGTTGTCGCCAACGCCGGGGATTTCCGGGATGTGCGTTTTGTTCTGGCAGACGGCGTCTGCGTGGTTCGCGCTGGACGGCTCACCCCGGAGGCGCACCGATGAGTCAACCATCCAACAAGGCGCTGCCGTTGAGCAGTCACCAACTGGCAATCGTCCGTGAGCTGGTTGGAGCTTCGATTGCCCAGCAGGACCTTCCCGCGCTGGAGAGTGCCTACCGCGACTTCCGGACTGGGATGGATTCCCTGAAGGCTGCCTTTGAACAGCAAATCCTTTTGGAAAAGGAGACCGACGCAAAACGGGAGGTGAATCCTTGACGGAAGCGTGGGAACTGGGCATCGCGGAAGCAGCTGTACTCATCCGGCGTCGCCACTTGTCCGCTGTTGAACTGCTCGACGCTGTTCTGGATCGTGCCCGGGCCACAGAGGAGTATGCCCAGGCCTGGGCGCATATCGACGAACGCGGCGCACGTGAAGCTGCCCGCATCGCCGATGACCTGGCCGTCGGGGGCCAATTCGCAGGCAGCCTTCACGGGATCCCCATCGGAATGAAGGACGTCATCGACGTCCAGGGGATGCCGACGGAGGCCGGCTCCGAAAGCCTCCGTGGGAACATCGCGCCGGACGATGCCGGAGTGGTACGCCGACTCCGTGAAAGCGGTGCCGTGATCCTCGGGAAGCTTCAAACACACGAGTTCGCCTTCGGACAAGGAACTCCTCCGTCGCGAAACCCTTGGGGCTCTGACCGGTACGCAGGAGGCTCATCCGTTGGATCGGGCGTTGCCGTTGCTGTGGGCTCAATTCCCGGGGCGCTGGGCACTGATACCGGTGGCTCCGTCCGGAACCCGGCCGCCATCAACGGGCTGGTGGGGCTCAAGCCAAGCTACGGCGTCGCTTCTTCCACTGGCGTCCTTCACGTAAGCCACACCATGGATCACGTGGGACCTATTGCCCGGAGCGTCGAAGACTGCGCGGCGCTTCTGGACGGCATGGTGGAGCCACAGGGCGTGGCGCTGCTTGGCGGGCCAGTCTCAGCCCAAATCCGTGACCCCCTTGTTCCGGTCAGGCTTGGGGTGGATCGCAGAATGTGGTCGGAATGGGGAGTTACCGCGGAAGTCACGGAGGCCGTGGAAGGAGCGCTTCGTGTATTCAGGGACCTTGGATTCGAGGTCGTGGAACTTCCGCTTCCCGAGCTTGACCTTGCCCTGCATGCCAGCGTCGCAATCTCTCTTTCCGAAGCTGCCCAGCATCATCGCGTCCGGCTGGGCAGCGCGGCGGAACGATACTTGCCCGCCACCCGCATCATGATCGAAACAGGTGCGCTGGCTTCCGAGGAGGACCTTCACCTGGCGTGGCAGGTAAGGGCGCACCTCCGGTGGTTCTTGCCGCGCGCCATGGCACAGGCTGGAGTGCAGGGACTCGTGTCACCTACGCTGCCGACGATCGCCCCCTTGGCTAAGACGATGTCCTCTGAACTGACTGGTTCCCCCGGAGAGGATTCCCTTTCGGCTGCCCTTCGCATGCTCTCAGCTGCGAATCTGACCGGCATGCCCGGGGTGAGTGTTCCCTGTGGCTTCTCAAACGGGCAGCCCGTTGGCCTGCACATCATGGGACCGGAACACACCGATGCCAGGGTCCTCGCGATCGCCCAAGCCTATGAGCGCGCCACGCAGTGGCACCAACAGGTGCCGGTTCACGTGTTGCCGCTTGCCATCGCCAAGGGAATGCCCGGATCCTGACGGCACATATGAACCGTGGTTCTTCGTTGCCATGGGTTCCGTGCCGGAGGAGACTTGAACCGGCGGCGTCGCGTGTCGTGCCGCCCGCGGGGCCATCCGGCTGCGGGGCCTGGCAGCACCCAGTAGCGGCTTGGTATATCGATGAGCTCCAGGACACCCCTTGTACAGGCTGTCTGCCCGTCTGACTACCGTTTTGCCCGCAACGCAGAGGGAGGCTTCCATCCCCGCTACCGATACTGGCGGGACATGGAGCGTCAGCGTGTGGCGGCGCTCATTGTCAGCCTGGGATTGGTGTTTTCGTTGAACGCCTGCACCTATGAGGAGCCGGTAGGGGAGGAATCGCTGCCCGGCTTTGTCTCTCCCGCGCCCCCGGTCCCGGTCCCGGACCCGGAACCAACTGCTGCCGCGCGGCAGGATTGGGGCCCCGATGGGCTGTTCTACACGGATACCGGAATCCCGTATACGGGAGAAAACAAATGGGTGTCGGCAGTTGGTGTGGCATCGTTTACAACGACTTCCACTGGGGTGGTGTACGTCGATGCTGGGTCGTCGGGCGTTGTGTGGGAAGACTGGGAGCATGCTGCCAGAGCCATCGGACGGCAGCCCTGGCTGGAACCCAACGGCACCCGCGTGGGCCATCAGTGGGGTGAGTTCCGGGAAATAGTCGGGAACCCCAGCCATGACCTGGTCTCCTGGGTCGAAACAACGGACGGACACCGCGGGGACATCGTCATAGTGCAGCCAAGTACAGGGAAAGTGCTCGCCCGCGCCGGAATCAATTCACCTCCCGAGCATGGTGTGATCTTCGGATCGATAGATGATGCCGCGCTCTACTACGCAACCTCGCCTGGCGGAGGCACAATCGCGAAGGTGTGGGTTTGGCGGTGGGCCGAAGGTGCGGCTCCCCAAGCCAGCAACCTTGATGTTGCCGACGTCAGCGGTGACACCTGGGCGGTAGTGAGCGAAGATCGGATCAATTTCCAGAGCGCCGACGGAACCGTCCTGTCATCGGTCCACACGTCCTATGGAGACCGCACGGCATTCGGTAGCGGCCTCAGTCCTGATGGACGGTTCTGGTACGCACCGGCTTATGACCTGATCGTCGAGACGGCGACCGGCGCAACCGTCAAGATCGGACGCGATTTCCAGCAACGTTACGGTTGGGCCGGACCTGAAGAGTTGACCCTCATCGGCCCAGGGATCTCAGTTTGTTCTGCAATAACGGGGATATGCGAGGGACCATTCAAGTCCAGGAAGACGGCAAACTTCGTCAACCACTTTGGGCTTCCAGTCAACTAAGCGAGACCAGAGCCTCGCCGTAGGCACAGGCAGCGGCTTCATTCGAGAAAAACACGAGAACCCCCGGGAATCCTTTGATTTCCAGGGGTTCTCTACCGAGCTTCCTATCAGAATCGAACTGATGACCTTTTCATTACGAGTGAAACGCTCTACCGACTGAGCTAAGGAAGCACCGCGTCCATCACCGGTTTCCCGGGCGATCACGCAAGACATAACTGTAATAGAGGCACCGCGCCCGGGTCAAAACGAGGGCGGCGGCGGCCGTTGCGGGGATGTTCACTTGCACGTCGGGCCGGGTTCAGGCGGCCTTTTCCCGGCCGCCGGAGGCTGGGAAATCAACGGTGGCGGTTATATCCAGCCACGCAAAACCAGCCGAAGGAGCCGCGCAATGACCGGGGACGCAATGACCAGGGATACCAGCCACACCCACACGCGGCTGCGGCTGGCTGTGGTGGACATGGTGGGAACCACCATTACCGACAATGGGCGCACGGAGCGGGCGTTGTCCCGGGCGTTGGCAGAGCATGGCGTAGAACCAGGCAGCACCCGCTTCGAGAGCATGCTCGGTTATGCACGTGACACCATGGGCTTCTCGAAAATGGCCGTCTTTGGGGACCTTTTTGGTGACCCTGGTGTAGCAGAGAGCGCGAACAAGGCCTTCGAGAGGGCTTATGACGAGTTGATTGAGGACGGTGGTATCCGTGCTATTCCCGGTGCGGAGGATGCCATTATCTGGATGCGGCAGTCCGGCATGCAGGTGTGCCTTGCCACAGGCTTTGGCCGTCACACGCAGAACATGGTCCTGGAATCACTGGGCTGGATGGGTTTGGCGGACCTCAGTTTGTGTCCGGCAGATGCCGGACGGGGCCGCCCCTTCCCTGACATGATCCTGACGGCGTTGCTGGCTTTGGACCTGGACGATGTTCGTGAGGTGGCCGTCATCGGAGACACCAGCTCAGACATGCTCTCGGGCGTTCGCTCAGGTGCTTCGCTGATTGCCGGAGTCCTCACAGGCTTCCACTCCGAGGCGACGCTGCGCGCAGCGGGCGCCACCGTCGTCGTGGATTCCATCAAGCAGCTCCCGCTCCTGCTGGAGAAGAGGGAGGCCAGGCGCGTCTAGCACGCATAGGTCACGGTCGGCCTAGCACTGGAGCCCGTCCTGCGGCAGCTTTCCGTCAACAAAGTAATCGTCGACGGCGGTGCTGACGCATGAGTTCGAGCGGCCGTAGGCTGTGTGCCCTTCGCCTTCCCACGTGACCAGAGAGGCATTTTCAAGCTGTTTGCGCAGCGACTGCGCCCACTCCAAGGGGGTGGCCGGGTCTCCCGTGGTGCCGATAACGACAATGGGGGCGGAGCCGGTGTAATCCACGGGAGCAGGCGTGCGGGTGTTCTTGTAGGGCCAGTCCTTGCAGGTGACCCCGCCGTAGGCGAAGAATGCGCCGAAGGTCGGAGATTCCTGCTTAAGGCGGGTTTCCTCCGCCCTCATGCCAGCGGTATCAGTGACCATTGGGTAGTCGAGGCAGTTGATGGCCTGGAACGCGAATGCCGAGTTTGAACTGTACGTACCATTGGCTTCGCGGTCGGCCCCGAGATCGGCGATGCGCATCATCTGGGACACGTCGCCGGAGAATGCGCTGTCCAGGGCCTGGGTCAATGCCGGCCAGCTTTGGTTGTCATAGAGCGGGAGGAAGAGCCCGTTGACAAACTCGGTCCCTGTCACCAGCCTTCCGTCCTTGGCTGTTTGCGGGTTCTGGTCCACTGCGTTGATGAGATCCCTGATTTCCTGGATTCCATTATCAACGGAGCCGCTGAGGGGGCATTCCTTTTGACGAAGGCAGTCGTCCACGTAGGTGCGGAGGGCCTTTTCAAAGGCTCTTGCCTGCCCCGCAGTCAGTTCCTCGTTGCTGATGGACGGGTCCACGGCACCGTCAAGCACGAGGTGCCCGACGTTCTCCGGGAACAGCGAGGCGTAGGCGGAACCCAGGAAAGTACCGTAGGAATAGCCCAGGTAATTGAGCTTGGCATCGTTGACGACGGCACGCAGGACGTCCAGGTCCTTGGCAGCACTGACGGTATCAATGTGTTCGAGCACGGGTCCGGTCTTCTCGACGCACTTCTCAGCCAAGGACTTGTTGAAGGCCAATGCCGCCGCCAGGCCCTGGTCCGTTTCCTTCCGGAATACTTTCTCGCGCGCGGCGTCCCGTTCGGCATCCGACATGCAGGTGACCGGAGCGGACCGCTTGACGCCGCGGGGGTCGAAGCCCACCACGTCGAAGTTGGCCCGGAGCTTCTCGGTGAAGTGCGTGTTTCCCGCATCCTTGACGAAGTCGACACCGGAGCCGCCCGGACCTCCCGGATTGACCAGGATGGAACCCTTCTTGGTGCCCGTGCTGGGCAATTTGATGGCGGACAGCGTGATTTCGGCGGAGTCCGGATTGCCGTAGTCCAAGGGAACCTTCACTTCAGCGCACTGGAACCCATCCTCACATGAGCTCCATTTCACGGACTGCGAATAATACTTTTCGAGTCCCTTAGGCGCCGAGGCCGCAATGGACGGGTCAACAGTGCTGGTGCTCGGCTTCGCAGTAGGTGTTGGCAGGAAAGGCAACGAGCAGGCACTGAGCACCAGCAGGGAGGCAAGGGCCAAGCAGAGGGCCGCGAAACCCCGCAGCCTGGCACCCCCGCCCGCAGCAGGCTGGACAGACCGGTCCCTTGAACGGGCACCGGCGGGCCGGCGAAGTGCGGACTTCATGCATTCTCCTATTGCTGGATGAGGCTCGTCGCCATGGACTCGACCGCCAACAGCGGCGCAACATTGGTGGTGGTAATGCGGACACGGGCCTTGTTGATCGCGTCCATCCGGGCGAGGGTCGCTTCCGGGGTTGAGCGGGCGGCGTATTCTTCAAGATCGCTCTTGAGCTCAACGTTGACCAGCTCCACTGCGTTCCCCAATTGGATGATCAGGACGTCCCGGTAGAAGGACAACAGATCGGTCAGCGTGCGGTCCAGGGAGTCCGTGATGGAGCGCTTGGCACGGCGTTTTTGGTCGTCCTCAAGCTGCCTCACCTGACTCCGCATTGAGGGTGGCAGCGTGCCCGACTCTGGTGCGCCGAGGCTTGCCAGGAGCGCAACTTTCTCGGCCGCGTCGCGTTCATCATTGGAGCTGTTGGCTTCATCGGTGGCGATCTTGACGAGTTTCTCCGCCATCATCACCGCTGCCGTAACCCCACGGAGCCCCAGGGGGATGCGAACCGTTTCGAGACGGCGTTCGCGGGCGTCCGAGTCCCGGGCGAGGCGGCGGGCAATCCCGATGTGGCTTTGCGCGGCACGGGCAGCCCGGTCCGCGAGTTCAGGATCAATGCCGTCGCGCCTTACCAGCAATGCCGCGACGTCGGACGCTGGCGGAAGTCGCAGGCTGACGGGACGGCACCGCGAGCGGATGGTAACCAGTACGTCTGCCGGCGATGGGGCGCACAGCATCCAGATGGTACGCGGAGTTGGTTCCTCGATGGCCTTCAAGAGGACGTTGGTGGTTCGTTCCGCCATACGGTCCGCGTCCTCAACGATGATGATCCGCCATCGGCCAGTGGCGGGCCGGTCACCGGCCTTTGATACTAGTTCGCGGGCTTCGTCAATGGTGATGGTGACTTTTTCGGTTCGCACGAACGTGACATCCGAATGGGTCTCGCCCAGGATCGTGTGGCACGCCGCGCACTCGCCGCAGCCACGCAAAGTGACGTCGTCCTGCTCGCAGTTCAGCGCGGCAGCGAAGGCCTTGGCAGCATTGGAACGGCCCGATCCCGGAGGGCCCGTGAACAGCCAGGCATGGGTGAGGCCGGTTTCGCCCTGCGCTGCCTGCTTGAGCTGGGCAACGACCGGCGCCTGGCCTTGGAGGTCGTCCCAAACGCTCACAGGTGGTTCCCGGAAACACGCTCGTCCAGCCCGCGCTCAGCCAGCAAGGATTCCACCCGTTCGAGGATCTGCGCGGCCAGCGTCGAGATGTCTGATTTGGCAGGTAACACCAGGTAATCCGGGGGAGCAGCAGCGGCGAGATCAAGGAAGGCGTGGCGGATGGTGGAATGGAACACGTCAGGCTCCGATTCCAAACGGTCCTCAGCAGCCGCACCGGCGGTGCGGCGTTCGCGGCCGTCGGAGGGCTCGACGTCGAGCAGTACAGTCAGGTCCGGATGCAGGCCTTCCGTGGCCCATTCGTTGAGGGACAAAACACCCTCTGCCCCGAGCCCGCGGCCAACACCTTGATAGGCAACGGACGAGTCAATGTAGCGGTCCGTGATGACCACACGACCGGCTGCGAGCGCCGGACGGATCACCTGGCTGGCGTGCGCTGCCCGGGCCGCCGCGAACATCAGGGCCTCTGTGCGGGCATCGATGGTGCCGTGGCCATGGTCCAGCACAAGGGAGCGCAGCTTTTCTCCGATGGGCGTGCCGCCGGGTTCGCGCGTGCGCACCACGGACAGGCCCCGCGATTCGAGGGCATCGCAGAGCCGGGCAGCCTGGGTGGACTTGCCCGCTCCATCTCCGCCCTCGAAAGCAATAAAAAGGCCGGGGCTCTGAATACTCACCTGTCTAGCCTACCGATCAGGGGCAAACCGTAACGGCTTTCATCCACAGGCTCGCCCACGACTACCCTGAAACCATGAGCCTTTCCGATCAGCGCGCAGCCGATTTGTCCCCGGAAACCGTTGTGGTGGCTGCGGGCCGCCCCGAGCGCAAACACGATGAACCGGTGAATCCGCCCATCGTCCTGTCCTCCACATACTTTGGAACTGGTTCTCTTGGCGACGGCGATCGCGGCTATGGCCGCTACGCCAACCCCACCTGGGACCCGTTCGAGGACGCCCTGGGCAAGCTGGAAGGCGCAACGCTGCCCGGCTTGCTCTACGCATCCGGGCTCGCCGCAGTCAGCTCGGCTCTCTCCTTGGTACCGGCCGGTGGAGTTGTCGTCATGCCAACACACAGCTACTCAGGTTCCTTGGTGATGGCGACTGAACTCGCGGAGAAGGGCTTCCTGGAGCTCCGTCTCGTGGACATTGCGGACACGGACGCCGTGAAGGCGTTGATCAGCCCGGAAGAGGGCAAAGCCGCGGACCTGCTCTGGCTGGAAAGCCCCACCAACCCCATGCTTGGCATTGCCGACGTCCGGGCGCTCACCGACGCCGCCCACGCTGTGGGCGCGATCGTGGTCACGGACAACACTTTCTCCACTCCCTTGGTGCAGCAGCCGCTGAGCCTGGGCTCCGACGTCGTGCTGCACTCGGTGACCAAATACCTGGCCGGCCATTCCGACGTCGTACTGGGCGCCTTGGTGACCTCCAACCCGGAACTGCGGGCCACGCTCCTGCACCACCGCATCATCCACGGCGGCATCGCCGGGCCGTTCGAAGCGTGGCTGGCGTTGCGCGGACTGCGCACCCTCGCGCTGCGGATCGAGCGTTCGCAGGCCTCCGCGGCAGTGCTCGCCGAGCGCCTCAGCACCCATCCGAGGGTAGAGTCCATCCGTTATCCGGGCCTCCCCACGGATCCGGGGCATGAGCGCGCCAAGGACCAGATGAAGGGATTCGGTTCCATCCTGTGCATCCAGATCGCAGGTGACGAGTCCCGCAGCGGCGCTGACGCCGCCGACGAACTGGTCCGTGCGCTCCAGCTCTGGCTCCCGGCGACATCCTTGGGCGGGGTTGAGTCGCTGATCGAACGTCGACGCCGGCACACGGCTGAGCCGGTCAGTGTCCCCGAGAACCTGGTCCGTTTAAGCGTGGGAATCGAGAACGTGGAAGACCTCTGGTCCGACCTCGAGCAAGCACTGAAGTCGCTGGACGGTTAGGCTAAGGGGCGTGGACGGAAAATTCTTGATCGCGATTGTCACCAACGCGGTCTACTTCATCCTTGGCTTGGTGGCCGTTGTCCTTGAGCTGTGGGCGTTTGTGGATTGTTTGCGCCATCGCCCAACCCTGTTCGTGGCCGCATCCAAGCGCACCAAGACGTTCTGGTTGGCCCTCACCGGCGTTGCTTTTGCCATCGGTGCGTTGACCCTCTTGAGCGGTGGAAGCGGTCTCGGCCTGTTCGGCATTGCTGCAGTAACCGCATCCTGCGTCTACCTTGCTGACGTTCGTCCAGCAGTCCGCGAAGCAGGCAGCGGCGGCAACCGCAACGTCGGTCCCTACGGACCCTGGTAAACAACGCTACTTCGGCGCAACCGCGTCCCACGCCACCGTAACTTCACCCAGACGCCACCGAGACGGGCCATCCTGAAGCGGCCACCCGGCGTCGCGCAGTAAGCGGCACATTCCCGTCCAGCGCTGCCGGTTGCCGAACGATGCCAGTGGCGCGACCTCCAGCCATGCCTTGTCCATGGCCCGCAGGAACGTATGGATGGGTTCGCCCGGCACATTCCGGTGGATAAGGGCTTTAGGCAGCCGCTCGGCCATTTCCGACGGCAGCTCAAAACTGCCGAACCGCACCGAGAAACCAAGGCTCAAGGGGCGGTCACGGTCCAAGGCCACCCACGTGACACACCGGCCGATCTCGTCGCAGGTGCCATCGATGAACAGGCCACCCGGAGCCAGACGGGACTGAACCAGGCTCCAGATCCCGGCCACGTCCGCCTCCTCATACTGACGGAGCACATTGAAGGCCCGCACAAGTATGGGGTCGCCGGGAACCGGCACTTCGAACCCACCTACGTGGAAGCTGAGCCCGGGGCGTTCCAGCGCCTTGGCAGTACGCGCCCTCTCTGGCTCAATTTCGATCCCGCAGACGCGCACATCCGAACGGACGGCCTGCAGCCGTTCAAACAGTTCGACGGCGGTGGCCGGCGAGGCGCCATAGCCCAGGTCCACAACCAAGGGGTCGACGGCGGCGCGGAGCCGCCATGCCTGCGGACCGGCGAGCCACCGATCCAAACGGCGCATGCGGTTGGGGTTCGTGGTGCCGCGGGTGACGTTGCCAACAGGCTTCCCACTTCGACTTCGGGAAGTACTCACCCGTTCCGCTTTTTGCACCACGGCCCCACTTTATCGTGCAACGCGGGGTCACTTACGGCCCATGCGGAGCGGCTTTATGGGCCGTAAGTGACCCCGCGTTGAGAAACGTAACGCCCGGCAAGGCACAGGACCCCTCGGCTAGGATGAAAACCATGACTTACAAGCTGATTCTGCTGCGCCACGGCCACAGCGACTGGAACGCCAAGAACCTGTTCACCGGTTGGGTGGACGTTGACCTGAACGACCAAGGCCGCGCCGAAGCAGTGCGCGGTGGGGAACTCCTGGTTGAGAACGACATCCTCCCGGACATCCTGTACACCTCGCTCTTGAAGCGGGCCATCAACACCGCCAACATTGCCCTGGACAAGGCCGACCGCGGCTGGATCCCGGTCAAGCGCGACTGGCGCCTCAACGAGCGCCACTACGGTGCGCTGCAGGGCAAGGACAAGGCCCAGACTCTCGCCGAGTTCGGCGAAGAGCAGTTCATGGAATGGCGCCGCAGCTACGACACCCCGCCGCCGCCCCTGTCGGACGACAGCGAATTCTCGCAGGCACACGACGTCCGCTACAAGGACCTCGGTGACGCCCTCCCGCGGACCGAATGCCTCAAGGACGTCCTGGTCCGCCTCCTCCCGTACTGGGAATCGGACATCAAGGAAGACCTCAAGGCCGGCAAGACCGTCCTGGTTACCGCGCACGGCAACTCCCTGCGCGCGCTGGTCAAGCACCTGGACGGCATCAGCGACGAGGCCATCGCTGGACTGAACATTCCCACGGGCATCCCGCTGGTGTATGAACTGGACGAGGACTTCCAGCCGATCAACCGGGGCGGCACGTACCTGGACCCCGAGGCGGCAGCAGATGCGATCCTCGCTGTAGCGAACCAGGGTAAGAAGTAGGCTCTACGCTACTGCCGCGGCGGCTGCCCGGTCGTTCCTCCCTTGGACGCAGCCTGCCCGCGGCAGCAGCTACGTAGTGTGTTAACGACGGCGGCCGGTCACCCCAGGTGACCGGCCGCCGTTGCTGTTATGCAGGGAGTCGCTGTTTATGCAGGGACGGGCTTAGAAACCCTCAGGCTGCCATTCGCCCGTGACGAGGTATGTAACCTTGCGGGCAACGGAAACGCCGTGGTCCGCGAAGCGCTCGAAGTAGCGGCTGGCCAGGGCCACATCCACCGTGGTGGAAGCAGTTTCGTTCCAACCAGGGGAAGCAATCGCCTTGAAGACGCTCAGGTGGAGGTCGTCCACGGCGATGTTGATCTTGAGGATGTCACGGGCCACCTCAAGGTTGCGGGTCTCGAGGAGTTCGGTGACCTTGGCCGTGATGTCGATGTCGTGCTGGGCCATCGCCTTGAAGGTCTGGGTCAGGGACGTCGGGATGACAGTGGAGGGGTAGCGCAGGCGGGCGAGTTGCGCCACGTGGCGGGCGAGGTCGCCCATGCGCTCCAGCGACGCACTCATACGGAGCGAACCAACAATCATGCGCAGGTCGCTGGCGACGGGACCTTGCAGGGCGAGGATGTCGATGGCGCGTTCGTCGAGGCTGTTCTGCAGGAAGTCGATGCGCGCGTCTGCCGCGATGACGTCCTGGGCAAGATCGACGTCGGCGCCTTCGAAGGCAGTGGTGGCCTTCGTGATTGCTTCGTGAACCAGTTTGGAAATCTCGACGAGGTCGTCACCGACCTGGGTGAGCTCCTCCTGAAAAACCTTGCGCACTAAGGCGTCCTTTCCTTGGAAATCCTGTCCCATGGTGGGGTACGGATTTCAAAAACCATTGGCAGTCCAACCACTAACTGTGTCAGGAGCCAGTGAACGGTTGCGCACCTTTAGATGAACGTTAGTTGAACCGCCCCCGTTTGGCACCGGATCAACACTTTGGCGTGATTCCAGAGCATAAGCTGGACATGTGGATCCGTTGCTTATAGGTGTCGTTGCAGGCCTGGTTGGCCTGTCGCTGGGCGTCTTTGGCATGCTCGCTTTCAGGATCAGCGAGCGGCAACGCAGGATCGTGGACCTCGATGTTACCGAACCCCTGCTTCCGGAAGGTGCAGCGGAAGTGCTTGCCGTCGTCGGGCGCGCGTTTGTGGTGGTCGATGCGATCGATGGCGTGGTCCGCGCGAGTCCAGCAGCGTACGCTTACGGCCTGGTTCGCGGCCACACTGTGGTTCATAAGCAGCTCCTGGACATGACTGCAAAGGTCCGCCGCGATGGCGTGATTCTGGAGCAACAATACGAACTTCCCCGGGGGCCCCTCGGCAAGGGCACCATCGTGGTCCAGGTGCGGGCAGCCATGCTCGGGTGGGAGTACATCCTGCTGCTCGCCGACGACCGAACCGAGATCACCCGCACCGAGGAGATCCGCAACGACTTCGTGGCCAACGTCTCCCACGAACTAAAGACGCCAGTGGGCGCTATTTCGCTCCTGGCCGAGGCATTGGAAGCCTCGCCTGACGACGAAGAAGCCGTGCGCCGCTTCGCCAAACGCATGCATAAGGAATCCGGACGCCTCGCGGCGCTGGTCCAGGACATCATTGAGCTTTCCCGGCTCCAGGGCGCAAATGTTGCCCAGCAAGGCCACACGGTGGACATCAACACTGTGATTACCGAGGCAGTGGACCGCTCGCAGCTCCCGGCCGAGAGTAAGAACATCCAGATTGTTGTAGGTGGCCATTCAGACTCCCTGGTGTTCGGTGACAGGGACCTGCTGGTCACCGCCCTGCGCAACCTGATCGACAACGCCATCCGCTACTCGCCGGAGAACACCCGCGTAGGCGTCGGAGTCCGGACGCGGGAGGGCGTGGTCGCTATTTCAGTCACGGACCAGGGCGAGGGCCTGACCCCCGAGGACCAGGAACGGGTCTTCGAACGCTTCTACCGGGTGGACGCTGCCCGCTCCCGGCATACCGGTGGCACCGGCCTGGGCCTCAGCATCGTCAAGCACGTTGTGTCCAACCATGGTGGCGAAGTCACAGTGTGGTCCCAGCCTGGTCAAGGTTCAACGTTCACCATCCGGTTGCCCGAGATGGAAGGCCAGGACGACGACGCCGGCCTCCCGGCGTCCGCTGCCACCGCGGCTCCGTCTCCTGAACTTCCGGCGGCGGGTGCCGCCGTCGCACCCCACCACACGACTCAGCAACCGCATCATGCGAATTAATCCGCATCCTGCGAATTAACCGCATCACGCGAATCAACCCGTCACGCTAATCAACAAGGGGGCGCCAGCGGCGCCCAAGAGCAAGGAGCCAGCGCTTGAGCAGGATTTTGATAGTGGAGGACGAAGAGTCCTTCAGCGACCCCCTGTCCTACCTTTTGGGCAAAGAGGGTTTCGACGTCGAGGTAGTGGACAACGGCACCGACGCCTTGGTGGAATTCGACCGGAACGGTGCCGACCTCGTCCTGCTGGATCTCCAACTGCCCGGAACACCGGGGACGGAAGTGTGCCGTCAACTGCGCCAACGTTCCAGCGTGCCGGTCATCATGTTGACCGCCAAGGACTCGGAGATCGACAAAGTTGTGGGCTTGGAGTTGGGTGCCGACGATTACGTCACCAAGCCATACTCCTCCCGCGAACTCGTGGCGCGCGTGCGCGCAGTGCTCCGCAGGCAGGGCGAGCCCGAAGAGCTGATCACCTCCACAGTGCAGGCCGGACCCGTCCGGATGGATATCGAACGCCACGTGGTGAGCGTGAACGGCGAGCAGGTGTCACTGCCGTTGAAGGAATTTGAACTCCTAGAAATGCTGCTGCGCAATTCCGGACGTGTGCTCACCCGGGGCCAGCTCATTGACCGCGTGTGGGGTTCAGATTACGTGGGTGATACCAAGACGCTCGATGTCCACGTAAAGCGACTGCGTAGCAAGATTGAGCCGGATCCGTCCGCTCCAAGGTACTTGGTGACGGTGCGTGGACTGGGCTACAAGTTCGAGCCGTAAAGCTTCAAACAGCTGACCGTCGGCCAGCAGACAACGACAAAGGAAGGGTTCCGCCGCAGCGGAACCCTTCCTTTATTGTCGTTGCTTGCAGCGCGCGGCCTGCTAGTGGCCGGCAGCTGCAGATTCGGTGTGCGTCGGCGTCGGCGTTGCCGTGGAAGTGGAAGACGGAGTTGCCGAGGCGCTGGAGGAGGGCAGGTACTCCTTGTACTCCGGCAGCGTGCCGTCAACCACGGGAACGTTGATCGTTGCGGAGTCCGAACCGCTGCGAATGGTTACCGGGCTCAGTCCGCCGGGCCTGGTGCCTGCGGTGCTAAGGACCGCGGCGTCGGCTTCGTCGTTCAGGTACGTCTCCGAGTTGGCCTTGACCGGGATTTCCGTCTGGGCGCCATTGGCACCACTGATGGTCAGGGTGGCATCCGAGCTGGACTTGTTGAACACGGCGCCGATTACGCGGCCCGGCTGGTTCTCGCCTGAAGCGACGATCAGCATGTTGCGCAGCTCAAGCTGGCCGAGATCTGCTTTGACCCCGTCCGATGCTGAGTACTGGTGGGAAGTCTGCTGGGCGTTGACGAAGCCACAGCCGGTTACGGACAGAAGACCGACGCCGATTGCAGCCGCCGCAATTGCCAGCTTGCCGCGCTGGACAGGGTTCATCGCAGTAATGCGCACGACACCTACTCCTCAAGAGTCATTGGAACACTTTTCAGCCATAGCCTATCGGCAAAGCGGCCGAAATAAGGATTCGAGAAGGCATTGTGGCGAACGCGACCGGGAAGATCCGACGCGCTCCTTGCTTCCGTGAAGCATCTTTCCTGGCTCGCGTCAAGGGGTATCGCGAGCCCCTTTGGGGCCTATTTCCCTTTATTGGCGCGGCTGGACAGCCCGTCGGGTGCCAGTCGTATGCCTTAATCGTGATAGACTAGTCTGCGGGAAAGGGGAAAGTCCACATGGTTTTTGAGGTCGGCGAGACAGTAGTTTACCCTCACCACGGTGCAGCAAAAATTGAGGAAATCAAGATGCGCACCATCAAGGGCGAAGAGAAGATGTATCTCAAGCTCAAGGTGGCTCAGGGTGATCTGACCATTGAAGTTCCAGCAGAGAACGTTGACCTTGTTGGGGTCCGGGACGTAGTGGGCAAAGAAGGCTTGGAGCACGTATTTGACGTTCTCCGCGCCGAGTTCACTGAAGAGCCTACCAACTGGTCACGTCGTTACAAGGCAAACCTGGAGAAGCTTGCTTCGGGCGATGTCATCAAGGTGGCGGAGGTCGTTCGCGATCTTTGGCGTCGTGATCACGATCGCGGCCTTTCCGCAGGTGAGAAGCGCATGCTGGCCAAGGCGCGGCAGATTCTGATTTCAGAACTGGCCCTGGCTGAGAAGACAGACGAAGAGAAGGCAGCAAGCGTTCTCGACGAAGTCTTGGCTTCCTAAGAATTGATGCCCGGTGGTGCGAAAGCGCCGCCGGGTTTCTTTTTGCCACAAAGTACTCTTGTCACCATGAGTATTCCTTCCAAGCGCGCTGTTACGGCGGTAATCGTGGTGGCTGCCGGCTCGGGCGAGCGCCTCGGCTATGGCATGCCCAAAGCCAAAGTTCCGCTGGGTGGCGAAACCATCCTGATGCACGCCCTCCGTGGCGTAGTCGCTGCCGACGTCGCACGCCAGATCTGCGTCGCCGTGCCCAAGGGGGATGCGGAACTCCGCCAACTGATCGCCGCGTTCACGGTTGAACTGGTAGACGGTGGCCCTGAGGTGACAGTTGTCGACGGCGGCTCCACCCGTGCCGATTCCGTCCGCGCCGCTTTGGCTGCTTTGGAAGAGGGGACAGAAGCCGTCCTGGTCCATGACGCAGCCCGCGCATTGACCCCCGAGCGCGTATTCCAGCGCGTGGCCGATGCTTTGGCCTCCGGCGCCAAGGCCGTCATTCCAGCCATGCCTGTGGTGGACACCATCAAGACCGTCGCTGAGACCAACGGCCCGGACTCCTCCATCGCTCCGGAAGTTGTCACTGGAACAGCGCCCCGTGAACAGCTCAGGGCAGTCCAGACGCCCCAAGGTTTCGACCTCGCTACGTTGCGCCGCGCGCACGACGCCGCCGGGCTCTTCGATGACAAACAGGCCGCCGCAGTCACCGATGACGCCATGCTTGTTGAGCTTCTGGGCGTTCCGGTCCACGCCGTCCGCGGGGCCAGCCAGTCGCTGAAGATCACCACGCCCCTGGATCTCATCATTGCCGAGGGCCTCCTCGAGGGCCCCCTTGGAATGCGCTGGGTGGAAGGCTGATGGCCGCCCAGCAAGCTGCGGGCCTTGCCGGCAACGTGATACTTCCCCGAACCGGAATCGGCGTCGACGTGCACGCATTCGCGCCGGAGGACGATCCCCAGCCGCTCTGGTTGGGTGGCCTCTTTTGGGAAGGTGAGCAGGGGCTCTCCGGACATTCCGACGGCGATTGCGTCGCCCACGCGGCTGCCGACGCCCTGTTTTCCGCCTGTGGAATAGGTGACCTCGGCACCCACTTCGGAACGGACCGGCCCGAGTTCGCCGGCGCCTCCGGGGTCAAGCTGCTCGATGAGGCTGCACGGATAGTCAGGGCCGCAGGGTTCGAGATCGGCAATGTCGCCGTGCAGTTCGTAGCCAACCGCCCCAAGTTCGGCCCCCGCCGGGAAGAATCCCAAAAGGTCCTGAGCGAAGCTGCAAACGCGCCCGTCAGCGTCACAGCCACCACCAGCGATGGCTTGGGATTTACTGGCCGCGGCGAGGGAATTTCTGCGGTTGCCACCGCCCTCGTTTACCCCGTCAACGGAGCAATCCAGCCGGGTTCCACTGAAGGTGGGCTGAATGCTTAAGGTGCGTTCCGGCGTCGTGCGTTACGCCGCGCTGTTGTCCGCGGCCGTGACTTCTGCGCTCCTGCTCGGGGGCTGTGCAGGGACACCGAAGATGGATGTGAAGGCCAGTTGCGAGTTCCTCAACAACGACACCTTCAAGCCCGATGGCAACCAACAGCAGCAGTCCAAGCAGATCGCTGCCCACTATCACGAGATCGCAGACAAGCTGGCTCCGGAAATTGGCGATCCCATCAAGGAGATGGCCGCCATCATGGACAAAGCCGCGGCGTCGTCGCTCGGGGCGGCAACGCAGGAACAGCAACAGCAGCTGACCGTGCACTTCAACAAAATCGGCGAGTACTGCAAGTAGGCAAGTCATGGCGCGTCATCGGCTAATCTGGAGCGGTGACCCTGCGCTTCTATGACACCGCCTCCGCCGAAGTCCGCGACTTCGTTCCCCTCGAAGATGGCAAGGCCAGCGTGTACTACTGCGGGGCTACCGTTCAGGGGATGCCCCACGTAGGGCACGTCAGGTCCGCAATCGCGTTTGACCAACTGACGCGCTGGCTTGAATTCCGTGGGCACCGCGTCACGGTAGTGCGCAACGTCACGGACATCGACGACAAAATCCTGGCCAAGTCCGAGCAATCCTTCGGTCCCGACTGGGCCGCCGAGCCGACAGCGCGGAAGGACGAGGAGTGGTGGGCTCTGGCTTACCGCTACGAGCAGGAATTCGAGAACGCCTACGAATCCCTCGGCGTCCAGCGCCCGACGTACGAGCCACGAGCCACCGGGCACATCCCGGAAATGCATGCGCTGATCCAGCGGCTGATCGACCGCGGCCATGCCTACCCCGCCCTGGACGACTCCGGAGACGTGTACTTCGACGTGCGCTCCTGGAGCAAATACGGATCGCTGACGCGGCAGAACATTGATGACATGCAAGGCGCCCCCGACGCCGACCCTCGCGGCAAGAGGGATCCGCGCGACTTCGCGCTGTGGAAGGGTTACAAAGACGGCGAACCCGTCACTGCCAAATGGGAGTCCCCCTGGGGAGCCGGACGCCCAGGGTGGCACCTCGAATGCTCCGCCATGGTCACCAAATACCTGGGCACGCGCTTCGACATCCATGGTGGGGGATTGGACCTCCGATTCCCGCACCACGAAAACGAGATGGCCCAGTCCCAGGCCGCAGGCGATGAATTCGCCAATTTCTGGATGCACAACGGCATGGTCACCTACGAGGGCGAAAAGATGTCCAAGTCCATCGGCAATACGGTGAGTCCTGCCGAGATGCTTGACCTGGCCTCGCCCCGCGTGGTCCGGTACTACCTTGGCCAGGCCCACTACCGATCCGTACTGGACTATCGACCCACATCGCTGCAGGAAGCAGCGGCCGCCGTCGAACGCATTGATGGCTTTATCGCCAAAGCCGCCGCGAAGGTGGGGCAGCAACTCAGTGAGCCGAAGAGCTACGCCGAGGATGCGCAGGCCGCGATGCCGGCCGCCTTCATCGCGGCCATGGATGATGACCTCAACGTCCCGCAGGCGCTCGGCGTCCTGCACGAGACCGTTCGGGCCGGCAACACAGCCCTGGCTGCCGGGGACCTGGGCGCCGTAAAAGACGCTCTCTCCAGCGTCCACGCCATGACAAATGTCCTTGGCCTGGACGCCGTGAAACGGCCGGAGGCCGTGCAGAGCCGCGAACACGCGGCACTGGAAATTTTGGTGGAAGCGCAGCTTGAGGCCCGCGCCGCAGCCAGGGCCAACAAGGACTGGGCCGCGTCCGACGCCATCCGCGACACCCTCGCGGCCGCCGGAGTCGTCGTCGAAGATGGTGCGGAAGGCGCTACCTGGAGCCTGAAACGCGACTGACAAACCGCCGCCACCGCCGAATTGCATTGGGTCAGTAGACTGGAATGCAGACTCATTAATTTCAAGCAAGGTGGACAGAATGGCCAACCACGGTCGCCCGGGTGCAATCCGCAAGAGCAAGAAGGGCCCCTCCACGGGTACCGGAGGCCACGGTCGCAAGGCCCTCGAAGGCAAGGGGCCCACCCCCAAGGCCGAGGACCGGACCTACCACAAGGCGTACAAGAACAAGCAGCTTTCCGAGCGTTCAGCCGCCAAGCGCGGTCCTGCGCGCCCGGGAAGCGGCGCCCGCTCCGGCCCCAAGGGCCGCGCAACTGAAGAGCTGGTCACCGGCCGCAACTCGGTTGTGGAAGCGCTGCGCGCCGGCATCCCTGCAAAGGCCCTGCATGTTGCCATCCGCATCGAAATGGATGACCGCGTCAAAGAGTCCCTCAAGCTTGCGGCAGAGCGCGGCATCCCGCTTCTGGAAACCGGCAAGCCCGAACTGGACCGCATGACCGAGGACGCAGTCCACCAAGGTCTCGTCCTGCAGATCCCGCCGTACGAGTACGAGGACGCCTACGACCTCGCAGAGACCACCATCGCCAAGTGGAAGAAGGGGCACATCTCCAACGCCCCGATCTTCGTTGCACTCGACGGCATCACCGATCCCCGCAACCTCGGTGCGATCATCCGTTCCGTCTCCGCGTTCAGCGGCCACGGTGTCATCGTTCCCGAGCGCCGGTCCGTCGGCGTCACGGCTTCCGCTTGGAAGACCAGCGCCGGTGCCGCAGTCCGCGTACCCGTGGCCCGCGCGTCGAACCTAAACAACGCCCTCAAGCAGTTCAAGAACATGGGCATCTACGTGCTCGGCCTGGACGGCGACGGCGACGTCTCGCTGCCCGACCTCACCGTAGCAACCGAGCCCGTCTGTATCGTAGTCGGGTCCGAAGGCAAGGGCCTCAGCCGCCTCGTGCGCGAAAACTGCGACCAGATCGTCTCGATTCCGATCGACTCCGCCATGGAATCGCTCAACGCGTCCATGGCCGTGGGCATCTCGCTGTACGAAGTCTCGAGGCAGCGCGCAAGCTAATCCCCCAAGGCGCCGCAAGCGCCATCCTCCGCGGGCTGCTCCTCCGTCGTTTTGACGCACGCTTCCGGATGGCCCCAGCGGCGCCCTTGGATGCTCTCTCACTTCCCGCGGGTTTTTGAAGGATCTTCTCTCACTTCCTGCCCATTTTCGGCCAACGCTCTCTCACTTCATGCTGGTGGGGGAGCGTTTGCTGCCTTCTGGAATGACGACGACGGCGGCATCCGGCCCGGGCGGTCCGGTCCCCTTTGAAAAGGGGATGTGAGAGAAGATCGGCCAGAAGCCCGTTGGATGTGAGAGAAGATCGGCCAGAAGCCCGCTGGATGTGAGAGAAGATCGGCCAAAAACCCGCTGGATGTGAGAGAAGATCAGAATTCGCGGCGGTTTGCCAGGACCGGGAGCTTTTGGCGGGCTTCTTCCACCACTGCGGGGTCGAGGTCGGCGAAGAGGAGGCCGGGTTCGCCGTCGAGCGCTTCCACGACCTGCC
This sequence comes from Arthrobacter sp. 1088, assembly GCF_031455315.1. Lineage (NCBI taxonomy): Bacteria > Bacillati > Actinomycetota > Actinomycetes > Micrococcales > Micrococcaceae > Arthrobacter > Arthrobacter sp. 1088. The sequence continues at coordinate 94,194 of NZ_JAVDSM010000014.1, forward strand.
CAAAGGGGGACACGACGGCGGAGTACCCGACGCCCGTGGGCGCGGCACCCTTGACCTCAACACCTTGCGTAGCAGGATCTCCTTGGCCGCAGGCAAGCACGAACGTCGTGGTGTCGACCGCCCGGGCGCGGGACAAGAGCTGCCATTGATCGGCCTTTCCCGGTCCGGCTCCCCACGATGCCGCCACGATGTTTACAACGGCTCCGCGCAACGCGTTGGCAGTGAACAGTGCGGGGAAACGGATGTCGTAGCAGGTGGCCAAACCAAAGGTGACGCCGCCGACGTCGAACGTCACTGGGTCTGTTCCCGCCTCAACCGTGTCCGACTCAGCGAAGCCGAACGCGTCGAAGAGGTGGATCTTGTCGTAGCTGGTCTCTACGCCGGGGCCTGTGACCAGGAGAGTGTTCCGCACGCGGCGCGCGCCGGAATCCGAAGCTGAGCCAGGCGTAAACATGCCAGCCACGATCACCAGCTGAAGTTCGTCAGCCAGCTCGCGCACCCGGCCCGCCCAGGGGCCGTCGAGAGGTTCGGCGATGTCCAGCAGGGAGTTGCCGAACGCGCGCATCATTGCCTCGGGAAAAACGACAAGCTCAGCGCCGCCGTCCTTGGCACGGCGGGCGTACTCCTCCAAAAGCCGCAGATTGTCAGCCAGGTCCCGGCCGGTGATGACTTGAGCGAGTGCAACGCGCACGATTGAACCTCCAGTTCTGTCCAGTCCCAGTATGGCAAGGCTGCCGCCAACACACAGCCGCGGCGACACATTCGGGGGAGGGGATACGGGTGTGCTGTTGCCCGGTCCAGAGCGTTCCAGCACGTGAGCGGCCCGGAACGATCCCCGCGGCCGGTACCTGCCGGAAATTTGACGTGGTGGGCGCCGTCACACGGGCGGCCAACTCAGCACTCATCCTGTATGGAACTAAACTTGCAAGCAATGGTTATGCCTATTTTGGACCCAGCAGCCGCCCTGGATGCATCGCGCCCCAGGCCCCTCGGACTGAGCGAGCCCCAGCCCGATTTCTTTGATGCCGTCACGCAGCAGACAGACAACGTCAACGTCGCAGTGTTTGCTCCGGACCTGGAACGCGTTGAGGTCGCATACCAAGCGCCCGGTGATGGTTGGCGGGTTCACACCCTTCCCAATCTGGAGGACGGTGTGCACTTTGGCATCGTCAGCGGCATGCCGCCGGGCACGCGGTACGGATTCCGCGCTGCTCCACCCGAGGGCGGGCTGCCGATGTCGGTACCGGCACTGGATGTTGACGACGACGACGAACAGTCCTTGTTGCTGGATCCCTATGGTCGCGCCGTGGATCAGCGGGGCGAATTCCTCACGAGCGTCCACATGGCAACGGATTTCGACTGGGGCGATGACGCGCCGCCGCGGACGCCGATGCGTACGTCCGTAATCTACGAAGCCCACGTTCGTGGCCAGACGATGCTTCACCCGGACATCCCGGAACACCTCCGCGGCACCTATGCCGGAATGGCACACCCAGTGATGATCCAGCACCTGACTGAGCTTGGAATCACTGCGGTGGAACTCCTGCCCATCCACTTCCATCTGGACGAGTCACACCTCCAGGACCTGGGCATGACGAACTATTGGGGATACAACACCGCGGCCTACTTTGCCCCTCACTCCGACTACGCCACAGAGGCTGCGCGGAACGCGGGTCCCCACGCTGTGCAGGACGAGCTGAAGGGCATGATCAAGTTGCTCCATGCCGCCGGCATCGAGGTCATCCTGGACGTGGTCTACAACCACACCGCGGAAGCCGGACCGGACGGGCCTGCGCTGAGCTTCCGCGGCCTCGCGGAGAAGCGCTACTACCGGCACGATGCGCATGGACGGTATCTGGATACCACCGGTTGCGGCAACACCCTGGACTTCAGTGATCCCGTGGTGGTGGACCTTGCCTTGGATTCCCTGAGGTACTGGGTGAATGACTTCCACGTGGACGGCTTCCGCTTCGACCTCGCCGTGACCCTGTGCCGGGACGCGGGCAACCAATTCGACCCCAACCACCCCTTCCTGCAGGCCATTGCCGAGGATCCCGTCCTGTCAGAGGTCAAGCTCATCGCCGAGCCTTGGGACGTAGGTTACGGCGGCTGGCAGACAGGGCGGTTCCCGCCGGGGTGGTCAGATTGGAACGATCATTTCCGCGACGGCGTCCGGCGCTTCTGGCTGTCGGACCGTGCCGCGATTGAGGCCGGCGGCCAAGGCGGCTCAGTCGCGTCGCTGGCTGAGCTGATGGCGGGTTCGGCGAGCCTGTTCGCGCCGTCCGGCCGAACGCGCCTGGCCTCGGTCAATTTCATCACGGCACACGACGGCTTCACGCTCAAGGACTTGGTGAGCTACGACCGAAAGCACAACGAGGCCAACGGTGAGCAGAACCGCGACGGCCACGGAGACAACCGCAGCTACAACCATGGCTTCGAAGGCCGTAGCGAGGACGAAGAAATCGTGGCCGCCCGGGCGCTCTCCGTCCGGAACCTGATGGCCACCTTGTTGTTGTCCATCGGCGTCCCCATGATCACCGCTGGTGATGAGATCGGGCGAACGCAGCACGGGAACAACAATGCGTACTGCCAGGACAATCCCACGGCATGGCTGGACTGGAGCCGGACCCAGGAAGCCAACGCCATGTTCCAGACCACCAGGGAGCTTGTCAGGCTTCGCCGGTGGTTCCTGCGCCACCAGCCTGAGAGCTTCCCCGCCCACGCGAATGATTCCAGCCTGCAATGGTTCGACGACAAGGGAAAGCGCATGACGCCCGCGCGTTGGAATGATCCCAACGCGCGCTCCATTCAGCTCCTGATGGGTCATGAGGACAGCGAAATCCGGGGCCTGATCGTGGTGAACGGCAGCAACCAGGACGTAAAGATGGTGCTTCCCGAGATCCTGAGCGAAACCGGCATCGGCAAGCGTATGTTCGAACTCCGGTTCACAACGTCGGTGCTGCATGAACGCCGGAAGGGTGCGCTGGTGGCGTCGGGCGAGCGGGATATCCTGCAGGCCAACACCATCAACGTTTATCGCACGTAGGAGCCCCCCGCATGAAACGGATCAGCAGCAAACTGCTGGCCTTCGGGGCTCTGGTGATTGCCGTCGTCGCGCTTGTGGTCGCAATGGTGGGCGGCGGCCCGTTGACCGCCCCGCAGGAAACGTCAAGCACGCAGACCACGACGGCGGAGCCTGGCTCGGCGTCAGCGCCGTCGTCGATGGCAAACCCCTCTGCGCTGCCCAGCATCAACGCCTCGCAGCTTCCCAGGGAAGCGCAACAGACGCTTGCCCTGATTGCGAAAGGCGGGCCCTATCCCTATGACAGGGATGGCGTGAATTTCGGTAACTTCGAGGGACTCCTGCCCAAGAAGTCCAGCGGATTCTATAAGGAGTACACGGTTCCAACACCCGGTGAGCCAGATCGCGGCGCTCGCCGAATCATTGTTGGCAAGGACACGGCCAAGTACTACACCGCTGACCATTACGATTCGTTCAAGTTCATCGTCGAAGGCAAGTAGGAGCCCATGAAGATCTATTCCGCAGACACCTGGACCATCGAAGAACTTCAGGAGCAGGTGGCAGACGCCGGGCGCAGGACCATCCTCGTCCCGCCGGCGACAACAAAATCGGGCGTCCTGGAGGTCTTTGGCCAGGTCCTGGACTTCCCGGAGTACTACGGCGTGAACCTGGACGCGCTCAACGACTCCCTGCATGACTTTGCCGACGCCTTGTCCGACGACGACGGCACTCCCGTCACGATGATCTGGCAAGTCCCGGCGGCCTACCGAACGGACCGTTCCTTCGGCGTGGTCTGCGAGATCCTCCAAGACGCGGAGCGCTACGCAGGCCGTGACCTTGCGGTGATTGCGGTCTTCGAAAACTAAATTTCATAAGTCGCAACGCCTCGCCGAAGCAAACAACAAAGCCGGATGCCAGTTATCCGGAAGCGTGCGTCAAAGCGACGAAGGAGCAGCACGCGGAGGATGACTGACATCCGGCGGATGTCGTCTGGTTACGGACTAGGCGTTCGCGATCAACCCCAGTTCAGCTTTGGAAGCCAGCGCGGAGTGCTTCGGGAACACCCGGACGGTGTAGCCGAAGGACCCTGAACGGTTGATGACCAGGTCGCCGTGGAAGAGGTGGCGTCCACCTCCGAGGTTCTCCAGGGAGTCCAGTTCCGCTACGACGATGTCCTCAAGCTCATCGGATTCCTCGGCACGGCCAAACGCCACCTCCACGGAGACGTCGTCGGGGGTCAGGTCGTGGAGCGCCACGTATGCGTTGACCTGCAGGGTGTCGCCGACCTGGGGTTCTTCGGACACTCCCACCGAGTCGACGTGTTCCACTACGACCTCAGGCCAGGCGCTGCGGACCTTGGAGGTCCAGGCCGCGAGCTCCTTGGCTTCCTTGAACGATTCAGCGGTGGCCCGACGCCCGGCTACTGCCGCGGGGCAGTACAGGTTGTTGACGTAGTCGTGCAGCATGCGTTCGGCTGAGACTGCCGGGCCCAGGTTCGCCAGGGTGTGCTTGATCATGGACACCCAGTGGGTGGGCACGGTCTCGCGGCTGGATTCGGAGGGTCCTGCTGCGCCGGCGCCTTGGGCCACGGTGGTCCCGTAGAAGCGCGGTGCCACTTGGGTTTCCAGCAGCTCATAGAGTGCGGAAGCTTCAATGTCGTCGCGCTCATCTGCGGATGCGCCGTTGTTGGCCGTGGGGATCGCCCACCCGTTTTCGCCGTCGTACATTTCGTCCCACCAGCCGTCCAGGACGGAGAGGTTGAGCGAGCCGTTGATGGCTGCCTTCATCCCGGATGTGCCGCAGGCTTCAAGCGGCCGAAGCGGGTTGTTGAGCCAGACGTCGCAGCCGGGGAAGAGGGTGCGGGCCATGGCGATGTCGTAGTTCGGGAGGAACACGATCCGGTGGCGAACCTCGGGGTCGTCGGTGAACCGGACAAGGTCCTGGATCATTTTCTTGCCGGCGTCGTCAGCGGGGTGCGATTTACCTGCGATGACCAGCTGGATGGGGTGCTTGGGGTCCAGCAGGAGGGCTTTCAGGCGCGCGGGGTCGCGCAGCATCAGCGTGAGTCGCTTGTATGTGGGCACCCTTCGGGCGAAGCCGATGGTCAGAACGTCCGGATCCAGCACGCTGTCCGTCCAGCCAAGCTCGGCGTCGGCAGCACCGCGTGTCTTCCATGAGGCGCGCAGCCTGCGCCGGACGTCTTCGACGAGTTGGGTGCGCAGTTCCTTGCGGAGCCCCCAGACGTCTTCGTCGCTGACGTTGTAGGCGAGGTCCCAACGGCCCAGGGCTTCGGCTTCTGCGCCGAACTGCTGCCGTGCCAGGGAGGATATCTTTGGGTCCACCCAGGTGGGAACGTGGACGCCGTTGGTCACGGAGGTTATGGGGATTTCGGAGTGGTCGAATCCGGGCCAGAGACCGGAGAACATTTCCCGCGAAACCACGCCGTGCAGCTTGGCTACGCCGTTGGCACGCTGCGCGAGGCGCAGGCCCATGACTGCCATGTTGAAGACGGAGGGGTTGCCGCCGTCGTAGTTTTCCCGGCCGAGTTCCAGGATCCGGTCCACGGGCACTGCAGGGGCGAGCCCGGCTTCGAAGAAGTGCTTGATCTGGAGGGTCTCGAAACGGTCGATTCCTGCCGGGACGGGAGTGTGCGTGGTGAAGACGGTGGATGCACGCCCGGCTGCGAGGGCTTCGTCCCAGGTGAGGGGATCGTTGGCGTCCGACATCGCTTCCTGGATGCGTTCGATTCCCAGGAATCCTGCATGGCCTTCGTTCGTGTGGAAGACCTCCGGTGCGGGCGTACCTGTCAGTTCCTGGTAGACGCGCAGGGCTTTGACGCCGCCCATGCCCAGCAGCAGTTCCTGCTGGAGCCGGTGATCGCCGCCACCGCCGTACAGGCGGTCGGTGATGCCGCGCGCGGCTTCGTCGTTGGAGGGGACGTTTGAGTCGAGCAGCAGCAGCGGAACGCGTCCGACGTCGGCACGCCAGACATGCGCGTGAAGCTCGCGGCCATTGGGAAGCGGAAGCGAAATGTGCACCGGCTTGCCGGGGACGCCGTCCTTGGAGGGCTGGCGCAGAAGAGTCAGCGGCAGGCCGTCCGGGTCCAGTACCGGATACGTCTCCTGCTGCCAGGCGTCACGGGACAGCGACTGCTTGAAGTAGCCGGCCTGGTAAAGCAGCCCGACGCCGATCAACGGGACACCGAGGTCCGAGGCGGCTTTGAGGTGGTCACCAGCAAGGATGCCCAGGCCACCGGAGTACTGGGGCAGAACCTCGGTGATGCCGAATTCCGGCGAGAAGTAGGCGATGCAGGCCGGAGCTTCTTCACCAAGCCCCTGGTACCAGCGGGGCTCGCTGAGGTAGCGGTCCAGATCGGCCGCAGCTTCCTGTACCCGGTTAACGACTTCGCCGTTGCTGGCGAGGTCCTGCAGCTGCTCCCTGCTGATGGACCCCAGGAGGGCGATGGGGTCATGCTGCGCGGCCTCCCAGAGAGCCGGGTTAAGGCTCGCAAAAAGTTCCCTGGTGGGCCGGTGCCAGGACCAGCGCAAGTTAGTCGCCAAGCGGGCCAACGGCCGGATGGGCTCAGGGAGGACGGTACGGACTGTAAATCTTCGAATTGCCTTCACGAGCGCCACACTAACGGACTCACATGGCAGTCGGAACTGGTTTGGGTTTCTTTTAGGTAAAAGTCATCTTGCGTCGCGAAGATGGCTCGTGTGCTTAGCATTCTTGGATTTTTGTCGCTAACGTCGTGGTTGTGACGAATACCTCGCGAACCATGACCGCTTTGAAATCCAAGACGAAAACGGACATCACCGCCGGACTTCGCTTCGGCCGGTTCCCCATCACGGCTGTCCAGCCGGTGGTTGAGGGTGGCCGGTTCCCCGCGAAGGCCCTTCCGGGTGAGGATCTCGCCATCGGTGCGACCGTCTTTCGTGAAGGACATGATCAACTCGGTGTCTCCGCCGTCCTGCTTGATCCCAAGGGCAAGGAGCGCCAGCGGGTCCGCATGGCGCCGGCCAAGGATGAGCGCTGGAAAGGCCTGGACCGCTGGGAGGGTTCGCTCTCGCCGTCCGGCACGGGTGCGTGGTCTTTCGTCATTGAGGCCTGGCATGACCGCTATGGAACGTGGCACCACAACGCTGAAGTGAAAGTGGGCGCCGGCATTGACGTCGAGTTGATGCTCGCCGAGGGTGCAGCCCTTCTTTCGGAGGCAGCAGAGGACGACGCCGGTCGCACCGCTGCGGAGAAGCGCACCCTGCGTGCCGCTTCAGTCGTCCTTGCCGACACCACCAAATCTGCCGAGGAACGCCTTGGTGCCGGTTTCAGCCCCGAGGTGCTGGCCGCCGTCGGACGCGTTCCGATCCGCGAGCTGGTGACGGTTTCGGAGCCGTTCCCGCTGCAGGTGGAACGTGACCTCGCGGGTCGTGGTTCCTGGTACGAGTTCTTCCCCCGCTCCGAGGGCGCGGTTTTGGATCACGCCACAGGTATCTGGACGTCGGGCAACTTCCGCACCGCGGCCAAGCGCCTGGAGGCGGTTGCGGAGATGGGCTTTGACGTTATCTACCTGCCGCCGATCCACCCGATCGGTTTCCAGCACCGCAAGGGACGCAACAACACGCTGACGCCGGGCCCGCAGGATCCGGGCTCGCCGTGGGCCATTGGTTCCAAAGACGGTGGCCATGACGCCATCCACCCGGATTTGGGCACTTTTGAAGATTTTGACGCTTTTGTTGCCCATGCCCGCGAGCTCGGACTCGAAGTTGCACTGGACCTGGCGTTGCAGGCGGCCCCTGACCACCCTTGGGTAACGTCCCACCCGGAATGGTTCACGACGCGTGTGGATGGGTCCATTGCCTATGCCGAAAACCCGCCGAAGAAATACCAGGATATTTACCCCCTGAACTTCGATAACGATCCGGAGGGCCTTTCCAAGGAAATCCTGAGGATCGTGCAGTTGTGGATCAGCCATGGCGTGAAGATTTTCCGCGTGGACAATCCGCACACAAAGCCTGTCTGGTTCTGGGAATGGTTGATTGGAAAGATCAACAAAAAGAATCCCGAGGTAGTTTTCCTGGCCGAGGCTTTCACGCGTCCACCCATGATGCATGCATTGGGCAGAGCAGGGTTCCAGCAGTCGTACACCTACTTCACGTGGCGGAATACCAAGACCGAGCTGGAGCAGTATTTCCATGAGGTCAGCCACGAGAGCGCGGCTTTCTTCCGGCCCAACTTCTTCGTGAACACGCCTGACATCCTCACGGAGTACCTCCAGTACGGTGGTCCCGCGGCCTTCCGCATCCGCGCTGTCCTTGCCGCGACGGCAAGCCCGCTCTGGGGCGTGTACGCCGGTTACGAGCTGTACGAACACGTGGCCCGGCCCGGGGCAGAAGAGTACATCGACAACGAAAAGTACGAGTACAAGGCCAGGGACTGGGAAGGCGCTGCCGCGTCCGGCCGCACGTTGGCTCCGTACATCACCAGGTTGAACACCATCCGCAAGGACCACCTTGCCCTGGGCGACCTGCAGAACCTGACTTTGCACAGCAGCACCGATGACGCAACCATCGTCTACTCCAAGCACAAGACCTTGCCGGACGGCACCAAGGACACGTTGATCATCGTTGTTAACGTGGATCCGCACAGCGCCCGCGAAAGCACGGTTTCCCTGGACCTGGCTGCCCTGCAGCTGGATCCCGCGGACTTCAACGAGGACGGCCGGTTCCTGGTGGATGACCTGATCAGCGGGCAAAGCTGGTGGTGGGGTGAACACAACTACGTCAGGCTCGACGCACACGTGGAGCCCGCACACATCCTGAGCATCCGGAGGCAGCCTTAGTGAGTTTTTCTCCGCAAAACCCGAGCCAGTACTTCACTCCGAAGAACACCTTCGAGCTGAATGCCCCCGGTCTCCAGCATGATCCGCACTGGTACCGCAAGGCAGTCTTCTACGAAGTACTGGTGCGGGCCTTTGCGGATGCCAACGGGGATGGCTCCGGTGACTTCCACGGCTTGATCGAAAAACTGGACTACCTTCAATGGCTGGGCGTTGACTGCCTCTGGTTGCCGCCGTTCTTCCATTCCCCGTTGCGTGATGGCGGCTATGACATCGCCGACTACACCTCGGTGCTGGACGAGTTTGGCACGATCAGCGACTTTAAGCGCCTCGTGGCGGAGGCGCACGCCCGCGGCGTCAGGGTGATCATCGACCTCCCCCTGAACCACACCTCGGACCAGCACCCGTGGTTCCAGGAATCCCGGAAGGACCCCACGGGTCCCTACGGCGATTTCTACGTGTGGAGCGATACGGATGAGAAGTACCAGGACGCGCGCATCATCTTCGTGGACACGGAGGAATCCAACTGGACGTTCGATCCCATCCGGCGCCAGTTTTTCTGGCACCGCTTCTTCAGCCACCAGCCGGACCTGAACTTCGAGAACCCCAAAGTCGTCGAGGCACTCTATGACGTCATCCGGTTCTGGCTCGACCAGGGAATCGACGGTTTCCGCGCCGACGCCGTTCCTTACCTCTTTGAGGAGGAAGGCACCAACTGCGAGAACCTTCCAGCCACCCATGCCTTCCTCCAGGACCTGCGCAGGATGGTGGATGCCAACTACCCCGGACGCGTGATCATCGCCGAGGCCAACCAGCCGCCCCATGAGGTGGTGGAGTACTTCGGCACCGAGGAAGCCCCCGAATGCCACATGGCCTTCCACTTCCCGATCATGCCCCGGCTCTACTATGCCCTCCGGGACCAGAAGGCGGCTCCGATCATCCAGACCCTTCGGGAGACCCCGGAGATTCCCAAGGGTGCCCAGTGGGGGACCTTCCTGCGAAACCACGATGAACTCACCTTGGAGATGGTCAGCGCGGACGACCGCGCTGCCATGCTTGGCTGGTACGCACCGGACCCCAGGATGCGCGCCAACATTGGTATCCGGCGGAGGCTGGCTCCGCTGCTGGACAATTCCAGGGCTGAGATTGAGCTCATCAATGCACTGTTGCTCTCCCTGCCAGGCAGCCCTTTCCTCTATTACGGGGACGAAATCGGCATGGGGGACAACATTTGGCTCGATGACCGCGATGCCGTCCGCACACCCATGCAATGGAACCCGGACAGGAACGCGGGTTTCTCGGGCGCGGACCCGGGCAAGCTGTACCTGCCGGTGATCCAGTCCCTCGTCTACAACTACAGCATGGCCAACGTTGAAGCAGAGGCCGCGCACTCAGGCTCCCTGCTGCGATGGACCCGGCAGATCCTTAGCGTGCGCAGGAACCACCCCGTGTTCGGCCTGGGAAGTTTCCGCCACATCGAAGCGGACCACGAGGCCGTCCTGGCCTATGTCCGGGAACTGCCCGCCGGCAATCCTGAAGGCGAGGACGCGGAGACTATCCTGTGCGTCTTCAACCTTTCGCAGCATCCGGTGGCCGCGACCCTTGATCTGCCGGAATATGCCGGCAGGGGCTTCCGCGACATTTTCGGTGGCCAACCATTCCCGGCCGTTGGGGACAACGGCCAACTAACAGTCATGCTGGGTAGCCACAACTTCTATTGGTTGCGGCTGCGCTCTGCGTTTTCCAACCCGTCATCGCCATTTACCCAGGCGATTCCCGTGGTGTCTACCAAAGGATGAGATGAAAAAGGGAACACTTAACCCCTCGATCGAGAGTCTTCTCCGGAGCTGGCTTCCCACTAAACGCTGGTTCCCGGTGAAGAGCCCCGACTTTGCGCTGGAGCGTGTGGGCGGCTTCACCCTCCCATACCCCGAAGGTAGCGCCGGTTTGCAGGTTGAACTGCTCGCCGTAACGTATCGGACAGCCGACGGCGGTCCCCGGACCGACGTCGTCCAGGTGCCGTTGAGCTTCAGGAGCCAGCCGTTGCCGGATGCTCCCACTGCCCTGCTCGGGGAGATCACGGATCCCGAACTGGGGCTCCGGCTCGTCTACGACGCCGTGTACGACACCGAGTTCATCACGGCGTGGCTGGACCTCATGCGCCGGGAGGACACAGTAGGTGACGGCCTCGCCGCGGGCCATCTCACCCGGGGCCGTGTGGCCCTTCCGGAAGGACCTACCTCGGTCCGCGTGCTGTCCGGGGAGCAGTCCAACACGTCCGTCATCATTGACGACGGCGGTTCGACGGCGATCGTGAAGATCTTCCGTGTGTTGGCAGCCGGCAGGAATCCCGAGGTGGAGTTGGGCGCTGCGCTGACGGCAGCAGGGACAACCGAGGTGCCCGCAACGTTGGGTTGGATCACAGGTTCCTGGGATGGCCAGGACCCAGGCGGTTCGGCGACCGGCGAGCTCACGGTGGCCCATGAATTCCTGCTGGGGGGACTGGACGCGTGGAGGCTGGCAGTCGAGGCCGCTGCAGCCGGCGCTGATTTCACCAAAGAGGCCCACGAACTCGGTGCTGCAACAGCAACGGTCCACGCCAGGCTCGCGGAAACTTTCGGCACACTGGATGGCCAAACGCAGGGCGCCGGCATCATTGCGACCCTGGCCCGGCGTGTCCGCCAGTCATGGGCAGAAGCGGCTTCCGCCGTCGGGCCTTATGAGGGCAACCTCGAAGAGCTGCTGGACACGCTTCATCCCAGCGATGTGGGCCAGCTGCAACGCGTCCACGGCGATCTCCACCTTGGCCAGATCCTTAAGGTTCCCGGAAAGGCGGGGGCGCCGGGCAGGTGGGCCATCCTGGACTTCGAAGGCGAGCCCCTTCGGACCATTAACGAGCGCAACACTCCCGATCTCCCCTTGCGGGACGTCGTGGGAATGCTCCGTTCCTTCGACTACGCGGCAGGAGCCGCTGTCCGCGAGAACGCCGAAGCCAAGGTGCCCGCAACATGGGCGGATGACTGCTCCACCGCGTTCCTGGCCGGCTACAGCGAAGTCATGCCGGGAACCATTGACCGCCGCTCGCCGCTCTTTGTGGCATTGTGGCTGGACAAGGCCTTATATGAGGTGGTCTATGAGTTGCGGAACCGGCCGGACTGGCTGTCCATTCCGGTCAACGCATCACGGCAAATCCTCGACAACACGAGCCGCGGCAAGCACGCCGCGGCTACAGCGGAAGGTAATGAAATGACAGGCTCTGCACGCACCGAACGGCCCCGAGTTCCCCTGCATGTGGACTCCGAGACCTTGGCCCGCGTGGCAGCTGGAGCCCACCACGCACCACACTCCGTGCTCGGTGCCCACCTGGACGATCACGGCCACGTCACCATCCGGACCGTGAAGCACCTCGCCACGTCGGTAACGGTGGTGACGGAGGCCGGACGCACTGCCATGGAGCACGAGGCCAACGGCATTTGGGCCGCTGTCCTGGATCCGCTGCAACACGGCCATGTGCCGGACTACCGGCTGGAAGTGGTCTACGACGCCGAACCCGTCACCATTGATGACCCGTACCACTACCTGCCTACCGTGGGTGAGGTGGACCTGCACCTGATCGGCGAAGGCCGGCACGAGCGTCTCTGGGACGTCCTTGGCGCCCACGTCCAGCATTACCGCTCTTCGCTGAGTGAAGTAGACGGTGTTTCCTTTGCTGTCTGGGCACCGAACGCCCAAGCGGTTCGGGTCAAGGGTGATTTCAACGGCTGGGATGGCCGTAGCCACGCGATGCGTTCCCTCGGCTCGTCCGGTGTCTGGGAAATCTTCATTCCCGGGGTTGTAGCAGGGGCGTGCTACAAATACGAGATCCTGACCCGCGGCGGCCACTGGGTTGAGAAGGCGGACCCCTTGGCCTTCGGCACGGAGGTTCCACCGCTGACGGCATCCCGCGTGGTGGACTCCAGCTACCGATTCAAGGACGCGGAGTGGATGACTGCGCGCGCCGAAAAGGACCCGCACAACTCGCCCATGAGCGTCTACGAAGTCCACTTGGGATCCTGGCGCCTTGGCCTGGGCTACAAGGAGCTGGCCAAGGAACTGGTTGACTACGTGAAGTGGCTTGGTTTCACCCACGTGGAATTCATGCCCGTAGCAGAACACCCGTTCGGTGGCTCGTGGGGCTACCAGGTCACGTCCTACTTTGCGCCCACGTCCAGGTTCGGGCACCCGGACGAGTTCCGTTTCCTCGTGGACTCCCTGCACCAGGCAGGCATCGGTGTCCTGCTGGACTGGGTCCCTGCGCACTTCCCCAAGGATTCCTGGGCGCTGGCCCGTTTTGACGGCGAGGCTTTGTACGAGCACTCGGATCCCAACCTGGGCGAACACCCGGACTGGGGCACCCTCATATTCGACTTCGGACGCACCGAGGTACGCAACTTCCTGGTTGCCAACGCACTGTACTGGCTCGAAGAATTCCACATTGACGGACTCCGCGTTGACGCCGTGGCCTCCATGATCTACCTGGACTACTCGCGCGAGGAAGGACAGTGGCAACCCAACAAGTTCGGCGGCCGCGAGAACCTCGAAGCAATTTCCTTCATGCAGGAGGTCAACGCGACCGTCTACAAGACGCACCCCGGAGCCGTCACCATCGCAGAGGAATCCACTGCATTCCCAGGTGTAACGGCACCCACCAATCATGGCGGGCTCGGCTTTGGCCTCAAATGGAACATGGGCTGGATGCACGACTCCCTGAAGTACATCTCCGAAGACCCCATCAACCGCAGGTGGCACCACGGCACCATCACGTTCTCCATGGTCTACGCCTTCTCGGAGAACTTCCTCCTGCCCATCAGCCATGACGAAGTAGTCCACGGCAAGGGATCAATGCTTCGGAAGATGCCGGGTGACCGTTGGCAGCAACTTGCAAACCTTCGGGCCTTCTTCGCCTACCAGTGGGCACACCCCGGTAAGCAGCTCATTTTCATGGGCACCGAATTCGGCCAGGAAGCCGAGTGGTCGGAGCAGTACGGACTTGACTGGTTCCTGGCTGACATCCCGGCGCATCGTGGGCTCCAACTTCTGGTCCGCGACCTCAACGGCCTATACAAGTCAACGCCTGCACTGCATGTACGCGATAACGAACCCGGTGGCTTCCAGTGGATCAACGGTGGAGACGCCGACCACAACGTGCTGACTTTCATTCGCTGGGACCACGACGGCAAGCCTTTGGTGTGCGCAGTCAATTTCTCGGGGGGCCCGCACAACGACTACATCCTGGGAGTGCCAGAAGCAGGGGAGTGGGTTGAAGTCCTGAATACGGACTCCGGGACCTACGGTGGTTCGGGTGTCATCAATGCCGGAACATTGAAGGCTGCGTCACCGGGGACTGACGGCCAGCCGGCAGCATTGACCGTGACTCTTCCACCACTGGGAGCCTCGTGGTTCGCGTTGGCTGACTAGTTCCGTGGAACAGGGAGGGTCTGGAGCTTGCCGCTCCGGGCCCTCCTTCCCTGTGTTTCAGGGGTTTCAGAGGTGACGAGGGAGACCTCTGCCAGCGGGCTTTGCCATCTCGCTGGAGTAGGGGTATAGTTAGTACCCGCGCTGGTCCCCGAGTGGAGATCGCCAAGCAGACAAGATACCGCAAGGAAAAATCAAGTCATGCTTGCCGATTTGACTCCGAGAGGTCCAGCCGGTAAGTTTGAAAAGTTGCTCCGGAGCGATCCAGCGAAGGCTGGTGGTTCTGCTTTGGAATAGTGACCTGTTGTTTGAGAACTCAATAGTGTGCCAAGTTTGTTGATGCCGATTGTTTTTTGATTGGTTGAAATTATGGCCAGGCTGCTGCGCACCCCCGTGTGTGGTGGTTTGGTTTTCAGCTGGTTTCGAATTTTGTGCAGCCGTGTT
>NZ_JAVDSM010000015.1:0-104610 GCF_031455315.1 Arthrobacter sp. 1088
GTCATACGCGGCTCAAGGCGCTTCCGACCCTCAGGCATATTCGGAGCCTACAGCCGGAGGAGCTTTCTGTCATGAGCTAACACCGGCCCCGCCACCGAGCAGTATGAGTGCCGTTCACCGTCGGCAAATCACGGAGGCGGCTACTCCCGTCCCATGAATACCCGTGCATGCCAGTTTAAAATGACGGGGGAGGAGCCTGGAAATGCGACCGGAAGCACCGGCCAATAGGGTCTCTACCGGCCCCAGATCTACCATGTTGCTCCGATCCAGGCCCAGCACTTTTGGCTCTTGATGCCCGAGGCTGCTTTTCGAGGCCAGGTGCCTCCCCCTATTTTGCTGCAACTCGCACCTGCTGTAGGGAAACCTGCGGGACTTGCCATTCCGGCTTTAGTCCCGCGGATGGTACACGCGCGTTCACTAGAAACTGCAGTTCCGTCAACCCGGGTGATCCAAGACCGAAGCGCGTGATGTCTTTGTCACTCAGCCCGGGCTGAGTCGGCTTGGGTCGTGGCTCTTGACCTTCTGTTTCGATTCCGCAGCACTCGATACTCCGCTAGCAGCTCGTTGACTAGCTTGCATAGGCTAGATCAAGAAGGGCGACGGCGAGTGATCGTTTAACTCTCAAGGAGCTTGTCTAATGCATCCGCTGCATCGATGACGGCAGGATGATTTACAGAAAGCGCTTCAACGCTGATCGGTATCGGGTTGATGTCCCACAACCCCAGAATTCTCCAATGAGGACGATGGAAACTCCACCACTGGACACCGCTCCAAAGCCGATCGCCAGCATGGTTGGTCTCATTGAAGATTCTCAGAGCCCAACTTTGAGTTGCTGGCCGATTCCTTTCTATTACGGACGTGGGCTTCATGCCCCGTTCATGTAATGCGAAGGCCTGGTCCAGATCAAGTACCGGAAGATCATCGGGAAGGCGAAAGGTCACCAGGGAGCGGGTAGCACCCCGATAATCGGCACCGCTAGTGCCAAATTTGAACATTTCAGAGTTCCATGTAGGCCATTGTCCAAATATCTCTGCAACCGCGGCTGATGGCTCCCGCGCCAAATACCAGGCTCTGTACCTGCGGGGATTGTCGATACGACCTCGTCCTTCTGGGGCCGGGAGATACGTAGCGCTAAAACGCTCTCCTTCCTTCGCTTCCTCCTTGTACGGAATTATCCTGTAGGTAAGCATCAGGCAAAGGTTCCCCATAGCGAGGCGTCCAAGGCGGCAAGGACTTGCTCAGGCCCGTGCTTGGGAAGAAATTCGACAGGCGTGGCGCCATCGAGGTGTTGGTTGGGCGACCTTAGCCAGATTACGGCTGCTGATCGCGGCCAATACTCCACTGCGCGGGATACAACAGTTGCGACCTCGTCGGGAAAGTTACGCGCATCCCCGTCACGCTGGCCGGCGGTCATCATCCTAGTTACGGCATCGGTCCGGCTTCGACTGCCTAAAGCTTCCCCATAAATTTTCCAGCCCTCGGCGTATCGGACTTCATCGGGTAATGTCCCGACTAGATTAACAAATTCCTCTTCGTAGAAGGCTTCATCAAGTTCATATCCCGGGGTATTAGTGAACACGACTGAATCCAGCGCAAGCCCAGAGCTAGTAAGGATTTTCTTGCACTGCGCTTCAAACTGATCGACCATCTCCTGGTTTTCAGCATCCTTCGTGCCCACGAGGATTGCAGAAAGAATAGGGATGTTTTTCTTCTTGATACGCTGAGCGTGCGTGGACGTAATACTTGTAGGGCCGCTCATCGCTTGGATTACTAAAACAGCAGCATCAACGCCCGGAGTCTCGATTGTCGGCGCAAACAAGAGGGGCCTGCGCATGGATGCGGGAACCGGCGTTCGATCAAGGGCATCCTGGACTGCTTCAACAGCGAACTGGCCGTCCGCGAGTAAAGCGATGCTCAAGGCACCTCCTAGTGAACTGTAAGCTCCCCGCCAAGCTGATGATCGGACTTCCTCCATGTTCGGCTGACGCATCCAGCCTGTCAATGGACTCATGCGCTAGGCAGCATGTGGGTTGGGCAAAGGAACGCCCGAGGCTGTTGCTAGTACTGGCAGAAGCACGATTATCGGCGTTTAAGTAGGACGAGTGGAGGTAGGTGCGAGAATTCCCGTCCCATGACGAATCCGGCCTTTCCGGCATGGGCCGGTACGGCAAAGCCGGAGCAGAATAAAGTGGAACGTGCCAGCCGGATCGAAGCTGATGTCGGCACATGAATGTTCTACATAATGAGAGGTCGGGTCGGGTTTCGTGAGCGAAGAAGAGAACTCTGGCATCATGACGCCTCCGAAACAGCCGTGGAGCAAATGAAGGCTTCCTCTGACTACGCAGCCACTTTCAACAACCCAGTCAACAACGCTACATGATCGCCCGAAGCGCTGGGATAACGATCGGTGCTTTGATCGGAGGCCTAGGGCATCCTGCTCGACTGGCCGGGGGCTGGTGCTTGGGTGGGTGATGACCGTAGCTGCGATCACTTCGGCGGTGCAGTTGTTTGACGTGCCGCTTTGGCTCGTGCGCAGGAAACGCTGGTGGGCGGCCGGCGTCTTTGGAATGGCTCCAGTTGTTTTGCTGCCTGAGGGTAATCGGGCTCCGGCAGGTGTGATCATGATCGCTGGACCGGCAGGATTCCTGTCGATGATTCTGTTGAGTCATCGGCGGGCATCAGCGTCCAGCTCCTGGCCAGGTCGAGTCTAGGTCAAGCCTAGATAAGCCGCTGCACCTGTCCAAGGGAGTCGAGACAGCTCGTCGCTGTGTGACTGCCCAGGTCGCGATATGCTTCCATGCGCTTCTGGCCGTACCATTGCAAGGGCGTCGGATGGAACGGGAAAAGCGGGTGTTCTGCCCTGTATTTTCGAAGCTTTTCCGGAGCCTCGTTCGTCAACCCCAGTTTCATGACGTGAAGGTCGGCAGTCTTGCCGTTTGGATAAGTCAGGTTGCCGTGGACGTGAGTCGCGCGGTACGAGCCAGATGGAAGCGCCTTGAAAACGTCAAGATCGATCGTATGGCCGAGAATGTGCCCTTCCTTGACAGCAAGGTCAAGTACGCGCCGTAACTCGTCCGCAGACCCGGATTTGTCGGGGCTTGCGTCGACGCTCCAAATTTCGGCGCATCCGGATCGGATTAGTGCACTAAGACCAAGATTGTCGTAGTGACCGCCGTCCGTCACGTACATGTTGGCACCGGCCACACCGAACATTTCGGGGAGCAGGTCGTCATATCCTCGACCGAAAACCCGTCGATACTTGAACCGACTGGGCCCGTTCATGGCTTCCACTTCGGATCGACGGGACTTCAGGAAGGCATTAGGAAGCCACCAGCCGAGCCTCACGTTCACGGCCGCGAACAACGGGCGGAGGCTAGGTTGCGTACCTCGTCCCATGCTGGGCGCCAACGCTGCGCCCGTGGCAGCAACCGCCATGGAAAGGCTCACTGCGGGATCCAGGTCCTTCGACCATGACCGCCTCACTCGGCCATTTTCCAACTTCGATGTCTCGAACCGTGCATCAGTGCCGGGCACTCCACATACATCGTGCGAGAAGACGAACGGGGCGAACGCGTGACTACCTGCCGTGCGCGTCCGATGCCACACATTAGCTGTCGCGCAGATGAGGAGCTGAGGGTGGGAAAACGGCCGATGTTCACTGCCGACTTCGGACAGTAGCGCCGACGAAGCAGGCACCCCTGCCGAGTTTGGCCCATTGCGCACGACTCCAAAGCAGGTCCTGATACGGTCCTGATAGAGCCGCTGCACCGACGAGCGCTGCAATATTGGGTCGAGCACTAGCGGGGCGATGAGCACGGTAAAGAAAATCAAAATGTCGACTTCTGAGGATTCCCCGCGGAACCACGCTGCCAGGATCGGGTAAGTGGAGGATCCCGCGCAGAGTGCCATACCCGCGAAGAGCGCGCGCGTTGCCCAGCGTTGTGACCAGTTGGCTGCCGCGCTCAATCGGCCGTAGACCTTCAATTTGATTAGCACCCCCGTCACAGCAAGGGCCACGACCATTGCGCCGAGTGCTGCGATTAGCACCGGCCACCATCCGCTGATTGTGCGGAGCGAGGGAACGTCGGAGAGGAAGCGAAAGGTCGGTGGCCCGAAGAACCAAATACCAGCAAGGCCGAGCAACACGTAGAGTGTTTGCCTGACCGCCCCCACCGCGTAAATACCGCGTCCGAGCGCAGTCACGGACGCTAAAACCAAAACAGAGAAGGGTAGAACAGGTCCGAGTTCTGCAATGTCGCCCCAGCCGTCAAACGAAAAAGTCGTGCTCGTGCTAGGCCACAACCTCAGCTGTGTGACTTCGAGAGGGCGAACCAACTCGGCGACCGCCGCGAAATTCCCAAGCATCGTTCCGATCCAAACGACGATCGCGACGAGCGCAAGAATGTTAACCACGAAGAGCCCGACGATCGGCACGATCGTACGGCTCAAAGGTTTGATCAGGTAGTCTCCGTGGGTAAGCACATGCCGTTCCTCTGGGCTGCCCAGTGAAAGTGGACACGGCGTATCGCTTCCGCGCAACATCGAAGGATCAGTCAGCGCATTAGCATTCGCGACATATGCTGAGGCGATATAAGAACCGCCGGAGACCGCTGATAAATACCGTGCAGGGGCGCGGCCGAACAAAAGTCCGCGCCTTTCTTGGAGTACTTGGAGAACCCCTAAACCGAATGACGCTGCTCGCAGTCCTCCGCCCGAGACGCTGATTCCAACGCCCTCTGGGGAGGAACCATCGGACCGTTCCCACGGCAAGCCTGTCATCGCGCCAACCTCATGCGTTCAGTATGGCCGCAGTGCTCGGGTTTCAGAAACCACGTACAGCGTTCCTTACGAGCTCGGCGAAAAGACGAGCTGATCGCGCCAACAGGAAGGCATCGCCCTGACCAAACAGCGCGGCGCCTACAATTTGTCTTTGGAAGCGGAGCGATCGTAGGGCAGGCAACTGCCTCGCATCCGGATGTGGCTGCCGTGTCATTCACTGGTTCCAACAGTGTTGGAACAGTTGTTGCGCAAGCGTGTCACGCACGGGGAGCCCGCGTTCAAATGGAAATGGGCGGCAAGAATGCCTTGGTGGTCTCGCCATCTGCGCCGGTGGCCACAGCGGCGTCGATCGCTGCCCGCGGAGCCTTCGGGCTGACCGGCCAGGCATGCACAGCAACCTCCCGCGTGATTCTGCTTCCCGGCAGTGAGGACGCCTTCATCGCCGCGTTGCTTGAGGCAGCACGAAATTACACCCCCAGGAGACGGCTTGGACCCTCGCACCGGTGAACAGCGAGCCCTTTAGTCCTTGCTGGCCTGTGGAATGTACGGCTGCCCCTCAGCCCACAATCGCTCCAACTGTGCCTCGAAGTGGTTGAACCATGCGCGGTCAGCACCAGTCAAATATAAGATGGGCGCCCTTTCACTTCCATCTTCAGGAGAGAACTCGTTCATTTGCACCATAATAGATTTTGATGGATGCCCCAGGTCCATTGCATTGATACCGATACTTGGCAGGACTTGAGTTGTGCGTATCTCAAGTGACCCCTTGTCCGCCAATCGGAGTTGTTCCGCGCTTTTTAGCGCATACTCAATATCTGACCGAATATCTTCGGGTCGCTTAGGTGCGCGCGTAGCCGCAATCATCTCAAGCAGGGGCTTATATGTTGGATCTGGCAAGATTATGCGCACCAGACCGTCGCGTTTGAGAATTCGCGTGATATTTTCCTTCATCAGCGGCAGCGTCCGGTTCATTGTAGTGCCCGCGAAGAAATAGTTATGAGCAACCGTACTCTGAGCTGCTTTGTACTCAGGAGGAAAGTTCCATAACAAGAGGTCCGTCCTTGAACGATGCCACTTTTTTGTCACGTCTGAAACTTGTATCCGGCTCTTGAGCTGCGAAAACGCTAGGATGCCAAGCATGGCTACGATGGCGGGACTAAGGAGATTATCCGCCACTCCTGTGAGGCCGAGTACAGTCAGGGCCAAGGCTACGACAATCAGGGATACGACATCGGGGTCACTCTTGGCATACTTTATGACCCTGGTGAAGAATTTTTTCATTTTCCGCACCCTGTCTGGCCTCTGAGTTCTTGCTCAAGTCGGCCGAGGAGATTCATCTTCTGAGCCTTAGTCAACAACGGACGCTCATAGGAACTAGAGTGAATAACTTCTGATGAGTACATGGTCGCCTGAGCTGATCTGGGGTCCGATGTAACGAGGAGAGTCGCCACAAATGAACCTTCTCCGACATGCGTTTCGTGCGGTACGTCGGCAGCAACGGCGTGAACCCCACCATTGGTGGCATGCGTTGTTTTGACCATTCTTAAGAAGGCCCTACTAGGCGCAGTGAAGGAATCCTTGTCGACGAGGTAATTGATGGCCGCACTATTGTACTCCTTGCTTCCCGCCACTTCAGGGTCCGACAGCTCGTAAATCGTTTCCGAGTACAGCCCTGTCAAGATGCGGCTATAGAGATGCCACACATGGGTATGGATTGGTGCATCGTCGGGCCTAACAACCCTTCCGCTGTCCGGCCAAATGTGGAGACGTAATTTACCGAGCTTGTGATAATCGTCGAGATGGAAGACGGCGAACCCGTTGGGATGCCACCGGCTCTCCAAAGAAATCAGGCGATCAAGTGGAGTGGTTCCTAGGAGGTGTGCCTCTTGTTCAAGTGCGGCACTTGCCGCTTCACAGAATGCTCCGTACCCTGCATGTTCCATTTTGTCCCCGTACTCGTCGCGACATAAAGCCCAATGAAGGATATCGTCTGCGCGAGGAAGCTGGGGAACCACTAAACATCTTCGAAATGCCAGACTGACCTGCTAAACACCGGATTCGTTGATGGACGGGAGTTCTCGCAGCTACTTCTACTCCCGTTGTTTTAACGCCGATAACCGATGTTTCGTCAGCTGACCGCTGGCTGGAGCTGGCTGCAGAGTTGCCGTGGAATGCTCTCCGCGTTTCGCGACCCGAGCTTAGGGGGTTCGAGTGCTTCCTGGATGGCGGACGCGAAGGCCCGGGCAGCGACAAGAACTGATCGGGCAGCTTCGCCGAGCTTGCCCTAAACCGCCACCGTCTTCAGGTAACTCCGGATGCCATCAACCACCAGTTGGTGGTCCTCATCTGAGCTCAGCCCGGACACCGTGACAGCCCCGATCACGCCAGCGCCCCGCACGCGGATGGGGAACGAGCCACCGGCGAGCGTGTAATCCTCATGGGCAAGCCAGCCGCCTCCCAGAGGGCTGTGGGTGCGGGCGGAGAATTGTTCAGTCAGCAGGGCAGTGCTGTGCTCGAACCGCAGCACGGAGGCGGACTTCCGGCGGATCCACTCCTCCTGGTCGGCTGTGGCTCCGGGCAGGATGCAACGGAAGAGCACAAGGTTGTGCCGGCGGATATCAATAGCCACTCCGAATTCCGAGGCGATCGCGTGGTTGGCGATCAGTGAGCCGAGCCGCCAGGCGTCGTGGTGGTCAAAGCTTGCGAACACCAGCTCTTCTTCCTGCTGGCGCAACTCCACAAGGCGGGCAGATTCAGTCATTTCTTTGCACCTTCTTCTGAAACAACGGTGTCGGCGTCGTAGCGGAGCCCGATCTGTCGGCGGATCTCGTCCATAGCCGCCATGATCGCCACGCTCTCATCCGGCGGCAGGATGCTTCCAGCAGACTCACCGGCACGGATAAGGCGTTCCATCTCAGCTGCCTGGAACTGCATTCCCCGGCTCTTCACGGGCTGGTCGTAGCGCTCCACAACGGTGCCATCAACCCCAAAGACCGTAAACGGAACCGGGTTGTACCAAGTGTGCTCGATGTCGATCCAGCCCTCTGTCCCGATGACCATGGCCCGGTTGGCGCTGGCGGCGTCGAGTTCACAGTCAACCAGGGCCTGCCGGCCACCGGAGTACTCAAAGATGGCTGCGGTCTGCCGGTCAACACCGGTCGCCGTCATGGAAGCGCTGGCGCGAATGGTTTCCGGAGCACCCAGGATGTCGAAGGCAAAGGAGATCGGGTAGATGCCCAGATCCAGCAGCGCCCCACCGCCAAGGGCGGGATCGTTCAACCGGTGCGCAGGGTCCTTGGGCAGGCTCTGGTTGTGGCTGGCCACTACCTTCCGGACCTCGCCGATGGCGCCTTCCTGGAGGAGTTCGCGGATGCGGACCATGTGCGGAAGGAAGCGTGTCCACATGGCTTCCAAGGCCACAAGGCCTTTGGACTCGGCCAGGTCCACGATCTCCTGGGCTTCGCGGGCATTCATCGTGAAGGCCTTCTCCACCAGTACATGCTTTCCGGCGTTCAGGGCCATGACTGCGTTGCCGTGATGGAACGGGTGCGGCGTAGCGATGTAGACCACGTCAACCATCGGGTCCCCCACCAAGTCCTCATAGCTGCCGTGGGCGGTCGTCACCCCATGCAGCTCAGCGAAGGCTTTGCTCGATTCCAATGAACGCGAGCCAACGGCCTGCACAGTAAAGCCGTTTTCGTTCAAGTCCTGCGTCTGGAGACCGGCAATAAATCCTGTGCCGAGGATGCCCCAGCGGATCGTTCCATCGGAAGTGCCATTGCTGAGGGTCACGTGCTTAGTCCTTCGTCGAGTCAGAAAGCGGGTAGGCCACATACGCAAAACGCCGGGAGTCCGGCGACCAGCTGTTGACGTTGAGGGTACCTTGGCCGCCGAAAAGTGGCCATGAATGAAGGGCAGTAGTCCAGTCCTCGGTCGAAACAAGCATGACGGCGACCCTCAGGTCCGCGGGGTGTCCTACGGTTCCGCTGGGGAACCGGATGTAACTGGCGTACCGGCCATCGGGGGAGAGGTGGGGAAACCAGTCCACTGATTCGGATTCGAGGAGCCGCTGAAAGCCAGTGCCGTCCACACGAATCCGGGCGAGCTGCGCGTGGCCCTGCCTGGACGTAAAGGATTCTGTGTTCAGGTAAAGCCATTTCCCGTCGGGCGAAAATTCAGGGCCGTCGCAGTGGGCCGAGCCGACATCAAAGCGGCCGACATCAACGCTGGCGGGAGCACCGCCGTCGGACGCTATTGTCATCAGCCTGCCGGGCTGTGTGAAGTCTCCCGCTTCGATGCCCACGTACGCCAACTGCGCACCGTCGGGGCTGACGCCATGGAGGAAATGGAAGAAGCCGTCGTCCTCGGTGATGCGCGTCGCCGGTCCGCCGGCCAGTAAAGCACGGTAGATGTGGCCGTCGTTCGCGGAGACAAAGATGCCCTGGCCGTCAGGTGCCAGGACGTGATCGTTGTTCAGGTGCGGGACGCCGGTGAGGTAGATAGGCTCCAAGGAGCCCGCGTCCAGATCGAGACGCCACAGCTTCCCATCCCCGTTGAGGATGAGTGAGCCTCCGTCCAGGGTCCAGTTGGGTGCTTCAAACAACACGTCGTCCGAGCTGTAGAGCAGCTCAGCCTGGCCGTTGACCGACGCGATCCACACCTCGCAGCGCTGGCCGGATTGAAGGGTGCGGATCACGTCGGTCCTTTCTTAATCCTTGCTGCTGAAGGCGGCGTCGAAGCTGGTTTGGGAGGCGGGGAAGTCGAACTTCTTCAGGGCGGCGAGGGCTTCGGGGGCGCCATGCAGGCGGTCCATTCCGGCGTCTTCCCATTCCACGGAGATGGGGCCGTCGTAGCCGATCGCCGTGAGGGCCCGGAAGGAGGATTCCCAGGGCACGTCCCCGCGTCCGGCTGAGACGAAGTCCCAGCCGCGGCGGGGATCGCCCCACGGCAGGTGCGAGCCCATCACGGTGTTCCTGCCAGTGGGCCGGAGCTTGGTGTCCTTGCAGTCCACATGGTAGATCCGGTCCTTGAAGTCCCAGATAAAGGAGACAGGGTCAATGCCTTGCCACATGAAGTGTGAGGGATCCCAGTTCAGGCCGAACGCGGGCCGGTGTCCGATCGCTTCGAGGGTGCGGACGGTGGTCCAGTAGTCGTAGGCGATCTCGGAGGGGTGGACTTCGTGGGCGAAGCGGACACCGCATTCATCGAAGACGTCCAGGATGGGGTTCCAGCGGTCGGCGAAGTCCTGGTAGCCGGCGTCGATGACCTTTTCGGGGACGGGCGGGAACATGGCGACGTACTGCCAGATGGAGGAACCGGTGAACCCGACGACGGTGTCCACTCCCAGCGCGCGAGCCAGGCGGGCGGTGTGTTTCATTTCTTCGGCGGCGCGTTGGCGGACGCCTTCGGGTTCGCCGTCACCCCACACGCGCGAGCCGACGATTGCTTCGTGGCGGAAGTCGATGGGGTCATCGCAGACGGCCTGGCCTTTGAGGTGGTTGGAGATGGCCCACACCTTGAGGTTGTACTTTTCCAGGATGGCGAGTTTGGACTCGACGTAGCCGGGCTCGTCCCAGCGCCAGGCGTCCAGGTGGTCTCCGGAGACGGCGATTTCCAGGCCGTCGTAGCCCCAGCCTGAGGCAAGGCGGGCGACTTCCTCGAAGGGGAGGTCGGCCCACTGGCCGGTGAACAGGGTGTACGGGCGGGGCATGTCAGGCTCCTTCAGTAGTGGTGCTGTTTGGCTTCGGGGAAAGTTGGATGAGCGAGCTTTTGGCGGCTGCCGATTCTTCGATGGCGGCGAGGACGTGCTGGACGTTCAGGCCTTCTTCGAACGACGGCGATGGCTGGCTGCCGTCCCGAATGGCCAGGAGGAAGTCCCGGATCTGGTGCGTGAAAGTGTGTTCCCAGCCGATGATGTGACCCTGCGGCCACCACGCGCCCATGTAGGGGTGTTCGGGTTCGTTGACCAGGATCCGGCGGAAGCCCTGTTCCCGGACGGGCAGTGTGGCATCCAGGAAGCCGAGTTCGTTCAGGTTCTCGAGATCGAAGAGGATGGTGCCTTTGTCGCCGTAGATCTCGAGTTTGAGGGAGTTCTTCTGTCCCGTGGCTACGCGGCTGACTTCCACTGAGGCGATTGCCCCGGAGGCGAGGGTCAGCGTGGCCCAGGCGGCGTCGTCGACCGTGACATCTTCCGGGCCATTTGGCCCGGGGCGGCGGTCCACGAAAGTGTGCAGGCGGCCCGTGACCTCGGTGACGGCGTCACCTAGGAGGAACAGGACTTGGTCGATGGCGTGCGAGGCGATGTCGCCCAGCGCGCCGGAGCCGGCGGTTTCCTTGCGGAGCCGCCAGGTCATGGGGGATTCGGCGTCGGAGAGCCAGTCCTGAAGGTAGGCGGCGCGGACGTGGCGGACGGTGCCGAGGCGGCCTTCGGCGATGAGTTCGCGTGCCAGGGCGAGGGCCGGGACGCGGCGGTAGTTGAAACCGATCATCGACTGCACGCCCTTCTCGCGGGCAGCTGCGGCGGCAGTGGTCATGGCTTCTGCCTCCGCGATGGTGTTGGCCAAAGGCTTTTCCACGAGGACGTGCTTGCCGGCCTGCAGGGCGGCGATGGCGATTTCGGCGTGCATCCAGCCCGGGGCACAGATATCGACGATGTGGATGTCGTCCCGCTCAATGACCGATCGCCAGTCGGTGGCGGACTCGGTCCAGCCGTACTTTGCTGCGGCTTCAGCGACGGCATCGGCGTCCCGGCCGACGAGGACTTTTTGCTCGATGGCCGGGACGTCGAAGAAGCTGGCCACGTTCCGCCACGCGTTCGAGTGGGCCTTCCCCATGAAGGCGTAACCGATCGCGGCCACCCCCAATGTGCGGGTAGGTTGCGGGTTGCCCTGGCTCTGGTCAGTGTGGGCGGGGGTGCTCATGGTGTGGTTCCTCGTTACTTACGGAGTTGCGGTTGCCTGGAGAGTTGCGGTTTCCGGCGCCCAGTCCTCCGGGACTGGTTCGGAGGCGGGCGCGTTGCTGGTGACATCCACGAATGAGCCTGATTCCACGGATTCGGAAATCGAGACCATGGTGTCCAGTACGTGGTAGGCCAGTGCGCCGGTGGCGCGGTGCGGGGCGCCTGAGCGGAGGGCACGGGCCATGTCCAGCACGCCCAGGCCGCGACCGTTGGCCGGTCCTGTGGAGGGAATGATCTCGGGTTCTTCCGCGCCGGGACGCCAGAGCTTCAGGTCGCCGTCGAAATAGTTCGGGTCCGGCAGCGAGAGCGTGGCCTCCGAGCCGGTGATCTCCACGAAACCCATCCGCAGGCGTGGGGACTCGAAGGAGAACACGCTGTGCGAGGATGCGCCGCTTTCGAACTGCGCCATCGCGGAGACATGCGTGGGGACCTCGACGGCGAACTCCTCGCCGGCCTTCGGACCGGAACCGATCACGCGGGTCGCCTTGGCGGAGGAGCCGACGGCGGCCACCTTGCGGACCGAGCCGAAGGTCTGGATCAGTGCGGTGAGGTAATACGGGCCCATGTCGAACAGGGGGCCCGCGCCGTGCTGGAACAGGAAGGCCGGGTTCGGGTGCCAGGACTCAGGGCCCGGGGTCTGGAACGTGGTCATGCCGGTCAGCGGCGTGCCGATATCACCGCGCTCGATGATCCGGCGGGCGGTCTGCAGTCCGGCGCCGAGGAACGTGTCCGGGGCGGTGCCCAGGCGCATCCCGGCGGCGTCGGCGGCTTTGAGCAGGCCAAGTCCGGATTCACGGTCCAGCGAGAAAGGCTTCTCGGTCCAGACATGCTTGCCGGCATTGACTGCGGCCGTTGCAACCTCGACGTGCGCTGCCGGGATGGTCAGGTTCACGATGATTTCGACGTCGGGATGGTTCAGTGCCAACTCCGGCGCACCCCACTCGGGGATTCCGTATTCCTTGGCCCGTGCCTCGGCAGCCTCTTCGAAGAGGTCCGCGATCACCAGGACCGTCAAATCCGGGAACACCGTCAGGTTATCCAGGTACTGTTTGCTGATGTTGCCCGCACCGATGACCGCGACACCCACGGGCCCGTTCCGGGTGGAGGGAGAGAAGCTCATGCCCCTGCCTCCTGGGAAACAGCGCCCTCGGCTGCCCGTGCGCTGGCTGCGGCGGTCAGGAAGGCCAGGCTCTCGGTGATGCCCTCGAAGATGTCACCCGAGTAGTCATCGAACTCAACGACGCCCACTTCCAAGGACTTGGCAGCAGCGATGACGTCCAAGACCGGAATTGCTCCCTGGCCCGCAGGCTGCTGGGCCTTGGTGTCCGTGGTGGCCGGGCCGTCCTTGATGTGGATGAGCTTCACACGGTCACCCAAACGAGCCAGGAGTTCAACGGGATCCTGGCCACCCACGGCAACCCAGTAGGTGTCCACTTCGAGGACTACCTCAGGGTCCAGCAGACCCTCGAAGTACTCCAGGGCAGTCTTGCCTTCGATGGTGGACTCCAGCTCCCACGCATGGTTGTGGTAACCCACGCGGATGCCGTATTCAGCACCCTTCTTCGCAGCTGCATTCAACGCAGCAGCCGTGGCCTGGATGGTTTCTGCATCTTGCCAGTGCTCCTCAGGAAGGAAGGGATCAATCACGGTGGTGATGCCCAGTTCTTTGGCGGCCGCGAAGATCTCGTCCTGGTCCTGGCTTAAAAGCGGCGCGTGCCCGGACGGAGCGGTGAGGCCGTTCTCCTTCAAGGCAGCCCCGAGTTCCTTGGCGGTGGACACGAAGTTGTACGGTTCAACCTGCCTAAAACCGATCTCGGCAACCTTCTTGATGGTTCCAGGCAGGTCCTCCTGGATGGCATTGCGGAGGGTGTACAGCTGGAGTGAGTACGACATTTGCGTTCCTTTTCGGTGATCGCCCGGATAACGGTATTGCCTGTGCTGGCTGTTGGCTCTACTTAACACTGAACCTACTTAACTGCTCCTGACGAGAGCCCTGCCACCAGATGTTTCTGGACCAGGATGAACCCGATCAAGACGGGCAGGCTGACCACAACCGAAGCAGCCATGAGTTGGTTCCAAAACACATCCGACTCACTGGCGTAGGCCTTGAGCCCAAGCGACAAGGTCTTGGTTGCCTCATTGGTCAGTACGGAGGCGAACAAAACCTCGCCCCATGCCGAGATGAATGAATACACAGCCACCGCGATGATGCCTGGCTTGGCAACGGGAAGGATCACACGGAACAGCGCCCCCATCCTGCCGGTGCCATCGATCATCGAAGCCTCTTCCAGTTCCTTGGGAATCGAGGCAAAGTAGCCGCTCAGCATCCAGATGGCGAATGGCAAAGTGAATGTCATGTACGTGATGATCAGCCCGAGGTAGGAACCCTGCAGCTGCAGGCCGGTCATGTTACGGATCTGGGTGAAGATCAGGTAGAGCGGCAGGAGAAACAGGATGCCGGGGAACATCTGGGTGGAGAGGACAGTCAGGCTGAAAGCGCGCTTCCCCTTGAACTGCAACCGGGCAATGGCATAGGCGGCAAGGACGGCGACCGTCACTGAGCACGCTGTTGCGCAGACGGTGATGATGAGGCTGTTCTGGAAGTACTTGGCCAGCGGAACCGTGGTCCAGATGTCCAGGTAGGGTGAGGCGGTGATTTCGCGGGGTATCCACTGGAAGAGTCCGGAGACATCCTTGAGGGGTTTCAGCGAGGTGGAGACCACCACGAAGAGCGGAACCGCCACCCAGAGGGACAGGATGGTCAGGACCACGTTCCTGAGGATCCGGAAGTTGCGTGTCTCAATCATTGTCGGCTCCCTTGGGCAGCACCATGCGGATGTAGAAAGCGGAGGCAATGAACAGCGCGATCAGGAGCAGCACGCTCATTGCGCCGCCGAGGCCGAAGTTCCAACTGCCGAAGGAGTTTTGGTAGATCAGAGGGGAAATAAGGGTGGCTTCCTTGGGAGACGTGGCTCCGAACAGGACGAAGGGGACGTTGAACTGGTTGAACGTCCAGAGCGACATCACCATGAGCAGCACCCCGTTGGCCGGGCGGACCATGGGCAACGTGATGCGCCGGAACTGCTGCCAAAGAGTGGCGCCATCAATGGCCGCCGCCTCGTAGACGTCCGTGGGGACGTTCTGCAGGGCTGCCATCAACATGAGGAAGGCGAACGGCCACAGCTGCCAGACGTTGACGATCACCATGGCTCCGAAGGAGTTCTCGCCCAGGAGCCAGAAAGGGCGTTCGTCGCCGAAGAGGTGAAGGGTGTCCACCAGGATCTGGTTCACGGCACCGTCGCGTTGGTTGAACATGAAGGCCCAGGCAATGGTTCCGACGTAGGCCGGGAGTGCGTACGGGACCAGGAAGAACGTACGCAGAAGTGCACGTCCCCTGAAGTTGGAGGACAGGAAAACCGCGCCTGCCATACCGAGGACCCAGGAGAAGCCGACCACCAGGATGGTGTAGCCCAGCGTGCGGCCAACCGTGCTGAAGAAGGCCTGGCCGATGGTGCTGTCCGGGTTGAGCCCGTTGATGAAGTTCTGGAGCCCCACGAACGGTGCGTTGAGCCAATTGGTGAGGTTGAGCTGCGTCAGGGAGATGAACGCGATCCAGATCCCAAGGAGCATCGGGCCGATGTGGATCAGGAGTTCAAGGATCGCGGCCGGAAGGATCAAGCCGTAGGGGAGGAATGAGCGACGCCTTTTACGTACAGGCGGTGTGCTTGAGGCCCGTGATCGGCCGGGCTCTGGATCAACGGCAGCGGCGCTGCCTGCAGCGGCCGGGCCGCTGTCCAATGCTGAATGGGACATGGAAACTCCTTTGCCGGAGCGGGGACACCACTTTGTGCTGGTGTCCCCGCTCACTGGGCCTGGTTACTGGGCCGCAGCCATCTGGTTGTTGGCGTCCTTGAGGGCCGCCCGGATGTCGTCTTCGGAAACAGTTCCCGTTGCCGCCTTGGCAAAGAGGTTCTTGATGGCCGTGCCAGTGAGGGTCTCCATCTGACCCTCTTTGGCAATCAGCGGCATGGGCAGGGAGTGATTTGCCAGGGCGTCATTCTTGGCCTTGACTTCTTCGGTCTGGAAGGCTGCATCGCTCGACGCTGCGGTGACTACAGGCAGGGAGGAGTAGGCCTTGTTGAGGGCAATCTGCTCTTCGTCGCTGGTCAGGAACGCCGCCAGTTTGATGGCATTTGCCTTGTTGTCGCTGTTCTTGAACACACTGAGGTTGATACCGGCCACGTGGCTCTGGGTGCCGCGGTCACCGGTAGCTCCGGCGGTCATCATGGGGATGGGAGCTACGCCCCAATCCTTGAAGTCGCGGGCGGCGAAGTTCTTCAGGGGGCTCTGGTCAAACATCATGGCCGCCTTGCCGTTGATGAGGTTATCCACCTTCTGGCTGCCTTGGCTCAGTTCCGCGTCCGACGGCGACATCACCTTCTGTGTGGCCATCAGGTCCACGAATTGCTTGACACCCTCTACCTGGGGATCGCTGTCAAAAGTGGGCTTTCCGTCCTTATCGAACAACGTGCCGCCGTTTTGGAGGCCGCGAATGAATGCCTGGTGCGAGTTGGCGGAAACGGATGCTCCGGCTGCGGTGAAACCCCACTGATCGGGCTTGCCGTCCCCGTTGGTGTCCTTGGTGAGCTTCTTGGCATCAGCTACAAACTCGTCCCAGGTTGTGGGTGCCTTCTCGATGCCGGCTTCCTTGAACAGCTTGGTGTTGTAATACATGTTGTAGGCCAAACCGTAGAGCGGCACGGACGTGGGGGTCTTGCCCTCCGCGCCACCGGTCGACCAGCTGGTCTTAAGGAAGCGGTCTTTGCCGCCAACGGCCTCGAGCAGTTCACCCTCCACGGGCTCGAAAGCGCCAGTCTCCTGAAGGGTCACGGCCCACGTGTTGCCGATGTTGAGGACGTCCGGACCGTCACCACTGGTAACGGCCGTAAGAATGCGGTTGTAGAGGTCAGTCCAGCTGATGACTTCCAGCTGTACCTTTACTCCGGTCTTTTCGGTAAAACGATCCAGCGTCGGCTTCAGCTTGGCTGCGGTATCGTCCAGGCTGTTGCCTTGGTCCGATGCCCAGTAGGTGATGGTGTCGCTGCTTGCTTGTGGACTGCTGCCGCCGCCGCAGGCGCTGAGACCCAGTGCCAAGGCTGCCGTCGCGGCAACCGCCGATAGGACTTTCAGGGGATTCTTCATGATGCTCCGGTTTTCTCGTCGTCGAGTTGGTGCTTGCTGAAACTAGGCTGAAAGCGTTGCCGCCGTGGGGTCCCAATCCTCGGGTAGTGCGGGGACCTGTGCTGCAGAACTTTCCACGTCCACAAAGGCGCGATTGTCGATTGACTCTGCGATAGAGGCCATGGTGTCCAGGATGTGGAACGCAAGTTCGCCCTGGGCGCGGTGTGGCCGGCCCTCACGGATGGCGCGCGCCATTTCCAGGACGCCCGCTCCGCGGCTGGCAGTTGAGCCAACGGACGGGACGGTTGTCCAGTCGTCGGAGCCGAGCGTGCAGATCCGGATGTCGCCGTCGAAGTTGTTCGGGTCCGGCAAGGCGATGGTGGCCTCAGAACCGGTGATCTCCACGAAACCTGCGCGCTTGAGCGGAGAGTCGAAGCTGAAGATGCTCTGGGCAGATTCACCGTTCTCAAACTCCAGGATGGAGCTGACGTGCGTAGGGACTGTGACGTCGAACGTCTCGCCAGCCTTGGGGCCAGAGCCGATCACACGTGTTTCGCGGGACTTGGAGCCGAAAGCGCCCACCTTGCGGATGCTGCCGAAGGTCTGCACGAGCGTGGTCAGGTAGTAGGGGCCGATGTCGAACAGGGGACCGGCGCCATCCTGGAAGAGGAACGCGGGATTCGGGTGCCAGGATTCCGGGCCCGGGGATTGCATTAAGGTCAGTGCAGTCAGGGGTGTGCCAATGTCGCCGCGTTCGATCATGCGGCGGGCAGTTTGGAGGCCGGCGCCGAGGAACGTGTCCGGCGCGCAACCCAGCCTTACGCCGGCTGCGTCCGCTGCCTTGAGCAGGCCCAAACCACTTTCGCGGTCCAGGGAAAACGGCTTCTCGCTCCAGACGTGCTTGCCTGCGTTGACAGCCTGCGTGGCAACTTCCACGTGGGCAGCGGGGATGGTCAGGTTGATGACAATCTCCACTTCCGGGTGGCCGAGGACAGCATCAATGCCACCGTGCACGGGAATGCCGTACTCGTTGGCGCGCGTGGCTGCGGCCTCCTCGAACAAGTCGCCGATCGCCACAACGCGGACATCAGGGAAGCTTGTGAGGTTGTCGAGGTACTGCTTGCTGATGACACCTGCGCCGATGATGCCGACTCCCACCGGGCCGGAACCCACCGGGCTTGATGTCAGAGAACCAAAGGCGGCTCCTGCTGCGTGGCTCATGCGGACACCTTCCCGGAGTTGAGGTAGTTGTAGCTGTCTTCCACGGCGTCGAACATGTCGCCTTGGAAGTCGTCCAGTTCCACGACTGCTGCTTCAAGTGAGCCAGCGGCGCTCAACACGTCCCAAATAGGCATCTGGCCGGCACCAACGGCGAGCTGGCTCGACGGGTCCGAGGTCAGGGGACCGTCCTTGATGTGAATGAACTTGACGCGGTCACCAAGCCGGGCAAGGAGTTCGGCGGGATTCTGGCCACCTACTGCTGCCCAATACGTGTCCAATTCCAGGACGACCTCGGGGTTGAGGTGGTCGGCCAGGTGTTCGATCGCAGTTTTGCCGTCGATGACGGACTCAACTTCCCACCAGTGGTTGTGATAGCCAACGCGGACACCGTATTCGGACCCCTTGACGGCTGCGGCGTTGAGTTGTTCGGCAGTGGCCTTGATGTCCTCGATGGTGTTCCAGCGTTCAATCGGAACGTGTGGGTCGATGACGGTGCCGATACCCAGCTGCTGTGCGGCGGCAAAGATGGCGTCCTGGTCATCGCTAAGCAAGGGAGCGTGGCCGGACGGGGCGGTGAGGTTGTTCTCCGTCAATGCCCGCTTCAGTTCTTCGGCCTTGGCAACAAAACGGTAAGGCTCAACCATCGTGAAGCCGATGTCGGCCAAGCGCTGGATCGTTCCCGCCAGATCCTCTTCAAGGGCCTTTCGGACCGTGTAGAGCTGGATCGAATATGACACTGTCTCTCCTCGTCGTTGTGGGTGGAGGCAAATTGATGCCGTTGATTTCGGGCATCGAGGGGGTTGATGTGCTGCTCCTCACAACCTAGGGGGACTTTTGCCGAGCGTCAAGCAAAAGTTGAATTATTGCCGACGAACTTCTGCTGCATGACACGCATAAGCAATCGTGCTTCACTAATGGCATGACCTCAGAACCCGGACACCAAGGCGGAAAAGACGCCTCCGCCCAGGACGCCGGTAATCTTTCGCGTGCCGGGGACCTCTTCCAGCTCCTCCGGGACGGCCAAGCCCGGACTCGTGCTGAACTTGCCCTCACCACCGGACTCGCCCGCTCCACAGTCGCCTCCCGCATCGACGCCCTCATCGGATCCGGACTCGTGGGCCCCGCCGGTGAAGCCACCTCCAGTGGTGGCAGGCCGCCGTCGCGCTTCGCCTTCAACCCCGCCGCGCGCGTAGTCCTGGCCGTCGACGTCGGAGCGACCCACGTGATTGTCGCCGTCACCGACCTCGGTGGAAGTGTCCTGGCCGAACGGCGCCTCTCGCAGGAAGTCGCAGACGGCCCGGAGGTCGTGCTGGGCAAGGTCATCAGCGCGGGCCGCGAATTGCTCGCCGAAGCGGGACGGGAACCGGGCGACCTCGCGGGAATGGGCATTGGACTTCCCGGGCCCGTGGAACACGCCACCGGACGGCCGGTCAAGCCGCCGATCATGCCCGGTTGGGACGGATTCGACGTCGTTCCTTACGTCCAGCGCACGCTACCCGTTCCAGTTTTGGTGGACAACGACGTCAACATCATGGCGCTCGGCGAACGGACCGCCTACTGGCCTGACCACGAGAATTTCCTGTTCATCAAAGTCGCTACCGGTATCGGCGCAGGCATCATCAGCAGCGGCGAACTGCAGCGCGGGGCCAACGGCACTGCCGGGGACCTCGGCCACGTGCGGGTGCCCCGCGGCGACGACGTCCTCTGCCGTTGCGGCAACTACGGATGCCTGGAAGCGCTCGCCTCAGGTCCCGCCGTCGCCCGCCAACTCAAGGCGCAAGGTCTCGAAGCCGCCACGGGAGCGGATGTCCTCCGGCTTGTAGCCGAGGGAAATTTGCAGGCCATCCAGGCCCTCCGGCAGGCGGGACGAGACGTCGGCGATGTGCTGGCCACAGTGGTCAACCTGCTCAATCCGTCAATGATCATCATCGGCGGCAGCGTGGGGGAGGCTGGCGAACACCTGGTTGCCGGCATTCGCGAAGTGGTCTACCGGCGCTCGCTGCCCTTGGCCACCACGCACCTCCGGATCGGTATTTCCATGGCCGGTGATCGTGCAGCAATCCTGGGCGCCAGCCAGATGGTGACGCAGTATGTGCTGTCCCCGGCAGTGATCGAAGCCACGCTCCAAGCAGCGGGATAGTTGGATTTTGGTGCGGGTTGGCCGGTGACGGCGTGATAGCAATGAAAGTGATGAAAACGTTTCCCGCCACCCTGCAGCGCACACCATGAGCCAGTTCCTCGCCAAAGTTCCTCGCGGCTGGTTGATACTTGCCTGCATTGGGCTGATCGCGCTCAACATGCGCGGACCCTTTGTGGCCGTTGCGCCCGTGGTGGATTTGCTGCAGGCCGACCTCGGATTCTCGCCTGTTGAACTGGGTCTATTGACCGGTATCCCCGTGCTCTGCTTCTCGCTTGCTTCGCCTCTGGCATCGATGGCCGGCCGCAGGTTGGGTGCCGAATTCGCGGTGATGCTCACGCTGCTCGGCGTGCTGGCTGGCGTCGTGATCCGCTCCAGCGGCGGTGGCGTGCCGGTCATGGTGGGGACAGTCATCATCGGTGTGGCTATTACGATCGGCAATATCGCCGTGCCGCTCATCATCCGGCGCGACTTTGCGCCGCGGCGGCAGGCAACCGCAATGGGTGTCTACACAGCGGCGCTGAACATCGGGTCGTTCCTGACCTCGGTGGCCACCGCGCCACTTGCCGATCTTGTAGGTTGGCGGCTTTCCCTCGCGGCGAGTGCACTGCTGGCCTTGGCCGCCATCCTTTTCTGGGTGCCAACTGTTGGTGCGCGGCGGGCGTTTGTGCCAGCCGCGGTTCCGGCCGCTTCTCCTTCCGGGCCGGGGAAGGTTGCCGGCGTGGGGTGGCTGACGGCGGGCCTGACGCTTGGCTTCGCGGGCCAAGCATTCTCCTACTACGGCGTCACCGCCTGGCTGCCAAGCTTCCTGTCCGACGAACTCGGCATGGGAGCCGCCGAGGCTGGCGCGGGATCCTCGCTGTTCCAGATCTTCGCGATTGTCGGCGGGCTAGGTGTACCGCTCCTGGCCCGCTTCGCCAGTACGACGACGGTCGCGGTCACCTTGAGTGCGTTGTGGCTGACCGTTCCCGTGGGCTTGATGCTGGCGCCTGGTTTGTGGTGGATGTGGTCGTCCATGGGCGGCATTGCGCAAGGTGGCGGCATCACGGTCGTGTTCATCGCCATCATCAAGTTCGCCAGGGACCAAGCCTCGGCAGGGATGATGTCCGCCGTCGTCCAAGGTGTGGGCTATCTGGTTGCAGCCTTGGCGCCAACGGTCATCGGCTACGTCCATGGCGTGTCCGAGGGTTGGACCGTGCCGCTGCTGGTGATCCTCGGGTCGGTGCTCGCGTTCTGTGTGTGCGTTACGTTGTCCGTGCGGTGGGTGGCCCGGCAGCGGTAGGTGAGTGTCGCCGTCGGGTTTACCCAACTGAGTCGCAGTTAAGCGCGTTTTGAGCCGTCAAAACGCGCTTAACTGCGACCTAGTTGGGTGGATACTCCGCTGCTGGGCTGCCTCCCCGACCGTCGGGGTCACTTGTTGCGGAGAGTGCAGGCAGCCCAGCGTCGGGGATTGGTGTGTCGCTACCCAGTGGATCTAGGCGGCGACGAGTTCCTCTTCCGTGGCCTCTTCACGGGCTTCGGTGAGGAAACGGGCGTAGGCCGGGATGGTCAGGAAGGTGGGGAATTCCTCGGCCAGGGTGACTTCTTCGAAGATGGCGCGGGCGTCAGCGAAGCGGTCTCCGTCGAAGCGTTCCAGTCGGGCGTATTCCTCGTCCAGCATGTCCTGGACCCATTCACGGCTGATGATGTCGCCGTGTTCGGTGATGGCGTGGGAGTGGATCCATTGCCAGAGCTGGGAGCGTGAGATCTCGGCGGTGGCGGCGTCTTCCATGAGGTTGTGGATGGCGACGGCGCCGTTGCCCCTGAGCCAGGACTCGATGTAGCGGATGCCTACCTCGATGTTCAGGCGAACCCCGGCCTCGGTGATGGTGCCTTCGGCGCTGGCGATGTCGATCAGGGCGCGGTCGTCCGGGGTGACGTCCTCGCGGCTGCGGTCCAGCTGGTTCGGCTTGTCACCGAGCACGGAGTCGAACACTTCGCGGGCCACGGGCACGAGGTCCGGGTGGGCAACCCAGGAGCCGTCGAAGCCGTCGTTGGCTTCACGGGTCTTGTCGGCACGGACCTTCTCGAACGAGGCCTGGTTGGCGGCTTCGTCCTTGCGGTTCGGAACAGCTGCAGCCATGCCGCCGATGGCCATGGCACCGCGGCGGTGGCAGGCCCGGACGAGTTGTTCGGTGTAGGCGCGCATGAACGGCTGGGTCATGGTTACCTGGCCGCGGTCCGGGAGTACGAAGCGCGGGCCGCGGGTGCGGAAGTTCTTGATCAGGGAGAAGATGTAGTCCCAGCGGCCGGCATTCAACCCCGAAGCGTGGTCCCGCAGTTCGTACAGGATCTCTTCCATCTCGAACGCGGCCGTGATGGTTTCGATCAGCACGGTGGCGCGGATGGTGCCCTGAGGGATGCCGAGCAGGTCCTGGGCCAGGACGAAGATGTCGTTCCACAGGCGGGCTTCGAGGTGGTTCTCGATCTTGGGCAGGTAGAAGTACGGGCCCTTGCCCTGGGCGAGCAGGCGGCGGGCGTTGTGGAAGAAGAAGAGCCCGAAGTCCACTACGCCACCGGCGATCGGCTTGCCGTCGATGAGCATGTGCTTCTCGGGCAGGTGCCAGCCGCGCGGACGGACCACGATGGTGGGCAGGTCCCCTGCAGGCTTGAGCTTGTATTCCTTGCCCTCAGGGGACGTGAAGTCGATGCGCCGTTCCAGCGCGTCGGTCAGGTTCAGTTGGCCCTGGATGACGTTGCGCCACGTCGGTGTGGAGGAATCTTCCATGTCGGCCAGCCATACCTTTGCACCCGAGTTCAGGGCGTTGATGGTCATCTTCTTATCCACCGGGCCCGTGATCTCCACGCGGCGGTCCTCCAGGCCCGGAGCCGGGGGAGCGACGCGCCACGACGGGTCATTCCGGATGGCCTCGGTCTGCGGCAGGAAACGGGGATCCTGGCCACTGGAAATCTGGTTGCGGCGGGCATGCCGTGCCTGCATCAGCTCCTGACGACGATCAGCCGTAGCCCGGTGCAACTTGCCGATGAACTCAAGGGCGTCCGGCGTGAGGACCTCGTTCTGCCGGCAAATGGGCTGCGCGGTGATGGTGATGCCGTTGA
Source organism: Arthrobacter sp. 1088 (assembly GCF_031455315.1). Classification (NCBI taxonomy): domain Bacteria; kingdom Bacillati; phylum Actinomycetota; class Actinomycetes; order Micrococcales; family Micrococcaceae; genus Arthrobacter; species Arthrobacter sp. 1088. The sequence goes on from NZ_JAVDSM010000015.1 coordinate 23,376, forward strand.
TAGTGAAGTTGTCGGTGAAGCTGTTCATGGGAGTGTCCTTTCAGGGACCCAACTGAGTCGCAGTAGATGCCGTTTTGGACGTTCATAACGGCATCTACTGCTACTTACTTGGGCAAGTTTTAGTGGAATTGGCCCTCTTCGGTCGATCCGACCAGTGCGAGGGTGGATGCGTTCGGGTTGAGCGCGGTGGCGATGTCGTCGAAGTAGCCGGTGCCGACTTCGCGCTGGTGCTTGGTGGCGGTGTAGCCGCGGGACTCGGAGGCGAATTCCTTCTCCTGGAGTTCGACGTATGCGCTCATGCCTTCACGGGCGTAGCCGTGGGCGAGGTCGAACATCGAGTAGTTCAGGGCGTGGAAGCCGGCCAGGGTGATGAACTGGAACGTGAAGCCCATGGCACCGAGTTCGCGCTGGAACTTGGCAATGGTGGTGTCGTCCAGGTGCTTGCGCCAGTTGAAGGACGGGGAGCAGTTGTAGGAAAGCATCTGGTCCGGGAACTCGGCCTTGACCGACTCGGCAAACTTGCGTGCCAACTCCAGGTCCGGTGTGCCGGTCTCCATCCAGATGAGGTCGGAGTACGGCGCGTAGGCCTTGGCGCGGGCGATGCACGGTTCGATGCCGTTGCGGACCTTGTAGAAGCCCTCGGCGGTACGTTCGCCGGTGATGAATTCCTGGTCTCGCTCGTCCACGTCGGAGGTGATCAACGTTGCGGCTTCGGCGTCGGTGCGGGCGATGACGACGGTCGGGGTACCGGCGACGTCGGCTGCCAGGCGTGCTGCGTTGAGGGTCCGGATGTGCTGCTGGGTGGGGATCAGGACCTTGCCGCCGAGGTGACCGCACTTCTTTTCGGAGGCCAACTGGTCTTCCCAGTGAACGCCCGAGGCGCCGGCGGTGATCATGGACTTCATGAGTTCGTAGGCGTTCAGCGGGCCACCGAAGCCGGCTTCGGCGTCGGCGACGATCGGAACCAACCAGTCCTCAACGGTCTTGACGCCCTCGGCATATTCGATCTGGTCTGCGCGAAGCAGGGCGTTGTTGATGCGGCGGACAACCTGGGGGACCGAGTTGGCCGGGTAGAGGGACTGGTCCGGGTACGTCTGGCCCGAGAGGTTGGCGTCCGCGCCAACCTGCCAGCCAGAAAGGTAGATGGCACGGAGCCCGGCCTTGACCTGCTGCACAGCCTGGTTGCCGGTCAGGGCACCCAGGGCGTTGGTGTAGCCGCCGGTGGGAGCTTCCTCGGTGAGCTGCTTCCACAGCTTATCGGATCCGCGGCGTGCCAGGGTGTGCTCTTCAGAGACGCGACCGCGGAGGCGGACGACGTCGGTGGCCGAGTAATCACGGGTGACGCCCTCCCAACGCGGGTTGGCGGACCACTCAAGTTCCAGCGCTGCTGCCTGCTGCTCTGCAGTCTGTGCGGACTCTGCTGGTTCAAATGATGCGGTCATTGCATATCTCCTTGGTGGTGCCCGGGCCGGCCTCCGCTGCGCCTTTGCTGCGACGGCCGGCTTACCGGGGGTCTGTATTTCTTTTCGTGAGACCTACTTTTCTGCACTTTCAATAGCCTTTCTAGAGGAAAACTATGGAAAGAAATGCAGTTCTTCGCGTATTCTCAAGAAATGTCGCCTGTGAGCTGGAATCGCGAAGTCGCGTCGCCGTCGTCGTCCCCTACGTCCCCCGAACTGGACGTCATCAGCCTTGGTCGCCGCGTGCGCCACTTGCGCAAGCAGGCCGGCCTGACGCTGGACGACTTGAGTGCCGCCGTCGGGACTGCGCCCAGCCAATTGAGCCTGATCGAAAACGGCAAGCGCGAGCCCAAACTCGGGCTGCTGCAGTCGCTGGCAAGCTCGCTCAACGTGAGCATCGACCGGCTGCTTGGTGCCGAGCCGCCGAGCCGTCGAGCGGCCTTGGAGATCGAGCTGGAACGGTACCAGCGCGGACCCCTCTACGAGTCGCTGAACCTGCCCAAAATCCGCATCAGCTCGCGGCTTCCGCTGGATGTGCTGGAGTCGCAGGTGGGGCTGCTCCAGGAGCTCGAACGCAAACTTAACGAGCAGGTTGCGACGCCGGAAGAAGCCCGCCGCGCGAACGGCGAGTTGCGTGCCATGATGCGTGAGCGCGGTAACTATTTCCCCGAGTATGAGGCCGAGGCGCAGAAGGTCCTTAAAGGGGTCGGCTACACCACCGGACCACTAAGCCAGCACGTCATTGCGGACATCGCCGAGAACCTCGGATTCACCCTTCACCACGTAGGTGATTTGCCGCATTCCACGCGGTCCGTGACGGATTTGAAGAACCGCAGAATTTATCTAACACAGAACCAACGCCAGGATCACGACCCCCGTTCAGTGCTGCTGCAGGCGCTTGGCCACTACGTCCTTGGGCACGAAACTCCGCGGAACTACGGCGATTTCCTGGCACAGCGAGTGGCCACCAACTATTTCGCCGCAGCTTTGTTGTTGCCCGAGCAGGCCACGGTCGAGTTCCTCCAAAAGGCCAAGGCCGCCAAGGAAATCGCCGTGGAAGACATCCGCGACGCCTTCGCTGTGTCCTATGAGACCGCTGCGCACCGCTTCACCAACCTGGCCACCAAGCACCTCGGCATCACTACGCACTTCCAGAAGACCCATCAGAGCGGGATCATCTACAAGGCCTACGAGAACGACGGCGTGACCTTCCCACAGGACCACACGGGCGCAATCGAAGGTCAGCCATCGTGCAAGGCCTGGACGTCGCGGGCAGTGTTCGATGTGCCGGACAAGTTCAGCGCGTACAGCCAATACACGGACACCCCGTCCGGTACGTACTGGTGTACGGCCCGGACCGAGCGCTCGGCCAGTGGGGAGTTTTCGCTGAGCATCGGCGTGCCGTACCAGCATGTGAAGTGGTTCCGTGGGCGCGAGACGACTGCCCGGGCAACGTCGACCTGCCCGGATCCGAACTGCTGCAAGCGGCCCCCGGCGTCCCTGGCCAACGAGTGGGCCGGAAACGCCTGGCCTTCCGCCCGCGCTCACTCACACCTGCTCGCCGCCATGCCGCCCGGCGCGTTCCCTGGCGTGGACGAGACCGAGGTGTACAGCTTCCTGGCGGCGCACTCGGCGCGCTAACCCGATGCTCGCTCACTTCCTGACCGTTTTTCCGTGATGCTCGCTCACTTCCTGACCGTTTTTCCGTGATGCTCGCTCACATTCAGGCCACATTCGGCAATCCCTCTCTCAGATCGCGTGAGTTCCGAAGGCAAAGCGTGCAGCATGTGAGGAGAACACCAAATGGGGGGGCGGCATGTATCGAGTTCGGAAAGTGGTCGCGGTAGTAGCGGCAGCCATGTTGGCGAGCGGTTCGGCGACAATCAGTGCCTGCGCGCCGCAACCAGCCGACGTCGGGCTCTTGAAGGCCGACGGCGTTACGCGGGTTTCGGTCCAGGCGGCGGATTACCCTGCCCAACGTGAGGCGCTGAATGCCTCTGCGCGCAAGCTCGGCGCGACACTGCTCGCGGACGGAGGGGATGCCGCGAACGGGAACGTTGTTTCGTCGCCCGCCAGCCTGTTGTTCGCGCTCGGCATGCTGCGAGCCGGAGCATCCGGTGAAACGGCCGCTGAGATGGATTCAGTCCTGGCGTTGCCCATCGAGGGTCGCGACGAAGCCATGAACGCCGTACTCGCGGCGCTGGAAAAGTATGACGGCGACCCCGGAAGCGTGGACGAGGACGACCCGCCACGCAAACCCGTCATGCACGCAGCCAACGGACTGTTCGTCGACAAGGGCATCCCCACCGGAAAGGACTTTCTGGCCACGCTCGCAAAGCACTATGGCACGGGTGTGTACCCGGTGTCCTTCCAGGATGAGGCGGCGACCAAACCTGCCATCGACCAATGGGTAAGCATGAACACGGGCGGGAGGATCAAGGAAGCACCCGCAAAGTACGATCCCGATAACACCTTCAGTCTGCTCAACGCGCTCTACTTCGCCGCGGCTTGGCAGACGCCCTTCGATGCCAACGACACGTCGGATCAGCCCTTCCGCAAGGCCGGCGGGGAAGTCGTCTCCGTTCCTACTATGCACGGAGGCCTCAGCATGGCGTACGCCGAAGGCGTCGGATGGAAAGCTGTGGACTTGCCTTACGCCGAAGGTTTCGTCATGCGGCTGGTACTGCCCGACGGCGGTACTCCGGGTTCCGAAAGTCCGGCTGCGGTTTCGCCGGAGGTGCTTTCGGACGCGGCAGCACGGTTGGGACGCGCGGCGCAGGACATGGTCCAGATCAGCCTGCCTAAGTGGGACCACAAGACCACGTTCGACCTGCGAAGGGTCTTCGAAACGCTCGGACTCAAGGAGACCCTCGCCACGGACACCGATTTCGATGTAATCCAACAGGGCATGAAACTGACGCAGGCGGCGCAAGCAGCCAACGTTACCGTTGCTGAAAAGGGAACCATCGCATCCGCGGTGACCCAGGTCAACGCCAAAGACTCCGCAGCCATGATTCCGGATCGTGAAATCGTCCTTGACCACCCGTTCCACTACCAGATTGTGCACGTTGAAACCGGCATGCCGTTGTTCACGGGTTGGGTTGCTGATCCACGCTGAGGGACGGGAAGTGAGAGAGCGATGGGGAAAGGCCGCAGGATGTGAGAGAACGATGGGGGAAACGCGTCGGGATGTGAGAGAGCGATGGGGGAAACGCGTCGGGAAGTGAGAGAGCGTTAAGCTAGCGAACCAGCCGTCCCACCAGCACTGCCGCAGCCTCAACGACGTCGTCCGCCTCCCGTTTGGACGAACTCAAGGCGACCTCGTTCCCAGCCAGAGTGACGATGTCCGTGATGACCGCGACCGTGAGCTTTCCCAGAGTGTCATCGCTGGCTCCCAGCAGCACGGAATTTTGCCGAACCCACTCGCGTCCACGTTCGCGCCGCAGTACCTCGAACCCAGGGGGAGTATCACCTTCGATGAAGACCCGCTCCAGGTCCCGGTGTTTCCAGGTGTAGTCGAAGTAGCTGCGGCTGCCCACGTTGAACAGGGCCAGCGGATCGTTCTCGCCTGACTTCCTGGCCTTTGCTACAGCCGCGGCGACGAGCCTTTCATGTTCGTTCTGATAGTCATCCCAGAGTGCCAGGAAGAGTTCGGTCTTGCCCCCGAAGTGGTGATACAGGCTCCCGACGCTTGACCCGGAACGGGCCACGACGTCCGAAACGCTGGCGTCGGTGAAGCCGTGCTCGCAGAAAACGTCCCTCGCCGCATCCAGGAGGTTTCGTCGGGTGGCGGCTGTCCGGGTCCATTGCCACGAGCCAGCATGGACTGCCGCGTTGGATGTTTTCCGAACCAAGGATGCTCCCTTCGCTGACAAGGACATTGCCGGAGTGTCGTCGGGCTTCTTTCTGGAATCGTACCTTCACCAATCTGAAACTTTAAGCAATCAAACCCCTTGACCGTCAATCAACTAAAGGAAACAATCTTAGAAGCTCGTTCTAGAAATATGTGTTGCGGTATGTATCCGAATGCTGCGATTTTTGACGTCAAACGCCTCGAAACCCGGGTGCCGTTTTTACCGTCGCGCTGCAACTGGTTGAATCGCTATGAGAGAGCGCCAACTGGTCGCACGCCAAACAAGCCAGAGAGGAACGCGGCCTGATGTCCGTTTCAAGCAAGTCGTCCGGGATCACGTCGAACAGGTGGTTCAAGCCCGTCGTCGTTACCGCCATAGCGTTGGTGGTGGCGCTGGTCCTGGTGCTCATCGCGCAGTGGCTGCGGACGCTGCAACCCGTCCAACAGTTCCTGGTGGACTTCCCTGGACATTCAGCGATCCCCGAAGGCACGCCCACAGGTTTCCCTGCCTGGCTCGGCTGGCAGCACTTCCTCAACATGTTCTTCCTGGTCCTGATCATCCGATCCGGCTGGCAGGTCCGCACCACCACGCGACCCGCCGCGAACTGGACCCGGAACAACAAAGGCTTCATCAAGACGAAGAATCCGCCCACAAAGATCAGCCTGGATCTCTGGTTCCATCTCACGCTGGATGCCTTGTGGGTGTTGAACGGCATCATTTTCATCGTCCTGCTGTTCGCGACCGGCCAATGGCTGCGGATCATCCCCACCGACTGGGACGTCTTCCCCAACGCTCTGTCTGCCGCCTTGCAGTACGCGTCGCTTAATTGGCCGGTTGAGAACGGCTGGAACAACTACAACAGCCTGCAGCTGCTGACGTACTTTGTCACCGTCTTCGTCGCCGCGCCGCTGGCAATCATCACCGGCCTCCGGATGTCCGGTGCGTGGCCGAAAAAGGCAGCGATCAACAAGTTCTACCCCATCGAGCTCGCCCGCCAGATCCACTTCCCGGTGATGATCTACTTTGTGGCGTTCGTGATCGTCCACGTCACCTTGGTCCTGGCCACCGGGGCCCTGAACAACCTGAACCATATGTACGCCTCGAACAACGACTACAGCTGGTGGGGCTTCGGCATTTTCGCGGCCTCAATCGTCTTTACTGCGGCCGCCTGGTTCCTGGCCCGCCCGCTGTTCCTGCGTCCGATAGCCTCGCTCATGGGCAAGGTCTCGCGCTAGCGGGATCCGCCCTGCCACAGGGCATCAAACGGAGCACCCGACGCCACGCGGTTCGCAATACCAGCGGTAACGAACGCCTTCGCGGTGCGGGCAGCTTCCAACGGCGTGGCACCCTTGGCCAGTTCAGCCGTCACCGCCGCAGCCAGGGAGCAGCCGGCACCGGACACGGCCACATCGCCAACCTTCGGAGCGCGCAGGACTTCCAACGTTTCGCCGTCGTAGTAAACGTCGACGGCGTCCGGGCCTTCCAGCCGCACCCCACCTTTGGCGAGGACTGCTGCTCCGCTGATCTCGTGAATGCGAATGGCAGCGTCCTTCAGGCTTTCCTCATCCGTGATCTGAAGCCCGGACAGTGATTCGGCCTCGAAATGGTTTGGTGTCACGAACGTCGCCAGAGGCAGGATCTGCGCTTTCAAGGCTTGGTCGGTATCCAAGGCGTGGCCAGGCTCCTGTCCTTTGCAGATCAGGACCGGGTCAAGGACCACGTTCGGGAAAGCGCCATCGGCCAACGCCCGCTCAACAGTGCCGATGGTTGCAGGGCTCCCGAGCATGCCGATCTTCACCGTATCCAGGACCGAAGGTGCGCCGGAAGCGGGACCGTAGGCCGCCGTCGTCGCTTCCAATTGGTCCGCGATGACTTGCTGGTCAACAGGGACAAAGCGGTGGTTCCAGTTGTCTTGGGGATCAAAGGAAACAATGCACGTGAGGTTCGCGATGCCGAACACTCCCAGTTCCTGGAAGGTCTTGAGGTCGGCCTGCGCGCCGGCGCCGCCGGTCGCTTCGGAGCCGGCGATGGTCAGTGCAAGGGCAGGTGCAACGGCTGAAGTCATGTCTTACATCTTGCCATTTGCCCGGTGGTGTCCCGATTTTTGGGGCACGGAGTCGGCGCACGCGTTAGCCGTGAAGTGTCCGATAGGCGGTTTCAGCCGCCGGGTGAAGGGGCACGCCCGCGGTGTTGATAAGCGTCTCAGGGCTGAGGAATTGCACTCCGGTGCTCGTCTTCGGGACCAGTTCCTGAGCCCGTTGCACCAGCAGTTTCACGGACTCTGAAACCAGGTGGTCGGCCAGGTCGCTGCGGCACAGGAGCAGGTTGGCCACACCCACGGTCCACGTTGCAGAGGCGTCCCCGTAGCTCTTGGCGGGGATCAGGACACGGTCATAGAACACTCCGTATTGTTCGCGCATGGCCTTGATGTGTTCGGATAGGTCGATCAGGCGGAGGCCAATTTCATTGGCCGTGGATGCGATGGCAGCGGTTGGCACGCCGCCGGACCAGAAGAGGGCATCGATGGAGCCATCGCGCAACGCTGCCAAACCTTGGTTCAGCCCGAGATTCACCTGCCTGAGACCCATTCCCGGCGGTGCTGCGGAGATGATGCGCGGCACGGTCAGCGACGTTCCCGAGCCCACCTCGCCAACACCGGCCGTCTTCCCGGCCAGATCGGCGAAAGAGCGGAGACCGCTGTCCTCCCGCACGATGCAATGAACATAGTTTTGATACACCTTTCCGAGCGCCACAAGATTCCCGCCAGGTTGAGGGGTGGCTGCAGCCTGGGCAGCTGCGTCGGCAAGCGCGACGGCGAACGTCGCCTCGCCGGACAACACGCGCCGGATGTTCTCCAGGCTTCCGCCAGTGGTCAGCGGCACGGCCGTTTCGGCTACACCCTCGCGTTGGAGCAACTCCGCGAACAAGGTTGCGAACTCCAGGTAAAAGCCACCTGGTTCACCCCCGGCGACCGTTAGCTTTTGCGGCTTCTCGTCGGGGGTGCAGGAGGTGGATACCGGTAGCAGTACGCCAGCCAAACCGATCGACAGCCCGGCTCTAAGAACTGCCCTTCTTGGCATGATCCTGCTACTCATCCCGGCCACCCTGCGGGTGTTGGAACTCAAGACGGGCCGTCAGTCCGTGCGGTTCTCTTCCCTCAAGCACAAGCTCACCGTCGTTCGCATGCGCCAAACGGTCCACGATCGTCATCCCCAAGCCGTTCCCGGCGATCTTGCTGTGCTGCGGCGCCCTCCAAAACCGCGTTGTGGAGGCGGTGCGCTGCTCGGCGGATAGCCCGGGACCGTCGTCGGAAATCTCGACGGCGACCCCTCCTTCTGTCTGGTTCGTTGCCACCGTGATCCGGGCGCCAGGGGCGTACTTGATGGCGTTGGCCAGAAGCTCACCCACCATGTGCGCCAATTCGTCCGGATTGCATGCGAGGGGGAGCGGTTGCTCCGGCTGCATCAGCATGATGGTCGAACCAGCGCGTTCAGCAGCAGGCATCGCCCGCTCCACCTCCCCCTGCAGGACAGGGAAGGGGTCGATGACCGTGTGGTGTTTGTGCCCGGTTGCACGATCTGCGCGGGCAGATCCCTCGAAAGCGCGGTGCTCGGCCGTGGCCAGCTTCAGCACGCCGTCGAGAATTGCCTCCACACGCTCAAGCTCAGCAACCACGCCGGCCGCGGCGGCTTTCTCGGGCTCCGACTTCAGCGCCAGTTGCAGCAGATCGATCCGGAGCCGCAACGCACCCACCGGGTTCCGTAGTTCGTGCGATGTGTCGGCGATCAGTTGGCGCTGCGAATCGATGCTATCCGTGACGGTGTTGGCCATCGCGGTGAACGAACGACTCAGCTCCCGCAGCTCGGGCGGACCGGCGTCGGGAAGGTGGCTCGTCTTGCCCGTCGTCTCAAGTTCGTGGACGGCGTTGCTCAGGCGATGGACCGGCCGCAGAACCCAGGCGGTGACGCGGGCCGCTGCCAGGAGCAGGAGTGCCCCGAGCGCCACTGCGGCAAGCCCGACGACGAGCCACCGCTCCCGCAATTTCTGCCGGGCCGCCTCGGGATTGACTTCAAGGACGGCCTCCCCAAGTACCTGGCTGGCTGTGCCGAAGGACCTCGAGATGACCTCCGTCCCGGATCCGAAGGGCCTAAGCGGGCTGAGCGTGGTGTCGCTGAGGTTCAAGCTCGCCCGGTTCAATGCCTCACCGACCTCGGCCCGGTCCTCACTGAGGCCGCCTGAGCGCACTGTCTGCGGCTGCAGGCGGATCAGGATCCCTTCACCGTAGAGCTGGGAATAGCGGTCCATTTCGCGTTGCAGCTGGGTGGTGTCATTGTCCAAAGACGCATCATTGGCAAGCTGGGCGAAGCGGTTCAATGACGTGACGCGGTTGATCTGGAGTTCCTGTGTGAGCTCCCTGCCGGCCGACGTCAGGATCACGCTGGACACGGTGACCACAATGAGCACTGCGATCACGCTCAGGATGGCCAGGACGCGGAGTTTCATCCCTGCTCCACGCGGTATCCCACGCCGCGGACGTTGATGATGAAACCGGGCAGCTGGAGTTTGGACCGGAGGCCGGTGAGGTGGACGTCGAGGGACCTCGAGTTGGCCACGAAGGCATCACCCCAGAGGGCATCGAGGATCTGTTCCCTTGTCACTACTGATCCTGCATTCCTTGCCAGGAGGCTGAGCAGTTCGAACTCTGTTGCGGTCAGGGAGAGTTCCCTTTCGCCAACAGATGCGATCCTGCGGTCCACGTCCACCCTGACGTCTCCCACTTGGATGCTGTGGGGTGCCGCATGCCCGGCACGGTGGGTCCGGCGCGTCACAGCTTCGATCCTTGCCAGCAATTCCACAAGCTTCACAGGCTTGACCAGATAGTCATCGGCACCGGAACGAAGACCCAGGACCACGCTTCGTTCGTCGTCGCGCGCAGTGAGGATCAGAATGGGGACCTGCGTGACCTGTCGCAGCTTCCGTAGCACTTCCAGACCGTCCAAGTCCGGCAAACCGAGATCGAGCAGGATCACTTCGTGATGCCGATGGCCCAGGAGCGCGTCCTCGCCACGGGACACCCTTGTGGCTTTGTGGCCTGCGGATGCAACGGCAGCGCTCAAGGCGGACGCCATGGCGTCGTCATCCTCGACGATGAGCACGTGCACGGTCTGATCCTTATGGGCTGGTTGGGCTTGGTTGGGCTGGTGGGCTGGTTCGCTACTAGAGCTTAACGTTGCGAGGCCCGCTCTGCGCCCTTCGGAGTGACCAAAGAGCGCAGAACGGGCCTCACAACCCAGCTGATTCAGGCGCGGGCGAGATCCTTCTTGTCCTCGTCGGCATCCCGCGAGCCAAGGTCCTTCGCGGCGAACGCGCTTCCCTGCTCGGTATCCAGGTGCGTGGCCTTCTTGTTCTTCAGCGCGAAGATGTACACCAGCAGCGAGATGAAGATCGCCGCAGTTACGTAGGTGAAGAACATGTCCACCTGACCGGATTTCTGCAGGGCGGCACCAATCAGCGGAACCGTGCCACCGAAGAGCGAGTTTGCGATCGCATATCCCAGGCCAACGCCCAGGGCACGGATCGAGGCGGGGAACAGCTCAGCCTTCACCAGTGCGTTGATCGAGGTGTAGCCGCCAACCATGAGCAGGCCGCCGAGCATCAGGAGAAACGCAACGAACGGATCCTTGGTTCCGGACAATGTGGAGAGCAGCGGCCACGTGAACAGCACACCGGTGACGCCGAACCAGATCAGCAACGGTTTGCGGCCGATCTTGTCGGAAATCAGGCCATAAACCGGCTGGAGCAGCATGAAGATGAACAAAGCCCAGAAGTTGATGACGGAGGTATCGGTCTTTGCGATGCCGGACGTATCGTTCATGAACTTCAGGATGAAGTTGGTGTACGTGTAGAACGCCACCGTGCCACCGAGCGTGATGCCAATGCAGATGAGCAGCGGCTTCCAGTGCTTGGTGAACAGGAGCTTCATGGTGCCCGGCTGTGCCTCGCCTTCAACCTTGACGTGGGCGGCGCGGAGCTGATCGGCGGAAAGGGTTTCTTCCATGGACCGGCGAAGCCAGAGGACAACCAACGCAGCCACGCCACCGATCGCGAAAGGAATCCGCCAGCCCCACGCGGTCAGGTCTTCTTTGTTCATGGTGTTCTGCAGGATTACCAACACCAGCAACGCCAGCATCTGCCCGCCGATGAGCGTCACGTACTGGAAGCTGGAGAAGAAACCGCGGCGCTTGGCAGTCGCGGCCTCGGACATGTAAGTGGCGCTGGTGCCGTATTCGCCGCCCACCGAGAAACCCTGCACAACACGGATAAACACCAGCAGGATCAGTGCCCAGAGGCCAATCACGTCCTGCGTCGGGAGGATTGCGATGGCGAACGATCCTGCCGACATCATGGTGACGCTGAGGGTCAGTGCAGCCTTGCGGCCCTTCCGGTCTGCATAGCGGCCGAAGAACCAGCTGCCGATCGGACGCATGAGGAACGACGTCGAGAAGACAGCCATCGCCTCAAGACCGGCCTGCAGATCGTCCGAGGAGTTGAAGAAGTGCGACTGGAAATAGGCCGCGAAAACCGTGTAGACGTAGAGATCAAACCACTCCACGAGGTTGCCCGCGGAGCCTTTAAGAATGTTGCTCACGGCCTTGCGTGTCTGTGCGGCCTCGCTGAGGGGCGCAGTTTGTTGGGTGCTCATCAATGAACCTTCCTGGACGGCCTGCGACAGCAGCCGTGTCTTGCATGAGTTCGTTCTGTCCATGAAGCTCGTGCTCATGGCGTCCTTGCGCATGGCTCTTCGTCGACTAAGAAAGGTCCTCCATGGGTGAAGAGGACATATTCCAAACTATTGGTGATGCACGGCACAACCAACGCCGGAACGGATTTCCTAACACTTCCTTAGGTTTCAAAAGGCCTGGACGCACGACGGCGGTACCCGGCTGCCGCCGTCGTGGGAGCCTTGTTTGCGGCCCACCCACACAAGCCGGGTGCTCTCTCACATCGTGCGGGGTTTTGGCGGTCGTTCTCTCACGTCCTGCGGGTTTTTGGCGGTTCTTCTCTCACATCCTGCGGGTTTTTGGCGGTTCTTCTCTCACGTCCGGGCGGGTTTTGGCGGTCGTTCTCTCAGATCCTGTCCCTTGCTGCGGACAAGAATGGGCCACGGGATTACTGTTCAGGCATGGGTACTTGGACCGCACTAAGGAGCGTGTTCGGCAACCTGCCCCTTCCTCCGGGACAGGTGACCGGTTTGATTGTCGACGTGGTCCTGAAGCGACGGTTCCCCTGGCCACTGCCAGGATCTGAAGCACTTCAAAAGATTGCGGGTTCTGGCCTGCTGGTGATCGGTGGAGGGCTGAATGCCTGGGCTTTGGCTGAGCGGGCCCGCCGTTCGGCGAGTCGCTTCGAGTTGGAGCGGCCGCAGGAATTGGTGACCAGCGGGCCATACGCACTAACCCGCCATCCAATGTATGTGGGGTGGTGGCTCATCCACTTGGGTGGGGGGATCCTCGCCGGTTCATCGTGGGTGCTCATGACTTTGCCGGCTGGAATCCTCGTGGAACACAAGGGCGTGCTCCGGGAAGAAGGCGAACTGTCGGAATATTTCCGTGAGTACGCCGAATACGCGACAAAGACTCCTCGCTACCTCGGATTCCAGCGTCGCCGCCCTGTGAACCGCTGACATCATCGTGTGATGTGACCGAGCGTTCCCCGGAAAGGGGGATTAGCTGAGTGAGGATCGGTGGAAGCGGGTCAGGATGTGAGTGAGGATCGGTGGAAGCGGGTCAGGATGTGAGTGAGGATCGGTGGGGTGGGAGAATGAAGCTGGTGTTGGGCCGGCGGCCCCACCAACCACAGTGCTAATACAGCCGGGTGCCTGAACCAACAGCGCCCGCGCGAACCACTACGAAATGGATGACCCATGCCCTCGCCTTCCGGCTCCAGCACCTTGAGCAAGCCTGCACCCCGCTTCGCCTCGATCGGCTCCCCGTACTTTGGCATCATGCTCGCCATCATGGCCGTGGTGCTGATCCTGTCCAATATCGGCGCATCCAAGGGCGTCGTGCTTGGTCCGATCATCACTGATGGCGGATTCTTCCTGTTCCCGCTGGCCTACATCCTGGGCGACGTCATGAGCGAGGTCTACGGCTTCAAAGTGGCCCGCAAGGCCATCATTACCTCGTTCGCCCTCTCCGTCTTCGCCTCGCTCTGCTACTGGGTGATCATCGTGCTTCCCGGTTTCACGGACGAGTATGGAACCGCCAAGCAGGCCGCTATCGAAGGCGCACTGGGACCGGTCCCGCAGATCGTGCTCGCTTCACTTCTGGCCTTCCTCGCCGGCCAGACCATCAACTCCTGGATCTTGGTAAAGATGAAGGAGCGCACGGGCGAGAAGACCCTGTGGGCCCGGCTCATGGGCTCCTCCGTGGTGGGCGAGTTCGTGGATACGCTGATCTTTTGCAGCATCGCGGCCTCGGTCATTGGCATCACGGACTTTGGAATGTTTGCGAATTACGTCCTGGTGGGCTTCGTGTACAAGACCGCCGTCGAGTTCCTCTTTGTCCCGATCACAGTCCTGGTAGTTGGCTACATCAAGAAGCGCGAGCCCAGCTACGGGGTAGCCGCAGCCTAGTCCGGCGGCGAAGCCGGTTCGCCAGCCAACGCTACGAGTAGTAGCGCCCCAGCGTCTCGGCTTTGAACTCGAAGAAATCCCCGGACTCGATGGCCAGCCGGGCGTCGTCCACCATCTTCACCACGAAGCGCTCGTTGTGGATCGAAATGAGCGTGGCCGAAAGCATTTCCTTGGCCTTGTACAGGTGGTGGATGTACGCGCGGGAGTAGTTCTGGCAGGCGTAGCAGTCACAGCCCTCCTGCAGCGGCCCGAAATCGGCCTTGTAGCGGGCACCGGACAAGTTGAAGCGCCCGGACGGCGTGTAGAAGGCTGAATTCCTGGCCACACGGGTGGGGGAGACACAGTCGAAGGTGTCGGCACCGTTCTCGATAGCCGTGAAGATATCGTCCGGTTCGGAAATACCCAGCAGGTGCCGGGGCTTGTTCTCGGGAAGTTCCTCGTTGCACCACCGCACAATGGTGCCCAGGTTCTCCTTCTCCAACGCACCGCCGATCCCGTACCCGTCAAATGGCATGGCGCCGAGGTCCCGGCATGCTTTGCGGCGCAGGTCCTCATACTGGGCACCCTGGATCACACCGAACAGCGCCTGGTAGGGCTTCCCCACCCGGGAAACCGTCAAACGGGCATGCTCTTCCAAACACCGTAGCGCCCAGAGCCGGGTCCGCTCCAACGACTCTTCCTGATACGCCCGGGAGTTCTGCAGGGTTGTCAGTTCGTCGAACGCGAACATGATGTCCGCGCCGATTTGGTGCTGGACCTGCATGGAAATCTCGGGGGAGAAGCGGTGCCGGTCGCCGTTGAGGTGCGACTTGAACCAGACGCCGTCGTCATCGATATGCGCCAGCCGTTCCTTGCCGGGCGCCACCGCGTCGTCGGGCCCGGAAGTGTCCACGTTCTTCATGTCGATGACCTTCTTGAAGCCCGAACCAAGGCTCATCACCTGGAATCCGCCTGAATCCGTGAACGTCGGCCCGGACCAGTTCATGAAAGCACCCAGCCCGCCCGCGGCGTCGAGGATTTCAGGGCCTGGCTGCAGGTACAAATGGTAGGCGTTGGCCAGCACAGCCTGCGCGCCGAGTGCGGCAATCGACTCGGGCAGGACGGCTTTGACTGTAGCTTTGGTCCCGACGGCGATGAACGCGGGCGTCTGGATGGTTCCGTGCGGCGTGGTGATGGTTCCGGTCCGGCCCAGGAAAGTGCCGCCGTTGGCCTCGACCAAGGCGTCCGACGGCGAACACGTTTCAGTCAGCCGCTGGCCCACTGAAAAGGAGAACCCGGATTGCCGTGAAGAAAGATCCGGCAGGGCACGGGCGGGTGTGGACGGGGGCGACGAGGGCAGGAAAGCGGAAGCTGGCACGCTACCAAGTGTGCCAGCTTTACCGCGGGTAACCTGCGGAACCCGGCCTAGGAACTGTAGTTCTCAGCCTTCCACTTGTCCCAGGAGGACCTGATGTCCGCCAAGGTGTGGGCCCCCAAATCGTAGGTGGAGGCAATCACCATTGAACCGCCGTCGGGCCTTTTCTCGGGGATCGGCAGTTGCTCTGCAACGATCAACAAACCATCGCCGTGCTCGGCGTAGCTATGTACGGTGAGGCCCACCTGGTGACGGCTCTTGAACCACACCCGGCCGGAGATCTCCTCGCCGGTTCCAAGTGTGAGGGAGTAGTCATCGCCGACCGGCGGGAGATCGCCCAGCCCCAGCTTTTGAATGGCCGGCCCACCACTTCCCGGAAGGGACACGAAGTGGGTTCGCCGTTGACCGTGTGGGTGTCTCTCGAGGGCGAAACGGAGTTGGTGCAGGAACGTGAGCCAGCCCTGGGTGATGTCCTCGTCCCATTCCGCCCACTCGGAATCGTGGTCCAGCGCGGCGCGCGTGACCTTCACTTCCGTGCCGCCGGAAACAGGGTGGAGCTCGAACTCGTCCCCGCCATGCACAGTCAACTTGATGTGATCAGGATTTTCCACCACATCCGGGTGGAAGTAGATCTGCTTGATTTCGTCGGCGAGGTCATCGGCCTCCCATCCGTGCCATTGAGCCACCAGGGAGGGTTCGCGCAGCATTGTCCAAACCTGCTGCGCGTCGGCATTAACCACAACGCTCAGATTGTTCGTCATGGCCCCGAATCTACCGCCGTTCCCGTCTCTAAAACAGGTCTTGAAGTTTAGAAGTGCCGGGATTAGGCGGACGTATCAGGACACAGCTGGTTCAGGCCCGCACAGCATCCAGTTCGATGCCGATGCGCCGGCCCAGTTCCTCTTCTCCCAGGGTCTCCGATCCACCGTGGGCCCGCAGGAACAGCAGCGACTCGAGGCGGAGGAACCGCCATTCGCGCTCGGCTTCATGATTGCCGTTATCGATCGCGCGGAAAATTTCCTTGTCGTACAGATTCGGTTCGTTAAGCGCGCGCTGGCGGACCTTGGCGGCGATGCGTGCCTTGAAGGGATCTGTTTCCTCCGACTCGTGCGCGCGCAGCAATTTCTCGTACACGGCAGCTCGTTCGGTTTGTCCGCCC
This sequence comes from Arthrobacter sp. 1088, assembly GCF_031455315.1. NCBI lineage: Bacteria > Bacillati > Actinomycetota > Actinomycetes > Micrococcales > Micrococcaceae > Arthrobacter > Arthrobacter sp. 1088. Next base: position 39,838 of record NZ_JAVDSM010000015.1, read on the forward strand.
TCACGGCAGATGAAGCTGGAGAGCGCCAGGGCGCGTTCGATCGACGCCCAGCGGTCCGGGTTGCCGTCAAAGGGCAGCACGTTCAGAAGATCCGCGACCGCAAGGGCGCTGTCCGGATCGCGCAGCACGATGCAGAGATCGAACGCCAGGTTGCTGAGGTCCCGGAGGCAGCTGCCGGACTTGGTGTTGATGCCCTTCGCCAGCCTTTCGGCGAGCACCTGAACGCCGTTCTTGCCCTTGTGATTGGCGACGGCGGCCCGCACCACAGCTTCAGGCGTCCCGTCCGGCTCGGGGATCAGCGCGAGTTCTTCGGGGGCCGGAGTGGTGACGGCTGGTGGCGTTTGTGGGCGTGGGGGGACGACGACGGCGGAGCCCGCGGCTGCTTGCACCTCGTCTTCAGTGGAGGTGCTGGAGTCCGCGTCGGCTTCGGATTCAGGCGGCAGGACGACTGCGGAGCCTGGCACGGCCGAGCCATCCGAAGCTCCGGCACCCACGGGCACGCTGGAGCCGGCAGCGATACGCGCGATGCCGCCGTCGACCGTTGTCACCAGCAACAGCGCGGCAACGCCGTAATCATCGTCCTGGACCTCGATACTGGCGATTTCCTCTGCGGGCCCGTCTCCGGGCAGGAACACAAAGTCTCCGGGTTGCAGGTCCCCAGCCTGCTTTTCGCGGTATTGCTGTGAGGCTGGGCTGTGAGTCATCGGAAGTCCTTTGGTTCTCTTGCGGTCCGCCGTCCAGTCTACAAACTCCGGCCGCGGCCAGAGGCGGGACCCGCTAAAGGGCGCCGCCTATCTACAGGGAGCCGCCGAACTACAGCGGCGAACTACAGGACGATGCCCGAGAACGCCAGCGCCTGGCGCACGAGGTTGCCGCGGCCGCCCTCGAACTCCTGCTGTACATCGTCACTCAGGACTTCCCGTGGCGTCATCCAGGTGAGTTCCAAGGCGTCCTGGCGCGGCTCGCATTCGCCTGTGACCGGAATGATGAACACAAGCGACACCGCGTGCTGGCGGTCGTCGGTGAAGCCGGTCTGCGAGGGCGCGGGGAAGTATTCGGCCACGGTGAAGGGAACGGGGCTGATGGGCAGTTGCGGGAACGCGAGGGGGCCGAGGTCCTTTTCCATGTGCCGCAGCAAGGCTGCCCGGATGGTTTCACGGTAAAGGACGCGGCCGGAGACGAGGTAGCGAACCATGTTGCCGTCGGCGTCGCCCTGCAGGAGCGAGCCGACTTCATTGACGTACCCGAGCGGATCAAGGCGGACGGGGACTGCCTCCACGTAGACCATGGGAAGGCGGCCGCGGGCTTCGAAGAGGTCTTCGTCGGAAAGCCAGCCTGGATACGGGTCGGGTGTACGTACGCTCATGGTTAAGTTCTACCGCATCCCCGGCCGAAGTTCCTTGGCAGCGAGGCCGTGGCCGCGCGGTTACGCTCTTGGCGGCATTAGACGGCCAGGATGGACTGGAGCGGCTCCCCGGATGCTATGCGCGCAAGGATGGCAGGCTCCGCCGCGTCCGATGCGAGCGCCTTCCCCAGAATGTTGCGCGCGGCTTCGGGCGCCAGGACGATCAGACCGTTGTCGTCGCCCAGGACCAGGTCACCTGGGTTGACCTCCACGCCTCCAACCAGCACCGGGACGTTTACGGCGGAGCCGGTTCCGTACAGGCGTTTAGTGGTGAGGCACGACGTCCCGCGGGCGAATACGGGCAAGCCGGTCTGCCGCAGTTCCAGGACATCGGTCGCCACACCGTCAACCACGACGGCGGCCGCACCTTGGGCGAGTGCTGCGGCTGCGGTTACGGCCCCCACGGGCGCGTGTTGATGGTCTCCGCACATGTCCACCACGAGGACATCGCCGGGCTGCAGTGCGAGGAGCGCGCGGTTCATGGCGATGGCGTCGTGGTCTGCGATCCGGACGGTGACGGCGGGTCCGGCGATCTTCACGTTTGCCAGCAGGGACTGGATGGTCGGGGAGACGAAGCCGTCTTCGAGGAAGTGGCCGATGGTGGGGTAGCTGACGGCTGTCAGGTCTTCAAGGAGTGTTGAACTCACGTGGGATCCTCTTCTTTCTGCGGAACAACTGCCACGCACTCGATCTCCAACGACACGCCCCACAGGCCCACGCACACGGTGGTCCGTGCAGGCTTGGCGGTGCCGAAGTACTCGACGTAAACGCGGTTGTATTCCTCAAGGTGGTCCTGGTTGGTCAGGTACGTGTTGACCTTGACCACGTGTTCAAGGCTGGATCCCGCGGCTTCCAACACTCCGGCGAGGTTTTCGATGGTCTGCCGGACCTGCCCTTCGAAGGTGTCCGGCTGATCGTCCAGGCCCGTGATCGCGGGGATCTGTCCAGAGGTGAACACGAAACCGTTGGCAATGACCGCCGGGGAGAAGGGCCCGACGGCGGGCGCCTGGCCGGGGATACCGGCCAGGCGCTCGATGGTGGTGACGGTCACCGCGCTGCCGCGGCTTCCGTGGAGGGGGCTTCTGCGGGTGCTTCGTCGACGGCGTCGATGTTGCCGTACCGGGTCTCTGTGAGCAGGAAGAGGGCAACCAGGGACAATCCGGCGGCGGCCATGATGTACCAGGCGATCGAGGAGCTTTGGTGTGTCATGCCCAGGAGCCACGTGGTGACGAACGGGGTGGCGGCACTGCCCAGCAGGCCTGACAGCATGTAGGCCACAGACAGGCCCGAGTAGCGGACCTTGGATCCAAAGAGCTCGGCAAGGAACGTGGCTATCGGTCCGTAGTTGGCGCAGAACGCGGTCATCATGGCGAGGTAGGCAACGAAGAGCAGTGCCACCGACTTGGTGTCCATGAGCCAGAACATCGGGAAGGCAAGGGCGGCCTCGGCAGCGACACCGGCGAAGATGATCGGTTTGCGGTCGTACTTGTCCGAAAGCCTGCCGAAGAACGGGATGAGGAAGAGTCCCAGGATGCAGGAGGCCAGAACCACCCAGAGCATGAGGCTCTCGGAGTGGCCCAGTTCCTTCTTGCCGTAGGAGACGCCGGAGGCAACCAACAAGGTGAACGTGCTGCCCGTGGAAAGGGTGGCGATGCCGCCCAGGACCACTTGCTTCCAGTACTTGGCCATCAAAGCGGCGAACGGCATCTTGGCCTTGGCCCCGGCGGTCTTGACTGCCTGGAAGGACGGAGTTTCCTCAATGTTCAGGCGGATGTAGATGCCCACCGTGACCAGGAGGACGGAGGCGAGGAACGGGATACGCCAGCCCCACGAATACAGTGCTTCAGTGCTGACCGTGGAGGCCACGATCAGGAATGCGACATTGGCGATCAACGTACCGGCGGGCACGCCAACCTGCACCAGGGAACCGTAGAAACCACGCCGGGTGGGAGGTGCATGTTCAACCGTCATGAGCACCGCACCGCCCCATTCGCCGCCGAGGGCCAGGCCCTGGATGACGCGGAGAAGAAGAAGCAACAACGGGGCCATAATGCCGATGCTGTTGTAGTCAGGCAGCAGGCCGATGGCGAACGTTGCCGCTCCCATGGTCAGCAGCGAAACCAGGAGCATGGATTTGCGTCCCAGCCGGTCGCCGAAGTGACCAAAGATGATGGCGCCCACCATGCGGGCAATGTAGGCGGAAGCGAAAGTGCCGAAGGCCAGCATGGTGCCGACGATCGGATCGAAGCTGGGGAAGAAGATCTTGTTGAAGACGAGGGCCGACGCCGTCCCGAAGACGAAAAGGTCGTACCACTCGACGGTGGTGCCAATAACGCTGGCAAGGGCAATCTTGCGCATCTTGGTCAGGTCCAACCTGGCTGTGGATGCGGAGGAAGTATCTACCGTGGGGGCCATCTGATTCTCCGGATGGGGTGCGGGGACGAATGTCCGGTGCAAAGTAGCTACAACTATGGTGTGTGCCCGATCACACCATCAATGGCATTACTTCCATCAAAACGCGGCTGGGAATGTGAAAACACACAGCGGAGCGATGCACCAACGCTCGGCATCAACTCCCGACGGCGGCACCTCCTCACTTAGGCCCACGCCACCACCAGCCGCGCCGTCTTCGCGGGAACGGCGAGGTCGATCCCGGTCAGCTCCTGAAAGCGGTTGAGTCGGTTGAGGATGGTGTTCCGGTGGCAGAAGAGTTGCTCGGACGTTACCGTGACGTTGCCGGTGGCCAGGTAGTTCCGGACCGTTTCCAGCAGGCGCTCGCGCTCGCCGCCCCGGCACTCCGCCAGGGCCTCTTCAAGTTCGGCGGCGAGGTCCAGGCCGGCGTCCTGCAGGTTTTGCTGGGCCAACCGGGCCCACGCGGAATCGGCTGACAACGGACCGGAATCCCGGGGTCGCAGCAAAGCGGCGAGGCTCTCGGCCGTGCGGGCGGCCGCGGGAAGGGAACGAAGGCCAAGGACTTCGGGAACGTAGCCGCACGGGACATTGACGACGCCGGGAGGCAGCTGTTGCGCGTCGGTTTCGGTTCCGTGCGCCTCGCTTCGGGATTCGGGACCACGTGTCCGCCGTGCAGGCAAGGCCCAGAAAACGTAGGTGTTGCCGCCGGATTCATGGAGGAACAAGCGTTGCCGGGTGTGCTGGCCTGATCCGAATTGGGATGCCGCTGCGCGCAGCCGTGCGCCTGGATCGCCGCTCGCGGCTACCAGTGCAAAGCGTGATTCGGGGTTGATACCCAAGGCCGAAGCAACCTGCGCGGAGGTCTCCTGGGACGGCGTGCTCTGGTTGAACAGGCGGGCAATGAACTCGCGTTGAATGCTCGATTCTTCCTGGGCCATCCTGACGCGTTCGGTCAGGTAGCTCGTGTGCGTGCGGGTTGCGAATTCATCTACGACGCGCCACACCTGATCCACGCGGGTAGCCAGCAGTGCGGCGTCCTCGGTGTGCGCGATCTCCAGCAGTTCAGCCCAGAGGATGCTGAAGTCCAGGCGGACAGCTGAGGTCAGGGACTCCGGCGGGATCCCGGCCCTGGCCCGCTTGGATCCGAGGTCGGAAGCGAAGTCGAGCAGGCCATCCTGGCTGTCGATACGCCCGTTCCTGAGGCCGCTGATCAGGCGCCGGAAGGTCTCGCGTGCGGTCTCCTGGATTTCCTGGACCGTCACCTGGCTTTCGCCGTACTCCGGGATCTCACGGACCCTGGTGGTGAAGGCCTGCGCCAGAGTGTCCAGCCGGCCTTCAAGCTGGTCCACCAGCTCAGTCCAACGAACGGCATGCCCCGAGGTTTCAGAATTGTGCATTCACACATTCTAGCGGCATGATTCCGTGGTGGATTGCTAGTCTTTTTGGGAAAAACTACTGGCACTATGGAACGAGTCACACAAAAATTGCCCGGGCATCCCCAACGTCCGGTCCCGTTCGCACTCATGGAGCAACAATGGCAAGCACCGTCAGCGGAGCCACGGACGCCAGTCCCACGGCAGTACGCATCGTCGATGAAAGCGTCACCAAGAAGGTGGCCCTGGCTGCCCTCGTGGGCACTGCGCTGGAATGGTACGACTTCTTCCTTTTCACCACAGCCGCTGCTTTGGTGTTCAACGCACAGTTCTTCGTATCCCAGGATCCCTTCGTCGCTGCCATGGGCTCCTTCGCCACACTCGCCGTTGGCTTCGTGGCCCGCCCGATCGGCGGCTTCATCTTCGGCGCCCTCGGTGACAAGGTGGGCCGCAAGAAGATCCTCATGGTCACGATCGTGGGCATTGGCATTGTCACCGGGCTCATCGGCCTGCTGCCGAACTACATGACCATCGGCCTGGCCGCCCCCATCCTGCTGGTTGCCTTGCGCATCGTCCAGGGCCTCGCCGTCGGTGGCGAGTGGAGCGGGGCGGTGATTATCGCCGTCGAAAATGCGCCGGTGGAAAAGCGTGCACGCTACGCCGCGCTTCCACAGATCGGTTCCCCGATCGGTACCATCCTGTCCTCCGGTGGCTTCTTCGGCATGCTGTTCCTGGTAGGCCAGACCAACTTTGACGCCTGGGGCTGGCGCATCCCCTTCATTGCCGCCATCCCGCTTCTGGCTATCTCGTTGTGGATCCGCAGCCGCCTCAGTGAATCCCCGGAATTTGAAGCCCTCATGGAGTCCGGCGAAACGGAACATGCTCCCATCCGCGGCGTCCTGAAGAACAGCTGGCGCCAGATCCTGGTGGGCATGTGCTCGGCACTGCTCGGCATCGGCGGTTTCTACCTCATCACCAGCTTCGTGGTCTTCTACGGCACCAAGGTCCTCAAGCTGCCCTCCGAACTCCTGCTCCTGGGAACCCTGCTGGCCGCAGCCCTCGAAATCGGCGCCCTGATCTGGGCAGGCCGCCTGGGTGAAAAGTTCGGCGCCAGCAAAGTCATCCTTTGGGGCGGTGTGGCCTCTGCACTTATTGCAGTTCCTGTCTTCCTGGCGATCGACTCCCGCAACCCCGTTCTGGTGGTCCTGGGCATGATGATCGGCGTCGCCGTCCTTTCCATCCCGTACGCAGTCTCCGGCACCGCGCTGACCGCGCTGTTCGCCACGAAGGTCCGCTACACCGGCGTCGCCATCACGTCCAACACGGCGGGTGTCATCTCCGGTTTCGTGCCGCTGATCGCCACCGCGCTTGTGGCAGCCAATAACTCCTTCTGGCCGGGCGCCATCATCCTGCTTGTCGTCTCGGCATTGACCGCGCTGTCCGGCCTGTTCCTCCCACGCCTTTCCATCGAAGAAGAAGGAATGAAGCATTGAGCACAACCACGGCTGGCCATCTGATTGTTGGCCAACTCGAACGGGCAGGCGTCAAGCGCGTCTACACCGTCCCGGGCGAGAGCTTCCTGGACGTCCTTGACGGCCTGCACGGCTCGCCGATCCAGAACGTGGTGGCCCGCCAGGAAGGCGGCGCGGGATTCATGGCACTCGCCGAAGGCCGCCTGACCGGGCTTCCCGGTGTAGCGATGGTGACCCGTGGACCGGGTGCTGCAAATGCCTTCATCGCCATCCACACAGCCCATCAGGACGCCACGCCGCTGATCCTGTTCGTTGGACTGATCCCGGTTGCCGACCGCGGCCGTGAGTCCTTCCAGGAGTTCGACATCAACGCCTGGTTCGGCAGCACCGCCAAGAAAGTCGTAACGCTCGACGACGCCGCTTCCGCCGCCCGCGTGGTGGACGACGCCATCTTCACGGCCCTCAGCGGACGCCCCGGCCCGGTAGTGATCGGCCTCCCGGAGGACGTGCTGGTGCACGTCGTCCCGGACGCCACGGTGGAGCCGCGCAAGGGTGCCCGTCCCGAGCCGGTTGCCGCGGACCTGGACGAGCTGAACCAAAAGCTCAGCACCGCACGCAAGCCGCTCGTCGTCGTCGGCGGCGAAGGCTGGACTCAGGAGTCCGGGGAGCAGTTGGCCGCGTGGGCAAGCCGCAACAGCGTCCCGGTGGTGGCCGACTTCCGTGCTTACGACGCCGTCCCGCACCGGAGCGACGCCTACGCCGGCTTCCTGGGGTACGGCCGCAGCGACGCCAACGCTGAACGCCTCGACGACGCCGACCTCCTCGTCTTTGTGGGTTGCGTCCGCGGCGACGTCCTCTCCGATGGCTACAAACGCGGACTCGACGCCGAGACCGTGGTGGTCAACGCCGACGCCAACCTCCTGGGCCACTTTGGCCGGGTGGACCAGCACATCATTGCCGACGTGACGGCATTCGCCAGCGCGCTGGCCGCCACGAACACCGCCGGCGAACGTGCGGAAGGCTGGTTTGCCAGCGCCCGCGCCGACCAGCTCGCGTTCTCCACGCCGCAGCCCGACGGCGGGATCGGCGTCGATCTGGGCGTCGCCATGGAGGTCCTCAAGAAGGAAATGGACGCCGACGCCGTCCTCACCTTCGGCGCCGGGAACCACGCCCTGTGGCCCGCACGCTACCTGGACCACAACTCGGCCGATTCGCTGGCCGCACCCCGCAACGGTGCCATGGGAATGGGAATCCCCGCAGCCGTGGCAGCATCCCTTGCATACCCCGGGCGCCAGGTCATCTCCGTTGCCGGTGATGGCTGCTTCATGATGAACGGCCAGGAAATCGCCACGGCCATGGGCTACGGTGCCAAGTTCATCGTCCTGGTGGTGGACAACGGCATTTTCGCCACCATCCGCGAGCACCAGGAAGCGCACTACCCGGACCGCCCTTCGGGCACGCACATGACCAACCCGGACTTCGCCGCACTCGCCCGTTCTTACGGCGGTTACGGCGAGCGCGTGGACCGCACGGAAGACTTCGCAGCCGCATTCCGCCGGGCCGTCGATTCCGGTCTCCCGGCCCTGCTGCACCTGCCGCAGGACCCCACCACGCGTTCCCCCAAGACTTCAACAAACTGACCGGAGCCCTCACTGTGATCCAGCTTCAGAACATCATCAACGGCGAGTCTGTTGACGCCGCGGCCAGCCTGCCGTTCTTCGACCCCGCCACGGGCCAGCAGATCGGCAACGCGCCGGACAGCGACGCTGCCGCCGTCGACGCCGCCTTCCAAGCCGCTGCCGCAGCTTTCAAGAGCTACAAGCGCACGACGCCGGGTACGCGGCAGTCGCTGCTGTTGCAGTTGGCCGACCTCATCGAGGCGAATGTTGACCGGCTCCTCGAGGCCGAGGTTGCCTGCACCGGCAAACCTTCCGCCCTTACCAAGGAGCTCGAAATCCTGCGCGGCGCCGACCAGTTGCGCTTCTTCGCCGGAGCGTGCCGGGTGGTTTCCGGAACTGCCCAGACGGAGTACGTGGAAGGTTTCTCTTCGACGATCCGCCGCGAGCCCATTGGCGTGGTCGCGCAGATCACGCCGTGGAATTACCCGTTCATGATGGCCATCTGGAAGATTGGTCCGGCTCTTGCCGCGGGCAACACCCTGGTCCTTAAGCCTGCAGACACGACTCCTTGGTCCACTGTGATTCTGGGCGAACTGGCGCAGCAGGTCTACCCGGCCGGCGTTGTGAACGTCGTCTGTGGCGGGCGTGAAGCCGGCGCTGCGATGGTGGAGCACGACATCCCGGAGATGGTCTCCATCACCGGTTCCACCCGTGCCGGTGCGCAGGTCATGTCCGCTGCGGCCAAGACGCTCAAGGACGTCCATCTGGAGCTTGGCGGCAAGGCACCCGCAGTGGTGTTTGCCGACGTCGATATCCAGCGCACCGCCGGCGAGATCGCCTTGGCTGCTTTCTTCAATGCCGGGCAGGACTGCACCGCCGTGACTCGGGTGCTGGTCCACCAGGACATCCACACGGAGTTCGCGGCAGCACTGGCCGACGCTGCTTCGGCGCTGAAGGTGGGCGGTTCCGATGCGGATCTCGGCCCGCTCAACAGTGCCGCACAGCTGGAGCGTGTGGAGGGCTTCATGTCCCGCCTCCCGGCCAACGCCAGGGTCCTTTCCGGCGGCAAGCGCACCGGAACCGGCTTCCATTTTGAACCCACGGTCATCGACGGTGTGTTCCAGACTGACGAAGTGGTGTGCGACGAGATCTTCGGCCCCGTGTTGACGGTCCAGCCGTTCGCCACGGAGGAAGAAGCAATCGAACTCGCCAACGGCACCAAGTACGCCCTCGCGTCCAGCGTCTGGTCCGAGAACCATGGCGTGGTGACCCGTGTTTCCAACGAGCTTGATTTCGGTGCTGTGTGGATCAACTGCCATCAGGTGATTCCGGCCGAGGCCCCGCACGGTGGCTTCAAGCACTCGGGCACCGGCAAGGATCTGTCCGTGTACGGCCTTGAGGACTACACGCGCATCAAGTCCGTCACCACGTCCCACCGCTAGACACATCATGAAACTTGATCTCCTGCTGCGGAACGCAGACATCATCACGATGGATCCGGCCCGTCCTATAGCCAGTTCGCTGGGCATCTGGCAGGGACGCATCGTGGGCCTCGACGAGGACCTGGACGGGTTGGATGCCCGCGAGGTTTTGGACCTTGGCGGCGCCACCGTCACTCCCGGCTTCATCGATGCCCATTGCCACACGACGTGGTTCGGGCTGGGGCTCGCGGAACTGGACGTGTCCGGTGCCCGTGGTTTGGACGAGCTGTATGAGCTTCTCCGCGGTGCTGTGACCAGCGACGGGGCCGAAGATGAGTCCTGGCTTTTCGCCACCGGCTTCAGCCAGACCCAGCACGGCGGTTCCTTCCCGGACATCGCCGAGCTGGACCGCATCACGGGGGAGCGGCCGCTGTTCATGCGGCACAACTCCGGGCACATGGCCGTGGTCAACACTGCCGCGCTGCGGCTGGCAGGTGCCGAGTCGCCGTCGTTCCCCGATCCCGACGGCGGAGCGATAGTCCGCGACGCCGCGGGACGTCCCACCGGACTCGTCCAGGAGACGGCACAGGAACTGATCCAGCAGCTGATCCTGCCGTATTCGTTGGACGACATCGAGGACGCTCTTGAACGGGCCACCCTGTACTACGCTTCCGAGGGCATCACGAGTTTCACCGAAGCCGGGGTGGGCGGGGGCTGGATCGGGCACAGCCCGGCCGAGCTCGCCGCCTACCAGCGCGCTGCCGCCAACGGCCGGTTGCACGCCCGTGCACAGGTGATGCCGGTGTTGGATGTGCTGCACGGATTGGACGGGCATTCCTCGGACAGCCCTGGAGTTGCACCTGCGGGGCTGGACCTCGGGATCACCAGCGGATTCGGGAACGAGTACCTGTCACTTGGCCCCGCGAAGGTCTTCCTGGATGGATCGCTTTTGGGCGAAACCGCTGCCGTGAGCCATGAGTTCTGCAGCCACGGACACCGGGACAACACCGGCAACGTTGGCTACTTCCAGGCCGATCCCGCCCAGCTGCGCGAACGCATCGAGGCCGCCTACGCCGCGGGCTGGTCCATCGCGGCCCACGCCATCGGTGACCGGGCGATCGACCTCGCCGTGGACATCATCACGGATTGCCAGGCCATGTATGGGCCGCGTCGCCTGCCCAACAGGATCGAGCACGCCTCCATGACGCGTCCTGAGCAGTTGGCCAGGCTCGCGGACGCCGGAATCGCCGTGACGCCGCAGGCAAGTTTCTTCCGCGATGGCGGGGACGGGATGACCGCTTCCCTCGGACCGGACCGCTTGCCGTGGGCGTACCGTGCGGCCAGTTTCCTGGAAGCCGGCGTGACGCTTGCGGGAAGCTCGGACCGGCCGGTCGCCGACGGAAACGTTCTCCGCGGAATGCAGGCGTTCATCGACCGCCGGACCGAATCGGGGGCCGTTTTTGGAAACCTCGCGGAACGCCTCACCCCGCAGCAGGCACTGGCCGCCTACACCAGCGGCGCCGCGGCAGCCACTGGGACGCTTGCCGGAAAAGGGACCCTTGAGCCGGGCAAACTTGCCGACTTCGTTGTCCTATCCGCCTCGCCCTTGGACGCACCCAACATCAGCGAACTGCAGGTCCTGGCCACCGCCGTCGGAGGCCGCTTTACGTACGAATCAACCGACTTCCACGCCGAACTTTCCCCTGAAAGTTCCTTCGCGGCCCACCGTTAATAGGGGAGACCATGACAACCACCACACGTTTCACCGCCCAGGACACCGCCTTCGTGCAGGACTTCCGGACTATGAGCGCGTTCGGCGCCACGGAGAACGGCGGCGTGGACCGCCAAGCCGCGACCATTCCCGACGGCGAACAGCGGCGCTGGCTGGCAGGACTCCTGGAAGACCGCGGCTTCACAGTCAAGTTCGACCATGCCGGCAACCAGTGGGGCCTCTACGAGGCTGTACCCGGTGCGCCCTTCGTGGTGGTCGGTTCGCACATGGATTCACAGCCGACGGCGGGACGTTACGACGGCGCGTACGGCGTCCTCGCGGCTGCCCACGCCGCGTTCCGCTTGGCTGCGCGCTGGGAAGCCGGCGCCGCAGCGCCCAGGTTCAATCTCGCCGTCGTCAACTGGTTCAACGAGGAAGGCAGCCGCTTCAAGCCCTCCATGATGGGCTCGTCCGTCTACACGGGGAAGCTGGAACTGGAAGACGCGCTCAACACCAAGGACGCTGCCGGGATTACGGTGCGCGACGCCCTGGACGCTATCGGTTGCCGCGGAACCTTTGAAGGGCCGGAGGCTGCTTTCTGCGCCGAGATCCACATCGAGCAGGGCCGCAGCATGGAGCGCGAAGGCATCACAATCGGCCTTGTCAGTTCAAACTGGGCAGCGAACAAGTACGAGTTCGTGGTCCATGGCGAGCAGGCGCATACCGGTTCCACCGTGATTGCGGATCGCAAGGATGCCCTCCTGGGTGCTTCCATGCTGGTGGTCGCCGCGCGCGAACTCGCGGATCGTTTTCCCGGTGTACTCCACACGTCCGTGGGCCAGCTCAACGTCTACCCGAACTCGCCCGTAGTGGTGCCTTCCCGCGTGAACCTGCTCCTGGACCTGCGCAGCGCCGACGAAGCCGTCCTTGCCGAGGCCGACGCCCTTCTGCATGCCCGCATCACGGAAATCGAACGGCTAGCCAACGTCTCGGTGGAGAAGCACCACTCGCACTCCTGGGCCGTGACTCCGTACCAGCCCGAAGGAGTGGAGCTGGCCGCCAAAGTCGCCGCCGACCTGGGGCTGTCCAACAAAGAAGTCATGACCCTGGCCGGACACGACTCCACCAACATGAAGGACCTCGTCCCCACCGTGATGCTGTTCGTGCCCAGCGTGGACGGCATCTCCCACAACGAGCACGAATACACGACGGACGAAGACATCGTGGCCGGGCTCACCATGCTCACCGAGGTTGTCAGCCGGCTCTGTGATGGGGCATTGGCGGACTAAATTCCTGCCCCCCGCACGGAAGCACCCCCGCCGCAGTGGGGGTGCTTCCTGGTTTAGGTGAATGATGGCCTTGGATCGGCCGGGATATCCGCTCCTGTTACTGAGGGATGTTCACGTTGGCCGGGTGGTCGCCGACCTTCTTGTCGTCGTAGGCAGCGCCACCGAGGGCGCAAACCTGTGCGGCGGTGAAGCCTGCCGGGGCTGTACCCAGCGAGGTGAGGTCGACGCCGTCGACCGTTACTGTGCTCGGATACAGCGAGTTGTCCGCGGACTTGCAGACAAGCACGATAATCCTGAAGTCACGGGGATCGGTAAAGGTCAGACTGACGGTACCGCCAGCTCCAACTGTTGCCCGTTGGTCCGCCGCTGTGTCATAGCCCGCAGGCGTGGTGGTTTCAACAACCCAGTACTCACCAGCCAACACGTCCGTGAAGGAGCAGTTTCCGCTGGCATCCGTGGTGCAGGTGACTCCTGTAGTGGTGTCTTCCGCTCCACGCGTTTCAAGCGGGGCAGCGTTGTTGAACAGTGTGAAGACGGCACCGGCCAGCGATGCTCCGCTGCCTGTTCCGTCGTCCCTCTTGTGGACGTTGATGGTTCCCTTTGCCGTGTTGGTGTAGGTGCAGTCAACACTGCCCTGGAAGCCCAGGACGATGTTCACAGTTGCTCCGCTGCGGCTTGTGGACGTGCCTGTTCCGGATGAGGTGCATTGCAGGTCCGTCAGCGTCCAGCCCGAGGGCAAGGTGCTTTCAGTGACGCTATAGTTTCCCGCCGCCACCGAGGTGCCGTAGTCACGGGTTCCGCCGTTGCTCAGGCTGAAGGTCGACGGCGTCAGCCCACCAGTGGTGGTGTAGCCGAACGTTCCGTCGCCGCCTACGGTGACCTTATGGATCTTGATGGAACCGCACTTGCTGAAGTTCAGCGGCACAGGTGCAATGAAGTCCTTCAAAGCCGCAGTGAAGGAGTCGGAGGACCGGCTCTTCAGGTAGGCTCCGCTGAAGGTTTCGCATGAACCGGCCGGGATGATGCCGGCATCGGTCAGGTTGATGGCGGCCTCGCCGAAGGTGCGGGCAGAGAGGTTGCGGGGTGCATTCGGGGCGATCGGGTCAACTACCGTACCGGACGGTGGGTTGTTGGCAGGATCGTTGATGGATCCCTCGAAGTTGCCGGTCAAGGGCTGTACGGGACCCCAGCACGGAGTGCTGTTTGCGGAGTCGCAGAGGGACTTGGATCCGGTGGCGACCCACCGGTGGAAGCCCAGAGTCGGGCTTGTGCCGCCCTGCGAGAGGTCGTACTTGATCAGGACGTCACCAGCGGTCCGGACCGGAGTCACACCATTGGCCGAAACAGCGGTGCTCTTGTTGAACTCGAAGTCCATGTTGGTGGTGCCCGTAGGCTCCTGGACCCGTTCCCATGCCAAGTAGGCGTAGTCCTTGCCGTTGGATTCGGTCTTCAAATAGGCGTAGAAGCGGAGCAGATCGCTCTTGTTATTCGGGATGGAGCCGGTGACCACAGCCGGGACTTCTGTGTCCTCCTTGGTGCCCTGGCCGAACGAATTATCGTTCTGGCCCGTCGCCAGGTCGATTCCGCAACCTGAGATAGGAGCAACGCAACTGATGGGGGCAGTGGCCCAATCTTGCGTTTCGTCATTCAGGACCAGGTTTCCGTCGGCCGCGTCAAAGGGGCTTCCGGTGAGGTTGGCTTGGGCGGCAGTTGCTGAGAGGACCAAAGCCAGACAGGCTGCGGCTGCGCCGATCGAGGTGAGTTTCTTGTTTCTCATTAGGGTGCCTGATTTCTAGTGAAACCGTACGGCCCGGACGGGGTTATCCGGAGCCGCGACATTCCCCCGGGTTTTGGGCAGCCCGTTTGCTTAAGCTGCCTTCTGTGATGAGTTACCGCCCCGAGACCGTGGAGCGATGGCGCTGCCGGGCATACGTCGCCGGCTGCGAAGATGCGTGATGCATGCGGGTGGTAGTGATGGTTCAGGACGAATCGCCCTTTGCGGGCGTTCACGTTCTCGGCCCCAAACGCCGAAAATTTCGTCCCGGCTGAGCTTCGGGGCGCGCGTACTGCATTCCCCCATCCTTCCCAGCCATTTGATACTAGGCTCGGAGGGGGGCAAAGGCAACGACTTTTCGTGCCGCGCTTTCAGGCCCGCGGTCGTTCCACCACGATTGACGCCGGTGCCGAGCCGCCCACCGAATCCGGGTTGGCGACGTACAGGACACCCTCGCTGATCCGGGCCTCAACCCCTGCTCCATTGAGCCTGTGCAGCAGCGGTTCCAGATCGCCGTCGTATTCAAAAGAGAGATCGCCGGACTCCGCCGCCGGACCGTGGATCACGCGCAGGATCCCGCCGTTTTTGGCGGTGAACGTCGCCGATTCGTCATCCGACGTCCGCGGGCGGGCGCCGATGTTGCGGAGCTCCTGCGCGGAGTCGTCGACGCCGGGACTCACCCACGTAGCTACCACGGCAAGGGCCGGGTCGGCTTTGTCCGACGTCGCCCAGGTGCCATCCCCGGCGCGCCGGGCGGGGTCCGCCAGGAACGTGAAGCCATCCCGGGCAGTTATCTGCACGGTCTGCCCATGCGAGGCCTCGGTGACTTCTGCGATGGTCCCGTCCTCCTGTGTTCGCCGGGCGAACTCTTCCAGCACTCCAACCTCGACGCCAAAGATCGTGACGCCGTCCTGCGTTATGCCGCTCATCGCCTGCGTGTGTTCCACGCGGTGCAGCGCCAGCCGACCCGAGCCGGCATCGAACTCCAACCAGTCGCCATCCTTGACTGTGTTGACCAGGCCCAGTGCTTCCAGCAGTTCAGTCCACTGATGCGGGCGGGAGGTGAAGTGAATGGGGCGGGCTCGCAACATGGGTCCTCCTGGGCTGGCTTCACTGGCACTCCGGGTTCTGCTGGCACTCCGGCTTCTGGCCTCCAGCCTATGCCGTCCGGTTTGCCGCAGAATGAATCCATGCCCATTGAGCTCGAAGAATTGATCGTCAAGGACGCGGCCGCATGGCGGGCGTGGCTTGAAGAACATGCTGCCGACAGTCCTGGCGTGTGGCTGGTCCTTCACAAGAAGGGCGGGAACGTCACGGAGTTGGACTACGACGCCGCGTTGGACGAGGCGCTGTGTTTCGGCTGGATCGACGGCCAATCGAAAAGCCGCGACGCCGAAAGCTACTTCCAGCGCATGACACCCCGGGGCCGCCGGAGCATCTGGTCAGCGCGCAACGTCGGGCACATTACGCGCTTGGACCAGGAAGGAAGGATGACAGCAGCCGGGTGGGCCGCCGTCGACGCCGCCAAAGCCGATGGGCGCTGGGAAGCTGCGTATGCCGGACCCGCCGATTCTGTGGTTCCTGATGATCTCGCAGCTGCCATCGCTGCTGTTCCGGAGGCGCAGGCCATGTTCGACGTCCTGACGTCCCAGAACCGTTTCGCCCTCATCCACCGGACCAACCTTGTCAAAAGGGCAGACACGCGGGAGAGGAAAATCGCTGGTTTTGTGGAGATGCTTGCCCGGCACGAGGCCCCGTACCCGCAGAAGAAGCGCCCCGCTTCCGAGCCCAGGTAGTCAGGCTTCGGGCGCGAACGCCACGCCTTCGCCCACGACGCGAAGGCTGAGCTCCGTGCCGGGCTTGGTGATGGACGCGTTCCAGTGCCGGATGGTGATGATCTCGCCGCCGCCGGGGTAGCGGTGGCCATTTCCGGATAGGACGCCGTCCGCCGCGGTGTAAGCGGCGAGCCTTATTCGGACGGTCGTTTCGGGACCGAAGTAGTCCGTATCCACAACGACGCCCCGGATCGGGCCGTCGGGTGCGATGCGTATTTGCTCCGGGCGGAGCATGAGCTGCACTTTGCCCTGTGCTGGTGGCCGGCGGACAGGAATCCCGCCCAGGGAACACGTGGCCAGGGACCCTTCCATCCACGCGTCCAGGATCACGGCGTCGCCGAGGAATTCGGCCGTGGCGCGGTCTGCTGGGCGGGTGTAGACCACAAAGGGGTTGCCAATTTGTGCCAGCTTGCCTCCGCGCATGATGGCTACCTGGTCGGCAAAGGAAAGGGCTTCGGCTTGGTCGTGGGTTACGAGGATGGTTGTAACGCCGGCCGCGTTGAGCACGTTAGCCACTGCCCGCCGGGTAGCTACCCGGAGTCCGGCGTCGAGTGCGGAGAACGGCTCGTCCAACAACATGAGCTCGGGTTCGCGGGCCAGGGCACGCGCCAGGGCGACGCGCTGTTGCTGCCCGCCGGACAACTGGTGCGGCCGCCGCTTTGCCATGGACGCATCCAGCGACACCATTTCGAGCAGCTCCTGGACGCGGGACGCTACAGCCCGCCGTCCGCCGTCGAGCTTTCCCGCATCCAGCCCAAAGGCGACGTTCTGTCCCACGGTCAAATGCGGGAAAAGAGCCCCATCCTGGGCGACGTATCCCACGTGCCGTTTGTGCGCAGGAAACCACACGCCATTGCCCGCAACCGTTGAGCCGTTCAGCGAAATAGTGCCGGTGTCTGGGTGCTCGAAACCTGCGATCAAGCGAAGCAGCGTGGTTTTCCCGGAGCCGGAAGGGCCAACAATGGCGGTAGTTCCGCCCTTTGCAACGGAAAGATTGACTCCCTTCAACACAGCCTGGGAACCGAAATTCTTTGTGACCTCAGCGATGTCCAAGTGCGTGTTGGTGGTGGGCACAATGGATGGCGCCACGCGCGGTGACGGGAGCCTGGGGGGAGATTGTTCGGTCACTGTCCGGCAACTTTCTTGGACTGTTGGAAAAGAAGGTAGGTCATCGGGGCGGAAAGCAGGATCATCAACAGCGCATAGGGCGCAGCGCCTGCGTAGTCGATCTCGCTGCTCTTGCTCCAGAACTCCGTTGCCAGGGTGCGGGTTCCATTGGGCGAGAGAAGGAGGGTGGCCGTGAGTTCGTTGACGATGGCCAGGAAGACGAGTGCAGCACCACCTGCCGCAGCCGGGGCCGTCAGCCGCAAGGTCACCCTGAAAAAGGACACCAGCGGAGTTTTGCCAAGGGATTGAGCGGCTTCGTCGAGCTCTTTGGGTGCCTGGGCCAGCCCGGAGCGGATGTTGACCAGCGCCCGGGGAAGGAAGAGCAGGACATAGGCGGCCACCAGCACCCCGGCACTTTGGTAGACGCCGGGAACTGCGCGGATGCTGACGGTGACGAAGGCGAGGCCCACAACGATTCCGGGCAGGGAGCTGGTCACGTAGTTGGACAGTTCAAGCATCTTGCTGAACCAGCTGGGATGCCGCACTGCCAGGTAGGCCATGGGAAAAGCCACGATCGTGGTAACTGCGGCACCGGCAGCCCCGTACAGGAGGGTCTGCAGCAACGCGGGCAGGAATTCGTCGGCGGCCCAAACCTCGGCGCCTCCGGCAGAAAGCCAGCGCAGGACGAACCAGACAGGAAGCCCAAACGCCAGCCCTGTCAGGGCCAGCAAAGCGAGCTGCGCCGGAGCTTGGTATCCGCCCAGGGGCGCCCGCGTTGCTTTCGCCTGGGCGCCTGAACCAATCCGCGCGTAGCGGGCTGTGCCACGGCTCTTGACTTCGGCGAGGAGAAGAAGAAGGCAGAGGAAGACCAGGACACTGGCCAGCATGTTTCCGGCGGCACCGTTGAACGTCGACTGGAACTGGACCATGATCGCCGTCGTGAAGGTATCAAAGCGGATCATCGCGAAAGCGCCATACTCCGCAAGGAGGTGCAACGCCACCAGCAACCCACCACCGGTCATTGCGATACGAAGCTGCGGGAGCACTACCCGGAAGAACACGGCCCAGGACCCCAGGCCAAGCGACGCGGCGGATTGTTCGATCGCCGGATCCAACCGCCCCAGAGTGGCGGCTGCGGGAATGTAGACCAAAGGGAAATAGGACAGGGTGGCTATCAGCACGCCGGACCAGATGCCCTGCAGGGAAGGTACGGCCGATACCCATGCGTAGCTGTTCACGAAGGCGGGAATGGCGAGCGGAGCAGCCAGTGCCACGGCCCACCAACGGCTTCCCCGTAGCTTGGTGCGCTCAACCAGCCAAGCGCCGCCCACCCCAAGAATGAGGCACAACGGCACGGTCAGGACCGTCAACATGATGGTGTTCAACAGCAGTTCGCCAACCCGTGGGCGAACAATGAGTTCGACGGCGGTGTCCCAGCCTGTCGCTGCCGTCATGAAGATGACGTAACCCAGCGGCATCAGGGAAAACAGTGCAATCAACACTGCCAGCAACGACACCGTGGAAACGCCGAATGGCGGGCGAGGGCGCTTGCCCTTGCCCGCCGTCGTCGTGCTCCCTGCCGACTGGGGAATGTCGGGAGCCGATAGATCAGTGGTCACAGAATTACAGGAGTCCTGCCTTGGTCATCAGATCGGTGACCTTGGTGGAGTTCAGCTTGGCCGGGTCAACGGTGGGCGCCTGCAGGTCCTTGATCGGGACAAGCTTGTCATTGGCGGCTACCTGCGAGGCGATGGCGTACTCGAACGAGGTACCGGTCTTGAGGACTTCCTGGCCCTTCTTGCCCGTGATGAACTTCAGGAAGGCCTGGGCATCTGCTGCCTTTTTGGACGACTTCAGGACACCGCCGCCGGAGACCGAGAGGAACGCGCCCGGATCCTGGTTCTTGAAGAAGTACGGCGTGACGTTCTTGGAGTTCTCGCCGGTCTTGGCCTGGTCGCCATAGTAGTAATAGTGGTAGATCAGTGCGGCGTCCACTTCACCGGCGTTCACGGCCTTCATGGCCGTGCTGTTGCCCTTGTAGGCCTTGAAGTTTTCCTTCATGCCCTTGAGCCATTCTTCCGTGGCGGCTTCACCCTTGAGCTCAAGCAGTGCTGCGACGATCGCCTGGAAGTCAGCACCCGACGGTGAAGCGGCCCACTTGCCCTTCCACTCAGGGTTCGCCAAGTCCAGCATGGACTTGGGCAGCTTGTCTTCGCTGATCTTGTTCTTGTCGTAGACCAGGACGGTGGAGCGGGCGGCGATGCCGGTCCACTTGCCCGTGGAAGGCCGGAATTCGGCGGGAACCTGGTCCAACGTGGCCTTGTCGACGTCGGCAAAGAGTCCGGCGTTCTCCACCTGCGCCATTGCGGGGGAGTTCTCCGTCAGGAAGACGTCTGCCGGAGAAGCAGCACCCTCCTGGACGATCTGGTTGGACAGTTCGGTATCCGAGCCCTGCCGCATGGTGACCTTGATGCCCGTTTCCTTGGTGAAGGCATCCACCCATTCCTTCGTCAGGCTCTCATGCTGCGCGTTGTACACCGTGATGCCTTCGCCGGAAGCAGCAGCATCTGACGACGGCGAACCGGAGGCGGCGGGGGTGCCGGCGTTGGAACCGCAGGCCGTGAGGCCAAGGGCGGCGGAGGCGAGCAGGGCGATTCCCGCCAGCGCGTTTTTCGAGAGCTTCATGAGGGCTTCTTTCTGCGAACAAAGACACGGAGTGCCAAGTTTTGGGGCTTGGTCCGTACGAGCGGGAAGGTTTGGGGGAGCCCGCTGAGAAAAGCGTAGGTTAGGCAAACCTATGCTTCCAAAGCCTGGAGGGCTTATGTGATAAGGATCACAACAATTACGGAACTATTGCGTGCCGTAATTACGGCGCTACGTTTCCAGCGTGGCCGCGGCCTCCAGCGCCATCCATGCCTGCAGTTGGGTGGAAAGCTCGACGGCGGCCCCCGCCGGATACGTCTCCGTGGCCGGACGCAGTGGGCTGGAGGAGAAAACGACGATTGGTTCTTTGGGATCACCGCCGGACTCCCGGCGGCCATCCCAGAAGGCCCCGGCTGTGCTGAGAACGAGGACCCCGGCTGTTTCGCGGGTTGCTTCCGGCAGGCGCTGATCCCTGGCCGCGAGAGCCAGGTACCGGATCAGGATGCCGGTAAAGAGGCCCCCATCCCCGGTTCCATCGCCGTGGATTACCTGCGTCCCGGGAACGATGAGCTCCCTCGCAACGGCTTCCACCAAGTGGGCGGCACGCTCCAGGTTCTCCTGTCCGCCCAGTTCCAGAAGTGCCCCAAGGATTGGGCCTTGGTTGTAGGTGTAGACCGCGTCCTCAAGGACGATCTCCCCATTCCGTATGCGAAGTCCATCCAAATACAGGGCGCGTTGCGGGTGCAGGAGCTTGCTGTTCAGCCAGTTCACCAGGGCTTGAGCCCGCTCGCGGCGATCTGTTCTTGCGAAGTAGAGTGCCACGGGCGCCGTTGCGGGCGTGTTCTTGAAATCCCGCTTGGTACTCCAGAACGTTCCGCCGCCCAGGTCGTCCGTGGAAGCCGAATCGAATTGCAGCGTTAGCTTCCTGCGGACGTACGCATTTCGGCGGCGTCCTGGCTTCCGCGTCTCCTCGGCCAGTTGTTCCAATCGAAGGGTGGATAGTGCCAGCCAGGCCATGTCGTCGTAGTAATTGTTGACGAACCTGAAGAAGTTCCGGAGCCGGATGGTGGTGACCAGCCGGGAAGCGAGTCGTCCCGCGCTCGGGCGGGAGTCGCCGTCGAACCTTGTTTTGGTGGCCAGTTCGCGGCGTCCGGTGTCCACCAGGCAATCCACGTAGTGCGCCTGCCACCAGTAATGCCACGGGTTGAAAACGCTGCGGAAGCGCCGCGGGGGGATGCTGACGGCGCCGATGTGCGTACCCGGAAGGAAGAGCAGCCGTCGGCCGAAAGCGTGGGTCACGGACCGTGCGGCCTCGTCTGCGCGAATCGCCCACACTGCTGCCTCCGCTGTGGGTGGTTGCTGGCCGGTGGGGTTGCTTTCGGTGGGCATGGGAACAGCCTATCCGGGGCCCAGGGTGCGCTCGATCACAATTCCAGTTAACATGCATTAACGGATTTGAGTCTGCATCAAGGAGGATGGATGGACATCAAGGGCACGGTCGCGCTGGTCACCGGCGGGGCGTCAGGCTTGGGCGCGGCAACCGCCAAACGCTTGTTCGACGGCGGAGCGTCGGTGGTGCTGGTGGACTTGCCAAACTCTGCCGGGGAAGATTATGCGGCGGAGTTGAACGCCATTGGCTCGGCGGTTGGCCCGAATGCGGTAGGTTCCGCCAGCGGCGATGCGGGTCCGCGGGCCGTCTTCGCCCCCGCCGACGTAACCAACGAAGCCCAGGTCCAGGCCGCCGTCGACGCCGCTGCTTCACTGGGAACCCTGCGAATAGTCGTTAACTGCGCCGGCATCGCGACGCCGGGCAAGGTCCTGGGCCGCGAGGGTGTTCTGCCGCTCGAGACATTTAACAAAGTCATCCAGATCAACCTCGTCGGAACCTTCAACGTCATCCGTTTGGCAGCTGCGGCCATGGTGGAAAGCGAGCCGGTTTCCACTGAATTGGGCGGCCCCGAACGCGGAGTCATTATCAACACGGCGTCCGTCGCCGCTTTCGAAGGGCAGATCGGCCAGCCTGCCTATGCCGCGTCCAAAGGTGCGGTTGCGGCGATGACATTGCCCTTGGCGCGCGAGTTCGCCCGCTCGCTGATCCGGGTTGCCACTATTGCCCCCGGCATCTTCGAGACCCCAATGATGGCCGGATTGCCGCAGGCTGCCCAGGAGTCACTCGGCCAGCAGGTACCTCACCCTGCACGGCTTGGCCGCGCGGCCGAATACGCCAATCTAGCCGCACACATCGTCGAGAATGCGATGCTGAACGGCGAGACGATCCGGCTGGACGGCGCCATCCGCATGGGTCTGAAATGATGGGCGACTACAGCGGTGGGCCGACTACTGCGGCTTTGGTGGGTCAGGTACCAGCATCTGTGGCGGACCTGCCTACGGCTGACTTCTTCGACTTTGAATCTCTCCTAAGCGTCCAGGAACAGCGGAAACTCAACGAGCTCCGTTCCTTCCTTGCCTCCGAGATCGCCCCCTACGCAGGGCAGTGGTGGGACAAGGCCGAGTTCCCCGAACAGATCCTGCCCAAGCTCGCGGCCCTTCGCCTCAGTGCTCCGGCCCAGCGCGGTTACACACATTTGTTCGCCGGGCTGGTCATAGCCGAGATGACGCGCGTGGACACCTCCATCGCGACGTTCTTCATGGTCCACCACGATCTCTTCGTTGAGTCGCTCTACGACTTTGGCAGCGACGCCCAACAGGACAAATACCTCGACGATGCCTCGAACCTCCGCACTACAGGCGCCTTCGCGCTCACCGAACCAGAGCATGGGTCCGACGTCGCGGGCGGCATGCAGACCACAGCCCGGCGTGTGGAAAGAGCGGCGTCGGACGGCGGCGATTACTGGGTGATCAACGGCGCCAAGCGCTGGATCGGCAATGGGACGTTCTGCGACTACATGCTGGTGTGGGCCAAGGACGAAAGCGACGGCGCCGTTCGGGCATTCATCGTGGACGCCTCCTTGCCAGGCATCACCCGGAGCCGGATCGAGAACAAGATCGCGCTCCGAACTGTGCAGAACGCCGACATTCTCTTCGACGACGTCCACGTCGCGGAATCAGACCGTTTCGCCGGAATCAGCAGTTTCTCGGATACGAACCACCTCTTGCGTGGCTCACGGATCATGGTTGCCTGGCAGGCGGTCGGCCAGCAGTTGGCAGCCTTCGATGTCGCGCGGCAATATGCGGTGGAACGGCTGCAGTTCGGTAAACCCCTTGCCAGGTTCCAGCTGATCCAGCAGCACCTGGTAGATATGCTCGGCAACGCCGTGGCGAGCATGGGGATGATGGTGCGGATCGCCCAACTACAGGAGGGCATTTCCCGGGACGCGCAGGGTGTCCGGCACGGCGGTGCCGACATGGCCCAGGTGGCCCTGGCAAAGGCATACTGCAGTGCACGGATGCGTGAAAGCGTGGCCTTGGGCCGCTCCATCCTGGGCGGAAACGGCATCGTCACCGACTACAAAATCGCGAAGATCTTTGCCGACGCCGAGGCCATCTTCACCTATGAGGGCTCATACGAGATCAACTCGTTGATCGTGGGCCGTGCCGTAACGGGCGTCTCCGCCATCGTGTAGCCACTTTCGCTGTCCGGGCGCCCCGCGCTCTACTCCTGAGGGATCTTTTCGCCAGCCTCAACGCGGACATCGATGGAATTTCCGCGGACCGGCATGGGGCAGGTGCCGTAAGGGGTAAAAGCGCTGGGGTAGTTGATGGCGCGGTTGAAATCGATCACCACGGATCCATCCGGGCGTGGGCGGGGGATGAAAACCTTCCGCCATTCATCCGTGGTGTCGCCGTTGGTCTCATCGTGGAACGTCACGTTCAAGGCACCGAGTTTCTCTTCCTCGGCGTGGAGGCGAACTTCATGAGCAACGCCGGGAACCCGGAACACCACTTCCCCGACCGAGCGATGGACGCCATCCACCAAGGGGTTGGCCGTTCCGATGGGTACATCCACCGGCTGGTCATAGGGTTCGAACCGGCCCTGAATCACCCAGTCCGGGCTGTAGTCGTAGGTGGGAACCCCAGCGAAGTCCGTAAAAACGGGCGAGCCCGCGTCCCTGGTCCGGATGGCATACTTATCCGCCCGCATCGCAAGCTCCACCACCACCTGTTTGCCGTCCTCGCCGCCGTACTGCACCCACATGAGGGACTCTTCATCCTGCAGGGTCGCCGTCACTGTGCCATCGACGCTTTCTCCGCTCTCAACGAGGGTCAGGCCATCCCCTCTGGTGGCTGTGAGGGTTGCAGTCGTGCCGTCCGTTGACCACAGCCCAGGAGCAAACTCGACTTCCGAGGGCTCCGGCTCGAGCCACTGAAACGAGGTCAGCGTCAGCCAGCCGTGATCGGAGGCCAGTGCTGCATTCCGAGACGCTCGGAACCGCTCCCAACGGGCAAGCTGGGCGTCTGTTGCAGCGGTGGGCGAGTTCATGGTTCTCCTCGGCAGATGTGAGCCACGGTTGGCGGCTTTGCAATCTCCTCAACTATGCGCCGCCGGTGTGCATTCCCGGAAGCGTGCGTTCCCGGAAGGGTGCGTTCCCGGAGGGCACCGATGGGCCGTGCACCCAATGCACGGCCCATCGGTCGGTTGGTCAGTGCTGTCGACTTGCCGAACGCCGGGCGCCCAGGAAAGCGAGCAGCGATCCCAAGGCCAACAGCGCGGCGGCTGCGAAGATGAACGCCGGGCTTTGAGCGCCAGTCGAAGCAAGGGGTTCTGGCGCCGTAACTTCTGCGGGCGGAGTGGGCTCGTCGGTCGCTACAGGCACCGCGGTGCTTGTGCTCGGCCTGGGTGTTGCCGTGCTGGCGGTCGGCGTCGGGGTTGCCGTCGGCGTGGGTGTTGCTGTGCTGGGTGTGGGTGTGGGTGTTGCTGTGCTGGTGGTCGGCGTCGGTGTGGGTGTTGCTGTGCTGGTGGTCGGCGTCGGTGTGGGTGTTGCTGTGCTGGTGGTCGGGCTCGGTGACGGGGTTGCCGTCGGCGTGGGTGTTGCGGTGGCGCTGGGTGTGGGTGTTGCTGTGGCGCTGGGTGTGGGTGTTGCTGTGCTGATGGTGGGCGTCGGCGTGGGTGTTGCCGTCGGTGTGGGCGTTCCGGTGCTGGGGCTCGGCGTCGGTGTGGGTGTTGCCGTGGGGCTTGCTGTTCCGTCGCCTGTTCCGTCAGCGTGGGTCCGCCGCGTTTCGGCGCCGACAGGGGTTTCTTCACCAGCAATGGTTACGGTTCCGCTGTTGGTGTACACGTTGAGCTTCCTGTCCGTCACTTTGGTGACGACGAACAGCTCCACCCGTTCACCCTTTGGCAGGCCCGTCCATCGCACCGTTGCTTCGTGGGGAGTGCACTCAACAGTTGCGGGGTATCGCTCGTTGTCCATTGGTTCGGTGATGTTTCCGGAGCTGCTGACAACTCTGCCGACGCGCGGAGTGATGTGGTCGCAATCGATTTCCATGCCAGCGGCGGGCGTGTCCGTCACAACGACGTCGTTTGATTCTGAAGGCATTGGAGGCATGTAAAAGATGGATTCAAGTTCAGTTTGCGGAGCGTCGGCCCACCACATCGACTTGCCCGCCGAAGTAGGGGGAGCGGGATGGCAGTCCTTGGTGCATGGACCGTCGACACGGACAGGCACGCGTACCACTGTTGATCCCACGGTGAAGTTCAGTTCGGTCGTTTCGCCGGTGCCCGGCTGCACAGCATATTGCGTGCTGAAATTACACGTCCCACCCACATTGTTGGGATGTTCCGCCACGAAGTCGGTCAACGTGAAGACCACTTGTCCGGCATCGTTGGCTGCCGCCTTGGCGACTGTTTCGCCGTCGGCGTTGTCAAGATCAAATGACGCGGCACCAAACCAGCGAAGTTCTGGTGGCAGCTGCAGGTTGAAGGTATCGCCCGGTTGCGAGTTGTCAGGGACGGACCACTGACAGGTCAGGTTTACTTGGTCCCATTGGCTCGTAACTACTGAATCCGTGCTGATGGTGACCGCTGCACCCGGGATCACGGCAGCATTGGCTGGCCCTGCCGACCAGGCGAGCCCGAAGGCTGTCACTACGACGGCCAGTAGTGCGGCCACCAGAGAGGCGGACTTTAGATGGAGCTGATTCTTCATGTGTTGGATAGTCCTTCGAATGCGGAAGCGTGTCTCGTCGCATGTGAGTGGCGGCTCGACGCTGTTCGTGACGGCACCAACAGGCTTCACTCACATTGCTTCGGGAAGGTAATCCTGAGGCGCTGGTTCTGAAGGGGAATTTGCCAACGGGAAGAACTGCATGCGCGCGGGTCGGAGGGCTCCTTCACCCAGGCTTTCCATGGCAGTCCTGCACTCCATGAGTTGCCCAAGGTTGCCTGCTGAGAGGGGCAACAGCACGTGGACAGCAGAGTTCTTATACATCGCCGTAGCACCTGTCCCGTGCAGCTGCCGTTGAACAGTTTCTCCGAGCCGCGCCAGAAGGGTCCAGCAATGGCCGCGGCTCTCAAGAGGTTGGGGCAGTGACAGGACCGCTAGAGCGTAAGGGTGGGAACATGCCACCCCAAAAGTGGAGAGTTCGTGGATACGTCGCTGGAAATGGGCTTGCGTGGCCAGCCCCGTCTGAACGTCCGTGCACGAAATCGGCGGTGCAGATTCGGCGGCCTCTGCCCATCCTTCAGCCAAGGATTGGAGAGCCTCGATGTCCATGTTCCGGTCTGCTGCAAGGAAGAGGGCGCGGAAATCCGTCATGGTTTCACTGATACCAACGCCGTTCCGGGCTCGCGCCGCGCCCAAGGATCTTGCTGTAGGAGGTGGAACACTGGCCCGTGTAGCCAGCGACGTCACCACCGAGCGGACCTCGGGCAGGAACCAGTCTGCGGGGAACCGCCAACCATGCTGATAACTGGTGGTCTGCCATCTGCGCATCAACAGGTGTCGGGAAAATGTACATTCAGCGAATGATTTTGTCCGGAACGATGTCATATCCGACTAGTGCATCCGAGTTGGGATTCATGACGAAAACGGGCAGGAGGTTCTCTTTAATAAACGTTCTGTACAAATTCGCGTCATGACTTGCAAGGGATGCCCACTCCGTCTATATGGGCACGATTTTTCATGTTGTGGGGGTGCCTTAAATGGCATCCGGGACAGGTACCGACAACGCTTCCAGCGCAGGAGTTGAGAGCGATGGTCATCTTATCGGGTTGGTGCGCGGCGGTGACATGTCCGCATTCGATGAACTGTATGAACGCCATGTGTCTGTCGCGTCCACAGTGGCCCGGCGAAACGTGGACAATCCAAGTGATGCCGAGGATGTTGTGGCCGAGGCTTTCCAAGCCGTATTGCAGAGCCTCGTTGCGGGACGGGGGCCGGACAACTTCTTCAGGGCCTATCTGCTGTCCACTGTCACCCGCCTGTCACATCATCGGAACCGGAAGGCCGGGCGGTCGCTGCCCAGTAGCGACGACGCCATTCTTGACCGTACGATGCCGGAACCCGATGCCGTAGTCAAAGCCTTCGAATCCCATACGGTTGCAAAGGCATTTCGCGCCCTTCCAGAGCGGTGGCAGGCGGTGCTTTGGTATCTGGACGTGGAAAGAATGAAGCCAGCGGCGGTGGCACCACTCCTGGGTCTGTCCGCGAATGCCGTGTCAGCACTGGCGCTCCGGGCACGGGAAGGCCTGAGGCGGCAATACCTGCAAGCCCACGTGGCGGAAGCACTGGACAGTGACTGCGCTGGATTCGCATCGAAACTCGGTACATTCATTCGAGGAGGACTGTCAAGGATTGCTGAACGCAAGATGCGTCAACACCTTAATGGTTGCTCGAAATGCACCCTTGCCCTCTCGGAACTAAAGGACGTTCAGGGAACCATGAGGGCTGTGCTTATCCCGCTCGTGACCGGCATACCTCTCGCCACCTTGGCAGCTAAGGGTGCCGGACTGGGTGTCTTGGGAGGGCTGGTCCCCATCAAGGCGGCGATAGTGGTGCCGGCTATTGGGCAACCAGCGGTAATGGCCATGGTTGCGGTGGCAGGATTGGGCCTCGCTCTAGGCGCGGTGGGAATCGTTGGTCGCTTGACGCCGGATGTCCCCATGGAGCAGTTGGCCGTTGAAACGAGTTCCTCCCGTCAGGAATCTTTCATCGGGACCCCGGCTCCGGTGCCCACGTCGAATCCAAGCCCGGCGTTGCCCGGTTCGCCAGTTGCGGGTGAGCCGTCACCGTCGAACGTCGCGTCTGAACCGTCCGCCGCCGCGCCCGAACCCTTGGTCGCTGCCCCGGCACCTTCTGGCGTGGAATCCCAGCCGTCGCCTCAACAGTTTGTTCCATCGCCCGTCCCCGCCTCACCAGCTGCAACAGCCCTGCCCGCGTCACTTGTGGCGGTGACAGCGTCGGTGCGGATACCCAAGGACCGTGGTTCCGGCATGACGGCCATGGAGGTGGATTTTGGGATCGGCGGCTCACAGTCCCTGGGGCCGGCCAAAGCCGTGTTCTCAGTAGAAATGGATGCACGGATCCAGGAGAGTTCGCTGCTTGCTCCGGAAGGGTGGTCCTGCTCCATGGAGGGGCGGACAGCCGTCACCTGCATCACAGCTTCGGCACGGCGGAGCGATCTCCATTTTCAGGTTTCCGCCGAATCCAAGCGTAAAAAGGGCGCCGGTGTCCTGACATATTCCCTGAGTGGGAGTGGCCTCGCAGCGGGTGAATTTGTGCACAAATACTGACAGCAAATCACTGCCGGATGCAGCGTCACGAACCTATTCCGCCGGCCACTAACTGAGAGGCAATGCCCCGAGAGGGCAGCCGCTCTTTTGTCTGTGCAATTTAGGGGAAATATGAAAGCAACGTTGTTGGCCGTTGCAGGCTTGCTGGGCGCGTTGGCGGCGGTTTGGGCTTTGGCCCCGATCGGTCAAAACTGGTTCGTGCGCAGGTTCAGCTCGCCGCATGGCCTCCGATGGGCCATGGCAAGTTTGGGCGCCCTGTTGCTGCTGTCACTGGTGGGATGCGCCATGGAGCCGGCGCACCGCCCGTGGCTTGAGATCGTAGTCCTGCTCGCAGGAGCCGGGTTGATTGTGGGCTTTCTTGTCGCGCCCGCCTTCAGGATTCATCATGGTGTGGCCTCGCAGCCCCGAAGGGTGCTGGCCATAGGAGCCCACCCTGACGATCTGGAATTGGCTTGCGGTGCCACCCTCGCCAAATTGGCCGATGCCGGCCATGAAGTCCGAACCATGGTGATGAGCTCGGGGGGAAAGGGTGGAGACAGTGCCATCCGTTTGACCGAAGCCGCGTCAGGCTCGGATTTCATGGGCGCCTCCAAAGTCCATGTCCACGACTTTACGGACACCAGCCTCGCCGAACATGGGGATGAAATGGTCCAGGCGATTGAGGTCGTGATGGGCGATTTTCGCCCCGACGTTGTGATTACCCATTCCCGTAACGATTACCACCAGGACCATCAGGCCGTACACAGTGCGACTATGCGGGCAGCCCGCCAGCACTCCTCCATCCTGTGCTTCGAGAGTCCTTCATCCACACGGCAGTTCGATCCCAGCGTCTTCGTGGATATCGCGGGGTATGTGGACGTAAAGATTCACGCCGTTGCCATGCACCGGAACCAAAAGGGCAAGCCTTACATGAGTGCAGAAAGAGTACGGAGCCTCGCAGCGTTCAGGGGCTCGCAAGTAAAGACGACATACGCAGAGGGTTTCGAACCTGTTCGGCTGCTTGGCTCTGCCGTAGGGGAGTTCTGATGGTTCGGGTACTCGTAACAGGCGTCGGAGGACCAGCTGGCTCCTCCTTGGCGCGCCAGCTAAGAGAACTGGGACATTGGGTCCTGGGCGTTGATATGCAAGCAGTGAACGGTTCCGCGGCTCACATGTTTTCCTTGGTATCGGCCTCCAGCTCTCCCGACTATCTCTGGGAACTGCAGGGACTCGCGGGCGTCCATGCCATCGATCTTGTGGTGCCCACCGTCAGCGATGAACTCGTCCTGGTTTCCGAAGCCAGGCAAGGCTTCGCTCCTAATGTCGAGGTCCTTATTGCGGACCCCGCACCCGTTCGAACCGCGAATGACAAATTCCTCACCATGGGATGCCTTGCCAATGCAGGCGTTGCTGTCCCGGATTTCGGGCTGCCCGGCGATTTCGCCTCTGTCAATCAGGCGATGGCTCGGCTAGGGGGATCCCTGGTGGTCAAGCCTCGGATTTCGCGCGGCGGACGCGGGGTGCAGGTACTGGAAAAGGCTGCCGACGGCGGCCGGAACGCCGCCCACGTCTGGTCCTCCTTGGACGATTCCTGGATTGTGCAACGATTCGCGCCTGGAACGGAGTACGCGCCCGTGGTCCTCCACCACAGGCCCGAGCCGGGTCAGGACGATCTTGTGGTGGTGCTGGAGAAGACAGAACTCAAAGAGGGACGCGTGGGTAACGCCGTGTCCGTCAGGAGGATCGAGGGAGCCGGGAGTGCCGACGTTGCTCAATTGGCTGATTCAGCCGTGACCGCGCTCGGGTTGACAGGGCCCATCGACGTGGACGTGCGCCGCCTGCAGGACGGAAGCCCGGTGGTACTGGAGATCAACGCGAGGTTCGGTGCAAACAGTGCGTTCGCCCCCGAACTCCTGGAGAACGTCCTGGGCCGATATGTCGCCGGTCGATTGACCGGAAGGCGTGCGTGACACCTCTTGATGCTGCCCTGGCGTTTGTCCAGGTTGGAGGCGTGCTGATTCTCAGTTTCGGTGTGGTCAAAATCGTCTACGTTCCACTGGCCTTGTATTTCAACCGGCTTTACCGTTCCAACTCCGCCAGGCATCGCTATTCCGTCATCACTGACCGGCCCCTGGTCTCTGTGATCGTGCCCGGCTATAACGAGGCCGTGGTGATCACCAGTTGCGTCGAGTCGATACTTGCCAGCCGCTATTTACGCCTGGAAGTGATTCTGGTGGACGACGGTTCCACTGATTCCACCGCCAGCATCATGGCAGGGCTTGCAGATCAATATGATCGGGTCCGGTTTCTCTCCCAAACGAACGCAGGGAAGGGAGCTGCGCTCAACTATGGCATCGCCAAGGCCAAGGGAGACATCCTGATGTTTGTCGACGCCGACGGCATTTTTGCCCCCGACACCCTGATGCGCATGCTGGAGGGTTTTGATCACACCAAGGTAGGAGCGGTATGCGGCGACGACCGGCCGGTTAACCTGAATCGCGTTCAAACGATGATGCTTGCTGTCCTAAGCCACGTCGGGACAGGCCTGGTCCGCAGGGCCTTGTCCTTGCTGCATTGCCTGCCAATCGTCTCCGGGAATATAGGTGCCTTCCGCCGTGACGTAGTCCAACTGGTAGGTGGTTTTCACGAGGACACGCTCGGTGAGGATCTTGAGCTCACTTGGCGTGTCTACAAGGCCGGCTACCGGGTGAGGTTCCAGCCCTCAGCCCTGGTCTATGCCGAGTCGCCGTCAACGATGGGCGGATTGTGGCGGCAGCGCGTGCGGTGGTCGCGGGGCCTGCTTCAGACGCTCCGGATGCATATCGGTATGCTGGGCCGGCGGCGTTACGGGCTGTTTGGCATGTTTCTTTTGTTCAACGCCATCACCATGGTGGTGATCCCTGTGCTGCAACTTGCCATCTTGGCTGTGCTGCCGTTCCTGTACCTCGCTGGTTCTGGTCCGGTACCCGGTGAAGTCCTCGCCATTCTTGGCTGGTTGGGACTGTTTGTGTCCCTGGCGCTAATTGTCTTCTCCATTGGCCTCAACCGTTCATGGAAGGACCTTCGTTTTCTATGGACGCTGCCCCTGTGGCCCCTGTATTCGGTATTCGTTGGCCTGGCTTTAGCCAGCGCAATCATCAAGGAGATCCGCGGCAGCCCTGCCGTCTGGAACAAGTTGCAACGGACGGGCGTCATTTCCGTAACTGCCACAGAATCCGGCCCCCGCTACGAGGCAGGGGTATGAAGGCTTTCGGATCCAGGATGCTGTTTGCCAGGCTAAGTGCTGCCCTGGTGGGCTCCGTTCTCCTTGGCGTTGCATTGACGGGTGTCGCCGCGTGTGGAGTAGAAACGGAGGTTCGTCCGATGGACCGCATGGTGAATCTTGGGTTTGAGGACGTCGTCAACGAGGACCGTTCACCCCTTGTGGACCTGGCGGAACGATTGGAAGCCGTGGACGCCACCGCCGTATCGATTTCCGTCGGACGCACAGATTGGACGGCCTTTCCCTGGTCCGGCCAAGCCGGCTGGGCCTCTTATGAGGTTTCCCGCACTGGACGGGACTTCGTGGGGGAGGCGATCTCAGCATTGGCGAAAAGCGGGAAGGAACGGGATGTGATCCTCACGATCGATGTCCTGTTGGACCGTGCGCTGAGTGAGGACCCCTCCCTGGCCGGTCGGAATATCGCTGGTGAGCCATCCAAAGCCTTCGCCAGTGTGTCGTCCCTGCGGCACGGCAAGGCCGGCGCCCGCTTGGCTTCCTTGTCTGCCGCCGTCGCGAAGAAGTACCGGCCCACAGCGGTGAATCTCACGGAATTGATGTTCGATGATTTCACCTTTGGCAGTGATGACTTCGATGACTTCAAAGCCACCACCGGAGAAGATGACTGGCCCAGAAACCATGAAGGCGGGATCGACCAGTCGGATGCCCGGATCAGCACTTGGCGGAGCGAAGCCATGGCTGACATCGTGCGCAGGGTGGCAGCCGCCGTCGAACCCTATGGTGTCCGGCTGGAGATGGATGTGCGCTCGCCGCGGGATTCACCGTCGGCGGACCGCTCCGACAGCGGCCACGATTACGACCTCTTGCTAAAGCAGCTCGACCGGCTCCACGTTTGGGAGTACGTAGGACTTAATGCCGAGCGCTCGCCGCGGACGAAGGACCTCGCAGAAGCCCTGACCCGCCGCGCGGGCTCCCGCATGTCATTGTCTATCGGGCTCTGGTCCGATGACGGCACGATCTCCCCGGAAAGGTTCGAAACGGCTTTGCGTGAGGCTTCCCGGGGCGGGGCCACCTCGGTGTCCGTGACACCCGTAAGCCTCATGACCGACGCGCATTGGGAGGTCTTGCGGAAGGCTTGGGTCCGGTAATTACGGGCTGTCCGGCGCTCATCCCGGGGCGTACCCTGAGCGCATGGGCATGGAATCCGTGATGACGGCAGTAGTAAGCCTTGCACTGATTGTCGGGTCGGTTTGGGCTGGCACGCGGCTGGTGCAGAAGGGTGTTTCCGCGAAGGGGGCAACGGGCACACTCGGGAGTGTCCTATCCATGATCGAGCCCGCCACTGGTGCGCCGACCAAAATTGAGGCCGCGGCAGCCCGCGAGGAAATGCGGCAGCGAAGGCACGAGAAATTGGTAGCGGGCCCGGGCACCGCAGAGGTCGGGCTATTCGCCGGGAAGGTGGTCCTGCCGCCGTCGGCCGACATGATAGCCAGGCAGCAATCCGGTGAGGCCAAAATCTGAGACGTATTCCCGAGGTCGAGTCTGGTGCGGGTAAGATCCCGTAGGAAACACTAGTAACCCGGCTCACAGTATCCAGCGCAGTGTACGAGCCAAACCAGATCCCGAAGGTAAGTATTTATGGTTCACACTGCCCATCAAGACACCGATCTCGCTGCAGAACTGCGGGCTGATGTACGCCGGGTTTCCACCCTGTTGGGTGAGTCCCTGGTGCGACAACACGGCCCGGAATTGCTGCAGCTCGTGGAGCAGGTCCGCTTGCTGACCAAGGAATCCAAAGAGGCCGCGCGGGGCGGGGCGGACGCGACCGGTCCATGGAGCGCGCACGACGTCGTAGCCCAGGTCCGCGAGTTGCTTGCCTCCCTGCCTCTGGACCAGGCGACGGATCTGGTTCGTGCCTTCGCGTTCTATTTCCACCTCAGCAATGCAGCCGAGCAGGTCCACCGCGTCCGCGGGCTAAGGACCCGACAGGAGAAGGACGGCTGGCTTGCGAAGGCCGTTACGGAAATTGCCGGCCAAGCTGGGCCGCAGGTCCTTCAGGACGTTGTTAATGAGCTTGACGTGCGGCCCATTTTCACAGCACACCCCACGGAGGCTTCGCGACGCTCAGTGCTGGACAAGGTCCGCAAACTCTCTGACGTCCTGGCCCAGCCCACGGAAGAGGGAACCACTGCCCGACGCCGCCAGGATCGCCAGCTCTCGGAAATCATCGACCAAATGTGGCAGACCGATGAGCTTCGCCAGGTCCGGCCAACGCCTGTGGATGAAGCCCGAAACGCGATCTACTACCTGAACAGCATCCTCACCGATGCCATGCCGGAGATGCTGACCGACCTTTCCGAACTCCTTGCCGAGCACGGGGTGGTCCTGCCCGCCGCAAGCGCGCCGCTGCGTTTCGGTTCATGGATCGGTGGCGACCGCGATGGAAACCCCAACGTTACCGCGGCTGTTACGCGCGAAATCCTGCAGTTGCAGAACCAGAATGCGGTCCGGATCAGTATTGCGCTGATCGACGAGCTGATCTCGGTGCTGTCCAACTCCACCGCCCTGTTCGGGGCCGACCAGGAGTTGCTGGATTCGATCGAGGTGGACCTCAAGAACCTCCCCGGTCTGGATAAGCGCATCCTGGAGCTCAATGCCCAAGAGCCTTATCGACTCAAGCTCACGTGTATCAAGGCCAAGCTCATCAATACGGGGCGCCGCGTTTCCGCCTCGACCTATCATGAGCCCGGCCGGGACTACGCCACCACGAGTGAGCTGCTGGCCGAGTTCGGCCTGCTTGAGGCGTCGCTCCGGAACCACGCTGCGGGCCTTGTTGCCGATGGCGCCTTGGCACGTGTTCGCCGTGCGATCGCAGCCTTCGGCCTTCACCTGGCAACCTTGGACATCCGCGAACATGCCGATTACCACCACGATGCAGTCGGACAGCTCGTGGACCGCCTTGGTACCGAGAAGCCGTACGCCTCTCTGACCCGCGAGGAACGTTTCGAATTCCTCGGTGCCGAGCTGGCCTCACGCCGTCCGCTCTCCGGCCACCCGATCAAACTCGAAGGCACTGCGGACGGCACCTACGACGTCTTCCGGAGCATCCGCCAGGCCCTGCACACGTACGGTCCGGACGTCGTGGAAACATACATTATTTCCATGACCCGAGGCGCCGATGACGTCCTGGCGGCAGCTGTGCTGGCACGCGAGGCTGGTTTGATTGACCTCTTCGGGGCAAAGCCGCACGCCAAGATCGGCTTTGCTCCGCTGCTGGAAACCGTCGAGGAGCTCCGCGCGTCCGCTGAGATTGTGGATCAGTTGCTCTCCGATCCGTCCTACCGTGAACTGGTCCGGCTCCGCGGCGACGTCCAGGAAATCATGCTCGGATACTCCGATTCCAACAAGGAATCCGGTGTCATGACCAGCCAGTGGGAGATCCACAAGACCCAGCGGAAGCTGCGCGATGTGGCTGCCAAGCACGGCGTCAGGGTCCGTTTGTTCCATGGCCGCGGTGGTTCCGTAGGCCGTGGTGGTGGTCCGACGTACGACGCCATCATGGCCCAGCCCAATGGTGTCCTCGAGGGCGAAATTAAGTTCACGGAGCAGGGTGAGGTCATCTCGGACAAGTACTCACTCCCCGAGCTTGCCCGCGAGAACCTTGAGCTATCCCTGGCAGCAGTCATGCAGGGTTCTGCCCTGCACCGGACTCCGCGTACCTCCGAAGACGAGCGCGTGCGCTACGCGAACGTCATGGAAACAATTTCCGATGCTGCCTTTGCACGCTACCGGGCATTGATCGACGACGCCGATCTTCCGGCATATTTCCTGGCGTCCACACCTGTGGAGCAGCTGGGTTCCCTGAACATCGGATCACGCCCTTCCAAGCGGCCCGATTCCGGAGCAGGCCTGGGTGGCCTCCGTGCGATCCCGTGGGTGTTCGGTTGGACGCAGTCCCGTCAGATCGTTCCCGGCTGGTTTGGCGTGGGCTCCGGCCTGAAGGCAGCACGGGAAGCCGGCGACGCTGATCAGCTGATGGAAATGATGGACCGCTGGCACTTCTTCCGTTCGGTGATTTCCAACGTCGAAATGACCTTGGCCAAGACCGACATGGAAATCGCGGGACACTACGTTTCCTCGTTGGTCCCGGAGGAATTTCACCGCCTGTTCCACATGATCCGGGACGAGTACGAGCTCACCGTGGCCGAAATCGAACGCCTCACTGGAGAGATTGAACTTCTGGACGCCCAGCCCACGCTGAAGCGGTCCCTGGAAATCCGTGACCAGTATCTGGATCCCATCAGTTACCTCCAAGTGGAGCTGCTGCGACGCGTCCGCGAGGAATCGGTGTCCGGCGCGGAAATCGATGAACGGCTCCAGCGCGCCATGCTGATCACCGTCAACGGAGTGGCAGCCGGCCTGCGTAACACCGGCTAGACGTTCTCTCACATCCTGCCGGTTTTTCCGGATAGTTCTCTCACATCCGGTCGGTTTTTCCGGAACGCTCTCTCTCCCTTCGAAATGTCGACGGGGCGGGGGAGCGTTCCGGCTTAAAGCACCTGTGCCTGAGCGTTAGGGTTGTTGGATGCCGTCGTTCCAGACCAAGTTGAAAATCACTGGCCTCAAGCCTGGCAACCCTCCCGAATCAGTCATGGCAGCGGCCATCGAAGCTTTGGAAACCCGCCATCATGTCGAATCGAACCAGCTCGATATCGTGGGAGGAGTCCCGCAGCTCAGCCTCCGCTTCATGGTTGACGCCCGCGATTACACGGGTGAGAACGACGAAGCCCGAACCTCGGCTGCCATGATGCGCGACGCCGTCGAACGGGTTGCGTTGACCGGGAGCCTTTACGTGCTGCGTCGTAGCCGCGGACGCTGGGCGCCGATTTAGGCTGGCGTCACTCGGGCTGTGGCAGGTCGCCGTCGAACGGTTCATCCACTGGGGAACGGCTCCCGCGCCGCCGCGTCACGATCAACCCGACCACCACACCGATGACCAAGCCGACGCCCACCCCAATCAGTGAGCTGGCCCAGAACGGCAGTTTGGTTGCAGAGCCTGTGAAATAGCCCAGGCCCACCTGCCAGACCGCCCACAGCACTGCGCCCAACCCCGCGCAGAGACTGAAGCCGCGGGCCGAGACGTTGGCGATTCCAGCTGCGGACGAGGTTGCGAGCCTGCCGCCAGGGACGAACCGGGCGCCAATAATGGCGCCGTAGGTGGAGGATCGGCCTGCCTTGGCGATAGCCTCGTGGATTCCACGGTGGACTTTCCGGCCCCATCCCCAGCGATCAAGTACATGGCTCACCCGCCGCTTGAACAGCACGTAGACTGCCATGTCTCCGAGCCAGGACGCGAAGGCTGCGAGTAGGAGGATGAGCCAGAAATTGGCGTGGCCGTCGGCCGCCAGCGCACCGCCGGTGATGACCACCATTTCGGACGGGATCGGTGGGAAGATGGCGTCGCCCAGCACGATGGGAACGATCCACAAGTAAATTGCGGATCCCCACGTCTCGGGGGCGATGAAGTCCATTGGCACAAGGTACCGCACTTGCCGCCATGGCCGCTCGGCGGGAGACTGGCGCAATGCAGATCGAAATCATGCACGGGGACATCACCACGCGCGATGTAGATGCGATCGTCAACGCCGCCAACTCTTCACTGCTCGGTGGAGGGGGAGTGGACGGTGCGATACATCGGGCCGCCGGGCCGGAACTGCTGGAGGCCTGCCGCGAGGTCCGTCGCACCAAAGTGCCGGACGGTCTGGCTGTTGGCGCCGCCGTCGTGACTCCCGGATTCAGGCTCCCGGCGCGCTGGGTGATTCATACCGTGGGTCCCAACCGGCGTGCCGGCCAAACCGATCCTGCTCTGCTCGCCTCTTGCTTCCGGGAAAGCCTGAATGCGGCCGTGGAGTTGGGTGCACGGTCTATCGCTTTTCCCGCGATCAGCGCTGGAATCTTTGGTTGGGATGCCCGGGAGGTCGCGGAAGTAGCGTTCGACGCCGTGAGTTCGTTTTCATCTGCGTCTGCAGTTGATGCCGGGACGGCCAGCGGCCTTGAGTTGGTGGAGTTCGTCCTGTTTTCGGAGGATACGACGGCGGTCTTCCGGTCCGTGTTCAGCTAGTTGGGCGCGCGTCGAGTAATCAGGTGGGCGCGCATGCGGTGCAGTTGGGGCATGAGGCCGTAGATGACGATCGGGACAGCGATGGTGGCCAGGATGAAGGTGCGCAACACAGGAGCCAGGGTTCCAAGCCATTCGCCGAGCACCGCATTGATCGCTACGAGGGTCGGGAATACAGCGAGCCAGATCATTAGCGCAAGTTGGTGCTTGTTTGGCGGCGGGACCTTTACGGGTGTGGTGGGGGCTGCAGGCTTTGTCATTGGTGCTCCTTAATTCTGTTGAGGAGGTTTGCCGGGTCAAAGACCCAGGTTGAAGGTTCGGACGGCGTTTCGGATGTCCTCATCTACGAGGTCGGCGTTGATGGCTATGGCCGAGGCGGAGCCTTCACCGGCAGCGGTAATGACCTGGGCTCGGGGGTTTGCAACATTGCCGGCGACCCATACGCCGGGAATGGTTGTTTGTCCGTGAACGTCCGTGACAGGCCAGCCGTTCTCGTCGATTTCGCAGCCGAGGCGAACGGAAAGCTCGTTGTTTGGGGCAAAGCTGGGCGGCACGAACAGTGCCTTGCGGGGGACAACGCGGCCGTCATCCATTTGGATTCCGGAGAGCTGGCCGTTCTCGACCAGGACGCGCTCCACTTTGCCTTCGACGATGCCGATGGATCTGGCGACCAGTTGGGAGCGCTGATCGACCGAAAGAGTGTCAGCGGGCGTGAACAGCACTACGTCTTCACTCCATTGGCGGATGATCTGTGCGTAGCGGACTGTGTCCTGAGAGCCACCCAGGACGCCCAACGCTTGGTCACGTACCTCGTAGCCGTGGCAGTACGGGCAGTGCAAAACGTCGCGGGCCCATCGCTCCCGAAGTCCCGGTATGTCCGGCAGCTCATCAGTGAGGCCCGTTGCGATCAGCAGGCGTCGGGCGGTAATCCGTTGGCCGTGTGCCAGCAGGACCGAGAACGCGGACTTTCCGCATTGCACGATCTCGCTCACCATGGCGTTCAGGATCTCGCCCCCATATCCCTTGACCTCGTTCCGTCCTGCTGCCAGAAACTCTCCAGGGGGCATGCCGTCACGGGACAGGAACCCTTGCATGTGGGCAGCGGGAGCGTTGCGCGGCTCCCCGGAGTCCACCACGAGAACGTTCCGGCGTGCCCGTGACAACACCAGTGCCGCGGACAGGCCGGCAGATCCGCCGCCGATAATGATTACGTCATAGTCGCTCATGTCTTCAAGGCTCCTCGGACTTCCCTAGTTCGACAACAAACGTTGCTGTTTTCGGGAATCTGACGTTGGATGGGGCCATGGATGACACAGCAACAGTGATCGCATCGGCGCTTGATCAGGTCGGCCCCAGACTCAAACGATTGCGTAACCAGCGCAATGTGACCCTGACCAGCCTCGCTGCTACGACCGGCATTTCGAAAAGCACATTGTCCCGGCTGGAGACGGGGCAGCGACGCCCCAGCTTGGAACTGCTCCTTCCGCTGGCGCACGCCTACCATGTGCCCCTGGATGATCTGGTCGGCGCTCCGGACGTTGGAGACCCCCGGATACGCCTCAAACCACGGCAGGCAAACGGGCGGACAGTAGTTCCGCTGACGAGGCACCCCGGGGGAGTCCAAGCCTGGAAGATCGTCATCCCCAACTCGAAGATCGAGCCGGAACTCAAGACCCATGAGGGATACGAG
This sequence comes from Arthrobacter sp. 1088, assembly GCF_031455315.1. Lineage (NCBI taxonomy): Bacteria > Bacillati > Actinomycetota > Actinomycetes > Micrococcales > Micrococcaceae > Arthrobacter > Arthrobacter sp. 1088. The sequence continues at coordinate 79,595 of NZ_JAVDSM010000015.1, forward strand.
TGGCTCTATGTTCTCTCCGGCCGTATGCGGCTCGTTCTGGGTGACCATGACTTAACACTTGGGCCCGGTGAGGTGGCTGAGTTCGACACCCGGGTGCCGCACTGGTTCGGCAGTACGGGCGACCAGTCTGCGGAAGTGCTGAGCCTCTTCGGGCAGCAGGGGGAACGGATGCATGTCCGTGCCAAGTCCAGCCGGGAGCAAGGGCGCTAGCCCAGGCGCAGATCAGATTGGGATGGTGCCCGGAGGCGGGGGGACTCAGTCGAGTGCTTCGCTGAGCTCCAGCCGGCTACGGTATTCCACGGGCTTGTTGGTGATCGGATCCACGAAGGTGATGCCGCGGGCCAACAACTGAAGTGGCTTGCTGTAATCGTCCGGGGCTTTGTCCAGCAGGTCCGGGTAGAAGGCGTCGTTGACAATGCCCAGACCCAGCGAGGCCATATGCACGCGGAGCTGGTGCGTCTTACCGGTGTGCGGCTCCAGTCGGTACAGCGCGCGCTGGTGAGTACCGGCGTCGAACGTTCTTGTCTGTTCGATGCGCGTTTCCGCGTTCGGCAGGCCATCGATAACTTCGGCGAGCAGATAGCTGCGGGACTTGGTCATGCGGTTGCGGACCACTGTGGGGAACTCGACGGCGGGATAGCCTGCGGCGGGCGTCGCGGCGGACACGCACTCGTATTCCTTTTGGACTTGTCGCTTCTCGAAGAGGACTTGGTATTTTCCGCGCGTCTCCGGGTTGGTGGAGAGCAGCAGGATGCCGGCGGTCATCCGGTCGAGGCGGTGCATGGGGATGAGGTCCGGAAGATTCAGGAGGTTCCGGAGCCGGACCAGCGCGGATTCCTGTATGTACGTTCCGCCTGGAGTGGTGGGGAGGAAGTGTGGCTTGTCCACCACGAGGATGTGCTCGTCCTGGTGGAGGATGTTGATTTCCACGGGCAGCCGCGTTTCGGGCGGGAGCGTGCGGTAGTACCAAATGAAGGTGTGGTCTTCGAGTTTTGTCCCGCGGTCCAGGGGTACGCCGCCCTCGCCCACGATTTCGCCGGCATCGAACCGGTCCTCGATGCCCTGCGGATCAATGTGTCCCCAGCGATGCATCATGTAGTCCATCGCGGTGTCCCACGGCCCGTCATCCGGGAGGCGCAGGCGGGTCGCGTTTACGCCGTCGCGCACGGGAAGGGGGGATTGCATCACCGGACAATTCTACTGTGGCCCGACATCGCAGTCGCAAACCGACGATAAAAAAGTTCTTGACAATAAAATTTGTCGGTAGGCATACTGGAAGCATGTTGGACATCGAAGTAATTGAGGACGCGGCCGCGGCAGAGGCGTCGTTGGATCCGATCCGCACGCGCATTCTGCAGGAGCTCGCCGAGCCTGGGTCGGCCACTCAACTGGCCGCCAAGGTAGGGCTACCCCGGCAAAAGGTCAACTATCACCTCAAAGCCCTCGAGCGGCATGGCTTGGTGGAGCTTGTGGAAGAGCGCCGGAAAGGCAACGTCACCGAGCGCGTCCTCCAGGCGACGGCGGCCTCGTACCTGATCTCGCCCGTCGCGTTGGCTTCGGTAGCCCCGGATCCGCAGCGTTTCGCCGACAGGTTCTCCGCCTTCTGGCTCCTGGCGCTCGCCTCCCGCACTGTCCAGGAAATGGGCAAGCTCATTTCGGGTGCGGCCGCGGCCAAGAAGAAGCTCGCGAGCTTCGCGATCGACGGCGAAATTACTTTCCGATCAGCTGCGGACCGCGCCGCTTTCGCTGAGGAACTCGGCGTAGCGGTCACGCGCCTCGTCGATAAGTACCACGACGGCGGTGCTACCGCAGTGGCGGGCGGCGCACGAAAGCACCGGCTCGTCGTCGTACTTCATCCCACCCTCAAGACCTCGTCAACGGAAAAATCAGCAGAAAAGGAACAAGGCAATGACTGACAACCGGAAATTCGAGATCGTGGCGGACACCGAACTGCCGGGCACTCCTGAGCGGGTGTGGCAGGCGGTCACCAAGGACACGGCGGCCTGGATGTTTCCCACGGACCAGTGGCCCGATGTGAAGACCGTAGAGGAATTCCCCAACCATCTTGTGTCGCGGATGGAGGGTCCCAACGGTTGGTTCAACCAATTGGAGCATGTCCTGGAGCCGGTGGAGGGTGGCCGGGCAAAGCTCCACTATGTCCACAGCGGCATCTTTGACGACAACTGGGACGAACAGTACGACGGCGCCAGCAAGCACACGGAGTTCTACCTCCACACCCTGGGCCAGTATCTGCAGTACTTCGATGGGCAGCCCGTGGTCTTCACGGATATCCAGGCGCCTACTTCGTCGCAGACTCCCGACGGATTTGTGCAACTGAAAAAGGCCTTGGGCGTGGACGGCGTGGAAGCCGGTACGCCATTTGAGGTGGACGTCGACGGCGTAGGCCGGCTGAGTGGCGAGGTGGACTTCTCCAACGAGAACTTCCTGGGCTTGCGCACCGCAGATACGCTCTTCCGATTCTTCGGTAGGAACGCTTTTGGTGCACCGGTAGGAATGACCGTGCATGAATTCGGTGGCTCGGGGGACTCCGAACTGACGGCGAAGGCGTGGGGTGCGTTTCTGGAGAAGGTTTACGCGTAGGGGTTTCCCGCCCAACTGACTGGCAGTAGTTGTTGTTCCCAGCGCTGGGAACAACAACTACTGCCAGTCACTTTGCGTTTACGGGGCCCACGCGCGGGCGACACCGTCCAATGCTGCCTCGTAGATTCCCGCCCAATCCGTGCCATGGTTGTCCACTTGCGCCAGCTCCAGGCTGACCAAGCCGTGAACTTGCCCCCAAATCGACATGGCCACGGTAGCGGGGTCGTCTTGTCGGAGCCCTCCCGCTTGCTGCGCCTTGGTGACCGCCTCCACCAGGGGAAGCATGGAGGCTGAGGCGACCTCCGGCGTCGGGCTGCAATCAACATAGGCCGCCAGTGCGCCGCCGAACATCAGCCGGTAAAGGGCTGGATGCTGCAAGGCCCACTCGCGGTATGCGCTGCCCAGGCCGCGGAGTCCGTCTTTTGCCGCAGCCTGCTGGGACTCCCCAAAGGAGCGAAAACCGTCGTCGACGGCGGCCGTCAGGAGTTGCGCTTTCCCACCGAAGAGCGAGTAGATCGCAGAGGTGGACGTGTCTGCGGCTGTGGCAACATCGCGGAGAGTGACACGCGCGGGGCCTTCACGGTCCACAAGTTCGGCGGTCACTTCAAGGAGCCGTTGCTGGACGTGCTGATCGTGAACTATGGGTCTTGCCATACGTCCAAGTGTTTCATAACATTGTTTCATAACAACGTTATGAAACCGGGAATCCCGAATTCCCCACCAAAGGAGTGACATGGCACAGGAGATCTTTCCCGGCCGTTTTACGGCGGACATCGGGCGCGAAACAGTGACCGTCTTCCTGATCGGGATGCGCGCCAACCGGTGGTGGAAGATGGGCAAGGTGGGGCGGGTGGCATCAGCCATGCCTACGATGATGCGACATCTGGCCGCCAATCCCGAGGCAGGGTTGCTCGGCAGCGAGCAGTGGTTTGGGCGCACCACCATCCTGCTCAGTTATTGGGAAAGTCCTGAGCATCTGAGGCGCTTTGCCGCGGACCGCGATTCGCCACACCTGGGGCCATGGCGGAAGTTCATGAAGGAAATTGCCGGCAGTGGCGACATCGGGGTCTGGCACGAGACGTACCAGGTACCGGCGTCGGGCATTGAAGTGGTGTACAACGGGATGCCGCTTTTTGGCCTGGCCAAGGCAACTTCCCATGTTCCCGTCGGCCCGGGCAGCAACACGGCGAAGCAGCGCATGGGCTCAGCTGCCCGGACCTCAACGGCGGGCGCCTAGGCGATTGCGACGGCGGCCGGCCGCTCGGTCTTCAGGGTCCGGCGGAGTTGGGGCGAGGCGTCGAGCTTCTGCTGGGCGGCATGCAGTCCACTGACGGCGAATTCGAGTTGCGCGGGCGGCAGGGTGTAGGGGACGCGCAGGTAATGCTCGAAAGCTCCGCCGACTCCGAAGCGTGGTCCGGCCGCCAACCGTAGCCCGAAATCCGGCGCCAGCACAGTGAGGGCGGTGCTGCAGGCGCTGGGCAGGCGGCACCAAACCGTGAGCCCGCCGCGGGGCCGTTCCACTTCCCATTCCGGCAGGTGTTCTGCAAGCAAGGCCAGCAGCGATTCCCGATTGTGCCGCAACTGGTCCAGGCGGGCGTCGAGCGGTTCCGCGAAGGACCTGACCAATCGTGCGGCGGCCAACTGCTCAACCACTGGTCCGCCCAGGTCCATGGTGGTCCTCGTCGCCACGAACCGGGTGATCATCTCCTCCTCCGCCCGGATCCAGCCCGTTCTGAGTCCCGCCCAGTGGGATTTGCTGAGCGAACCGATCGAAACCACGCTGGGATTGAAGGCGGACATCGGCGAGGTCCGGACGCCGTCGAGGTTCAACCCCCGCAACGTCTCGTCCACCACCAGAACCGTTCCGGCGGCAGCGGCCGCCCGGGCCAAGCGGCGGCGCTGCAGGTCCGACATGATGCGCCCGGTCGGGTTGTGGAAATCGGGCACAAGGTAGGCCATTGCGGGGCGCTGATGGTTCATTGTGGAGACCATCGCATCAACGTCCCAAGCAGGTGAGGCGTGGGGCGGTAACGGCACGGGAAGCACTTTGCAGCCGGCTGCCCGGATGGCGTCCAAGGCATTGGGATACGTGGGGTGTTCCACCAGAACCCTGTCCTGCTTTCCCACCAGCGTATGGAGAACGATGTTGAGGGCGTGCTGTGCGCCGGACGTCACCAGGATCTGATCCGGGGTGGTGGGCACACCTTCCGAGGCGTATTTCCCAGCGATCGCCTGACGCAATGCCTGAACTCCAAGGGCGTCGTACCCGAAGCCGGGGAGCAACGCAGGCAGTTCGGTGAGGGCGTCAGCGAATGCCCGGTGGACAACTTCGCCGGCGGCCGGAAGTGATGCGTAGGCCAGGTCCAGGAGTCCCTCGGGCGCGGCAAGGCCCGGAATGCTCACAGGTGCGGCGCGGTGAGGGATGCTCGTCCTGCCACGGCTGCCCTGGCCCGAGGTGAGAAAACCTTGCTCGCGCAGGCTCGCATAGGCCGCGGTGACAGTGGTGCGGCTTAGGCCGAGGGTCTGCGCCAGCGCCCGCTCGCTGGGGAGCGCGACGTCAAGCGGGATGCGCCCATCCATGACCAGCAGGCGCACGACGTCGGCCAGCTCCCGGTAGGCGGGCAGGGCGCCGTTGTTCCAAGAGCCCAGGAGACGGACGAGTGCGGTGGGATTCAGTGAGCCGGGCATGGGACCAGTATTCCAAACTGGCTATGGAATGCAAGGCCAGTTTTCCACGACCATGGTTACATGATGACCCGAAGAATCACACAACTCCTGATCGGCCTCGCGATGTACGGCATCTCCCTGGCCATGTTTATCCGCGCCGGGCTTGGCCTGGATCCCTGGGACGTCTTCCACCAGGGCCTTTCGGAAAAGACTGGCTTCAGCATTGGTGTTGTGGTGATCGCGGTCAGCTTCCTCGTCCTCCTCCTCTGGATCCCGCTGCGGCAAATGCCCGGGATCGGAACGCTGGCGAACGCAGTGCTGGTGGGGGTCTTCGCTGATCTGGGTCTGTGGCTCATCCCGGAGTTCTCACATCTGGGCGGGCAAATTGCCATGCTGGCCGGCGCCGTGATCCTCAACGGAATCGCCTCGGCTTGCTACATCGGAGCACGCCTCGGCCCGGGAGCCCGCGATGGCCTCATGACGGGACTGGTTCGCCGAACAGGCTGGTCCGTCCGCCTGGTCCGGACGGGAATTGAAGTAGTAGTCCTCGCCGTGGGCTTCCTGCTGGGTGGCTCCGTTGGTGTGGGTACGGTGGTTTACGCGCTGGCAATCGGCCCGATCGTGCAGGTGCTCCTGCCGAAGTTCATGGTGCCGGAGCCAGCTAAGACCTTGGAACCGGCCAAGGTCCCGGAAACGGCAAACGTCCCGGAAACGGCCAACGCGACCACCCACGCGGAAGCCGTGGAGGCCGCGCCGGCCGCGCCAGCTGCCTGACGAACGGCCAGCAGCTTGGTCGTCTGGAATCCGTCAGTCCTTGATGGCTCCAAGCGAAAGACCCGATTGCCAATAACGCTGGAGGCTGAGGAAGGCCGCGATCAGTGGAACGATCATCAGTAGTGAGCCGGTAATGACCAAATTCTGGATGAGCTCGCCATTCCCTGCCGTGGAGCCCAGCTTGTTCCACTGGTTAATTCCGATCGTTAGCGGGTACCAGGCTGGGTCCTTAAGCATGATGAGCGGCAGGAAGTAGTTGTTCCAGATTGAGACGAACGAGAAAAGCAGCACGGTGACTGTTGCGGGCGCAAGCAGGGGAAAAGCGATCTGCAGGAAGATGCGCAGTTCCCCGGCGCCGTCGATCCGCGCTGCCTCGATCAATCCGTTGGGCACGGCCTGATCGGAAAATACCCACATAAGGTACAGGCCAAAGGGGTTGATGAAGGAAGGGATCAGGACGGCCCACGGCGTGTTGGTTATTCCGAGCTGGGCAAAGAGCAGGAATTGCGGAATGGCAAGTGCTATGCCGGGAACAGAAATGGAACCGAGCACGATGAGAAGGAATACGCGTCTGCCCACGAAGTCGTGCTTCGCGAGCGCATAGCCTCCCAAGGCGGCAAGGAACGTCGACACCAGTGCGCCGGCTACAACGTAAAGAATGGTATTCAGCAGCCAACGCGAAAAGATGCCGTCCTGGAAGGTGAACACCTGGACGATGTTGTCCCACAACGCGAACCGTTCGCCGAAGCCCAGCCCGAATGAGGAAACGAAATCTCCCTGCGACTTGGTGGCATTTATCACGAGCCAAGCCATGGGAATGAGACAGTAAAGCGCGAACAGCCCGGTCACAAGGGTCAGGGACGTGCTCTTCCTCGGGTTGGCCAGCGTGTACAAAGTCTTCTGGCGCCGCAGGGGAGCTTGGGGCGTAGGTGTTGCCCGGTCTGTCACTGGTGCAATGGGGCTACTTGTTGAGGACATTTTTCATTCCCTTGATTTGAACCACGTACGCGATGGCAATGGTGAAGATTGCCATGACCAGGGCAAGTGCCGCGGCGTATCCCTGCTGTGAGCCGGTGAAAGCGAGGCTGTACGCGTACATGTTCGGTGTGTAGTAGGAGGTTATGCCGCTGTTGGACACGAGCGTTGCGAGAATATTTGGTTCGTTGAACAGCTGGAAGGTGCCAATAATCGAGAAAATGATCGTCACGATAAGTGAACTCCGCAGCGCCGGGAGCTTGATGTGCCGGATGATCTGGAACTCGTTTGCTCCATCGATTGCCGCGGCCTCGTAGAGCTCGCGGGGGACTGCCCGGAGAGCAGCATAGAAGATCAGCATGTTGTAGCCGGTGAATCCCCACGTCACCATGACACCAATTGAAACCATCGTTGTTTCGGGAGCGAATGGATTGAAGGATGTGCCTGCAGCCTTGTTGAGGCTTCCTATAAGTCCATACCGGATGCCGAGCATAAAGCCCCACATAAGAGTTGAGACGATGGCGGGGATGGCATAGGGCAGGAACACCACGATGCGGAAGAACCGGGAACCGTGGAGCCGAAGGGAATCGATGGCAAGCGCCAGGGCGATGGCGCTGAACAGCATGATGGGGACTTGGATGGCGGTAAAAAGAACGACTCGAATTACGCCGTCATAAAACTGGCTGTCCTGAAAAAGCTTTACGTAATTGTCGAACCAAATGAAGACTCTTCCTCCGATCAGCTTGTTCTGGAACAGGCTGATGTAGGCGGAATAACAGATCGGGACGATGAAGACGAAGAGGAACAGCACACTGAAGGGCGCAATGAAGAGCAGGCCCACTTTGCGGCGTTTAGGCTGTCTGAGGGATTGGCGAACGGGTACGTTGTCTGAACCCTTTATGCGGTTCGTGAGCGTTTGCCTGCTCATGGAGGAGTCCTTCTTTCATGTTTCATCTGCAGTAACGGCCGGTGGGTGCCGCGTGAAGGCTCACGCGGCACCGCACGCCGCTAACGGACAGAGAATCCTTGTTCGTTGCCGTACTCGATGCTGCGCTTCTTCCAGGTCTCCAGGACCTCCGCAAGAGTGCCTTGACGGCTGTCGTACAAGGGGGCGGCAACGTCCTCGTAGCTTGAGCGCGCCCATCCGAAGAACGGCGGATACTGCCAGCCGGTGGCCACGTTCTTGGATGCGTCTGCGAGAACCTGGTTGTATTTCTGGTCTCCGAAGAAGGGGTTTGTCTTGCTCAGGAAAGCCTCACTGTTGAGGTTTGAGAGGTTGGGAACGAACGCTCCTGCGTCGATGCGCGGCTGGAGTCCGTCACCGTGGGTGAAGTACTCGAGGAATGCGTAGGCCGCTTCCTTGTTTTGCGCTGCCGCTGGAATGGCCATGGCGCTTCCGCCGTTTTCCCCGCCGGACTTTTCGCCGGCCTCCCACTGGGGGAGTGGGGCAACCCGGAAGTTTCCAGCTGCGTCGGGTGCGCGCTCAGGGAGGGTGGAGGTGAACCAGCCGCCGATGAGCTGCGTTGCAAGGGTGCCCTCGTTCAGTCCCCGGTTCCAGTCATCGGACCAGTTGGTTACCTTTGTGTTGACGAGGTCTTCATCGAGGAGCTTCTGCCAGAAGGCCACGGCGCGGCTGCTGCCCGCGTCGTTGAAGTCAATGGTCACCTCCGTCCCGTTCACTTTGAATGGGTGGCCGCCACCCTCCCACATCAGGGACATCAGCAGGAAGATGTCGGCAGAGTCATTGGTGATGTAGTGGTCCCCGCCGAGTGCCCGGACCTTCTTGGCGGCCTGATAGAACTCGTCCCAGGTTGTGGGAGGCGCAGGAACGCCTGCTTGTGCGAGGACTGATTGGTTGTAGAACATCGCAGCCGGGCCATAGTCAGACGGAAGAGCGTAGGGCTTGCCATCGATGGTCACGTTGCCCCAGGCGGCATCGACATAATCAGAAGCGAGGTCCTGGGCGCCATACGGCGATAGATCAGTGAGCTTGCCGGGGATAGCGAAGAGGGGGAGCGAAAAGTACTCGAACATTGCAATGTCCGGCACCCCTGATCCGGCCTGAATAGCGTTGTCCAATGCTGTGTACTCATCGGTGGATGAACCGGCATTGACCACATTGACAGTGATGTTCGGATGGAGCTTTTCGAACCCTGTCACGGCTTCCTTGACGGTACCGTCCCAGCTCCAGACGGTGAGGGTGATGGGTTTGTCGGTAGGAACTCCGCTCTTGGCCGAAGCGTTTCCTCCGTCCGAGCAGCCGCTTAAGGCTACGGCAGAGGCAATTATCGCCGCTGCCGCAAGAATCTTCTTTGGCATTTACATACTCCTTCGTATCGATGATTTTTGCCCGGGAGCTCCGCCATGGGCCAGGGTGAAACGCGATGGGTACAACGTTGTACCTTAGATGCAAAAGCATCCTTGGCACGTGTAGTTCGTGTGGCGTTCCACCGGCTCGGAGCAGTTCAGGGCTCAGTGCTCATGTGTCTTGCGGGTCGCGCAGAGGAGGTGAGCGTCTGTAGGTACAACGTTGAACCTCATGGTAGGTGGATGCTTGCGAGAGCGTCAAGGAAAATCCGGAAGATTGCGTGAAGCTATGATCTAGGCATTGCCCTCGCAGGAGATGCTGCAGGGTAGGAAGGGCATTGAATGAACGCGAATCCGACTATTCATGATGTGGCCCGGGCAGCCGGAGTCTCGATCAAGACAGTATCGAATGTCCTCAACGACAACCCAAAGGTCGGCCCGGCCACCAGGCTTAGAGTGCGGCAAATTGTGGATGAGATGGGCTACCGGCCCAATCTTTCGGCACGCGGACTGCGTTCGGGAAAGACCGGAGTTATTGGCCTCGCGGTTCCCTCCCTTCGTGAGACCTACTTCGCCGAGTTGGCGGATTCTGTCATTCGTGCTGCTGCCAAGCGACGGCTGCGTGTTCTCATAGAGCAAACCAACGGGGATCGTGAGCTGGAGATTTCGATCCTCTCCGGCGGACAGATGCGTTTCACCGACGGATTGCTTTTTAGTCCCGCGGCAATCGGACAGCAGGACGTGGATGTCCTCACCACGGGCGATCCACTCGTCCTCCTCGGCGAACGTATTTTCGGAGGGCCGACCGACCACGTAACAATGCACAATACGTCGTCCGCCCGGGCTGCGGTGGAACACTTATTGGACATCGGGCGAACCAGAATCGCGCTCATCGGGGCTCCAGAGGCCATAGCCGATGACGCGAGTTCGGCGAGTCTGCGCGAGCGGGGCTACCGTCAAGCTTTGGAATCTGCAGGCATCCAGTATGACCCCCAACTCGTAGTGAGAGGTGGGACCTGGGTCCGGGAAACTGGCGTGGCCGCCATACGGCGTCTGATTGCCGACGGCACCGGATTCGACGCGATATTCGCCCTCAACGACACCCTTGCGCTCGGTGCCCTCCGCGCTCTTGCCCAGGCCGGACTCCACGTACCCGACGATGTTGCCCTGATCGGATTCGATAACCTCGATGAGGGCCGGTTCTCCATGCCCTCGCTCAGCAGCGTTGACCCTGGCAGGCTTGAGATCGCAGAGACGGCAGTGGATCTCTTGGTGAACCGAATCCAGGAAAGGGACGGGAAATCACCACCCAAGACGGTCAAAGCAGACTTCAAAATCGTCAAACGGGAATCAACAGGATTTAAGGGCGACGACAACCTCGTGGGCGGTGGGTAGCAACACGCCTACGGAAGTGGTTGGCATCTGGGACAGAAGTAGATGTCCCGCTCTTCGGTTCCATCCGGCGCTGCGAGGACGTCGCGACGAACAGGTGTTCCGCAGCGCCTGCATGGCTGCCGGGCCCGGCCATAAACCCAGTAGCCGGGCCTCATCGCCCGGGGGCCCAAGGTGGTCCGCAGGCCTGGACCCAGGTTCTCGCCCAGGAGCCGCTTGGCATCGTTGACTGTCTTGGCGAGGTCCGGCACTGAGCCCACAGGCAACGCGGGGTGGATTCCGGAAAGGAAGCACGCTTCGCAGCGATAGATGTTGCCGATCCCGGCAAGCTTCCGCTGATCGAGCAGTGCGTAGCCGATGGGGACGTCAGGTTCAGCGTGGAGCCGGCGGAGGGCTTCTTCTTCATCCCAGTCAGGGCCGAGTAGATCAGGCCCCAGATGCCCGACGATCCGATCTTCCTCGCTGGTTGGGACCACCTCAAGAATGCCCAACGAGAACCCGACCGCGTCAACGGAAGCCGTTCGCAGCACGCAACGCGCAGTGTGGCCTGGCTTCGTCCAGCGGCCTCCCGGCGGGTAGACCATCCAACTGCCTTCCATCTTGAGATGGGAATGGATGGTCAGCTCACGCGGTTTCCTGCTCGCTCCGGGCTCCTCGTCCGCAGGTCCCACCAGGCGCATGAGTAGGTGTTTGCCCCGGGGGACCACCTCGGTCAGTGTCCAACCCGCTAGGTTCAGGGTGGCGAAACGCGGTACCCGGAAGTCTGAAGCTATTATGACCTGCCCGGCCAAGGCCGCGTTAAGGCGCGAAGCTGCGCGCCAAATGGAATCTCCCTCAGGCACGGATCCGCAGCCCCTTCGGGGTTGAGTAGGCTCCGGCAGCCGCAAGAGCAGCAGCAATCGGAGTGTCCAGGAGATCGTGACCGTTGACCTTTTCCATGAAAAGCTTGTCCACTGCTCCGCGTCGCACCACGTCCACCAAAGCTTGGGCAGCCGCCGCAAGGACGGTGTCGTCGTGGCTGAAGGTGAGAAGAGTCTTACCGCCGCGCTCAACATAAAGGACCAACGCGCCGTCGACCATCACCACCAGCGCGCCGGCCTTCCGTCCTGGGCGGTGTCCGGAACCGGCGTCGACGGACAGCGCCGGCCACGGCAAGGCGGCGCCGTAAGGGTTGGCCGGGTCCGTGGCTGCAAGTGCCAGTGCCGTGGGCTCTGCCTTGGTAATGCGCGCATCTTCGGTGAAGGAACGGAGCCTGTCCACCGTCGCGGGGACGGCGAATTGGGCGGCTCCCAAGTGCTCGATGAAGTAGCCGCGGCGGCAACGCCCGGCTTCCTCGAGCCGGGCCAGAACTTTGTACATGAGTCCGAAACCGCCGATGATATTCTCGGCCATGACCGAGCCCCGGGTGACCACGCCATAGCGGTCCAGCAGAAGCTCGGCGGTGCCGCGAGCATGGATGGTCGGGTCGAGTTCGGGGGAAGGCAGCGCGGACCAGCGTCCTACGGCCGATGGCGGGGCGGGAGCGGTGCCGGAGACGGAACCATAGCGCCCACCCGTCAGGCCGGGGGAGCCTAGAAGGCCCGTACCGTGGGAGCGCCCCAACCTGCTCATTCTCGGGGCACGCGCGCGGGGTGCCTTGGCAACCTGCCGATGTGCTGTGCGCCCACCGGCGATCATGGCGCGCACGGGAGCAAAGGTGTCACCCGTGACGCGGCCGGCCCACACCAGATCCCAGAGCGCCGAGACCACTGCATCATCGCTCAGCACAGAGTCCATTCCGCCTGCCACTTCAGTGAGCTGGCGGAAGAAGTAACCGCCACCTGCACCCAGGTAGTCCAGGAGCCGCTGTTGCGCATCCCCGGGTTCGAAGTCCAGGGCCGGATTGAGCGTCAACTCGGCGGAGTCAGCCACATGGAGACTGATCCAACCGTCGTTTCCGGGCAAGGCGCCAGCCCCGGACCACAACAACTCACCGGCAGCCATGAGCTCGTCCAACATGGCTGGTTTGTAGTCCGCCACGCGGCTGGAGAGCACCAATGGCTCCCATGCGGACGCGGGGATGGGAACGCCTGAGAGTTGATCAACCGCCGTGATGATGCCATCGAGTCCGCGCAGTGCCTGGCTTCGGGACTTCCCGGGTGCGGTCACGTTCTGCCATGCCGGCAGGAACCGCCCATAGGCGGCAGTGTCAACGGGCTCAACCTCTGCGCGCAAGGCGGCCAGAGAACGACGCCGGAGCTTCCGCAGGACCTCGGCATCACACCATTCGCTGGACGGCGGTGCGTCCGCCGACATGAGCTCGGAGTCCAGCGGCTCTTGTGGGGTGCTCTCCGTCGCCACGGCATGTGGCCGGAACTCGCCCTCCACGACACGGCCATCGGCAGCGAGCCGCTTCAGTGCAGTATTGACGACGGCGACGCCAAGTCCCAGCCTGGATGCGGCCTCGGCTGCTGTGAATGGTCCGTGCGTGCGCGCATACCGTGAGACGAGATCGCCCAGGGGATCGTGGACGGGCTCAATGAAGGCGAGCGGCACGCCCATGGGCAGGGGGACACCAATGGCGTCGCGCAGCCGGGCGGCATCTTCCACTGCCGCGAAACGCTCGACGCCGCCGATCGTTACTTTTAGCGCCCGGTTGGCTTTCTGGAGTGCGGCAAGGTGTGAGCCGGCGTCCGGCCCTTCCTCAAGGCGCTCCGCCACTTCCTCAACACTGAGCGGACCAAGCAACCGGAGGAGGTCAGCGACGCCTTCCATTCCCCGCACGCGACGGTCCGGCACCAGCCGCTGCAGCTCGCGTTCCGTGGCATCAATGACTGCGGCGTCAAGAAGCTCGCGCAGTTCCACTCTGCCCAACAGCTCATTGAGCAGCGTGGAATCCAAGGCGAGGGCTGCCGCCCGACGCTCCGCCAAGGGCGAATCGCCCTCGTAAAGGAACTGTGCCACATAGCCAAACAGCAGGGACTTCGCGAAGGGTGATGGCTGCTGGGTGGTGGTCTCCACAATGCGAAGCTCGCGACGTTCGACTGATGCCGCGATGTCCTTGAGGGCGGGCAGATCGTAAACATCCTGCAAGCATTCGCGGACGGTTTCGAGCACGATAGGGAAGGACGGGTACTTCCGGGCGACGTCCAGCAATTGGGCAGAGCGTTGACGCTGCTGCCATAGGGGTTGGCGCTTGGCTGGGTTTTGGCGGGGCAGCAGCAGGGCGCGGGCGGCGCACTCACGGAACCGGGAGGCGAACAACGCACTCCCGCCAACCTCGGCGGTGACGATCTGTTCGAGTTCCTCGGGATCGAACAGGAACAGTTCAGCACCGGGTGGCTCGTCCTCCATCATGGGCACGCGAAGAACGATGCCGTCATCGGCCGCCATGGCTGAACCATCCAAGCCGTATCGCTGCTGAAGGCGTTGTCCAACGGCCAAAGCCCACGGCGCGTGAACAGGCATGCCGAACGGGCTGTGGAGAACAACACGCCAGTCCCCGAGTTCGTCATGGAAACGTTCCACAACCAATGTTCGATCGCTGGGAACGATGTTTGTGGCCTGCTTCTGTTCTTCCAGATACTGCAGCAGATTGCCGGCCGCGAAGGCATCGAGCCCACTTGCCTGGCAGCGCTCCATGGCGGGCGCGGGGTCGGCCGCGGAGAGCTCGCGGATGAAGGCTCCCAAAGCGCGGCCGAGATCCACCGGACGGCCCAGCGAATCGCCCTTCCAGAAGGGGAGCTTTCCAGGCTGGCCGAAAGCAGGGGAGACCAAAACGCGATCATGGGTGATGTCTTCGATTTTCCAGCTGGTGGCTCCGAGGGCAAAGATATCGCCTACCCGCGATTCGTAAACCATTTCTTCGTCGAGTTCGCCAACGCGGCGTCCACCTTTCGCGGCACGGGCGGAGGCGCTGGGGCCTTCACCATCGGCGTTGGCCGGGGATGAGGATCCTTCAACTTCCGTGCCGATGATGTACACGCCGAAAAGGCCTCTGTCAGGAATGGTGCCGCCGGAGGTGACCGCAAGTCGCTGTGCCCCCGGCCTGCCTTCGATGGTGCCTGCATGCCGGTCCCAGATAATGCGTGGCCGAAGTTCTGCAAATTCGTCGGACGGATACCGTCCGGCCAGGAGATCCAGCGTGGCCTCGAACGCGGACCGGGGCAGGCTGGCAAACGGCGCCGATCGGCGCACGGTGCTGAACCATTCCTCGACGTCGATGCTGCCCAGGGCCGTGGCGGCGACGGTTTGCTGGGCCAGGATGTCCAAGGGATTGGTGGGGATGCTGAGGCGCTCGATTTGGCCGCTGAGCATCCGTTCCACTGTGACGGTGGTGTGAAGGAGGTCGGCCCGGTGCTTGGGGAACAACACGCCCTCGGAGATCTCGCCCACTTGGTGGCCGGCACGCCCTACTCGCTGCAGGCCGCTGGCTACCGAGGGCGGTGACTCCACCTGGATGACAAGGTCCACGGCTCCCATATCGATGCCAAGTTCCAGTGACGATGTGGCAACGACGCAGCGCAGCCTGCCCGACTTCAGGTCATCCTCGATCATTGCCCTCTGGTCCTTGGAAACCGAACCGTGGTGGGCGCGTGCCAAGACAGGATCTGCTCCGCTGGTGCTGCCAGCCTGGGCCATCATATGCGCCGGTGTCGCAGTGGACACGGGAGCTGCCCCCGCGGACTCGGTGGCCGGCCCGGTGCCCCAGCTTCCCGAATCCTCTGCCTTGCCGGCAGCACCCCACTCACCGCCGGCTGCGGCCAACATTTGCCGCTCGGCATGGATCTCGTTCAATCTGGCGGTCAGCCGCTCGGCCAGGCGGCGTGAGTTGGCGAAGACTATGGTGGACTGCTTGGAAAGGACAAGATCGACAATCTGTTCCTCAACATGGGGCCAGATGGATGCTTGCGGCTGAAGCCCGGAGGCCGGGCCGGAGTCAAACGCGCCCGCAGCCCCTTGGAGGTCCGACATGTCCTCCACAGGCACAGTGACTGTGAGGTTCCAGTTCTTCTTGGACGGCGGAGCCACAATTTCCACAGGTGCCTGGCCGGCCAGGAACTGGGCCACCAGCTCACGCGGCTGCACCGTAGCAGAGAGGCCGATCCGCTGGGCAGGCTTCGATAGAAGGGCATCGAGCCTTTCCAAGGACACGGCAAGGTGGGCGCCCCGCTTGGTTCCAGCTACAGCGTGCACCTCGTCGATGATGATGGTGTCTACTTCGCTCAACGTTTCCCGGGCACGGGACGTCAGCATCAAGAAAAGGGACTCCGGCGTGGTGATCAGGATGTCCGGCGGGTTCGATAACAGCGAGCGGCGATCAGCCGCCGTCGTATCTCCGGAGCGGACTCCGACTGTCACAAGAGGTGCCGGCAGTCCCAATCGTTTGGCGGTTTGCGTTATCCCGATGAGCGGTGAGCGAAGGTTCCGCTCCACGTCCACGCCCAGTGCTTTGAGTGGCGAAATGTAAAGGACGCGGGTCTTTGTTTTAGGACGTTTGGCTCGACCCTTCCCGTCGGCAACGGATTCCAACCCCGGCAACGTGTCCGACGGCGTGGAATGCAATCTGTCCAAGGCCCAAAGGAAGGCGGCAAGAGTCTTGCCGGAACCAGTGGGGGCCACCACCAGGGCATGCGAGCCCGAAGAGATAGCGTTCCAGGCGCCATCCTGGGCGGGGGTGGGCGCGGAAAAAGCGCCAAGGAACCATTCCCTGGTTGCCTGGCTGAAACGGCCGATGGCGCCCGTGGACGCCTGCTGCTCCTGCATTCCTCCATCATGCCCCACGGCTCAGACAGAATAAGCCCGAGCCGTGGGTTGATGGTTAGACGGTCTGGAAGGCAGTGATGGTCAGTAGTTTGATGCCGGTGTTGCTGCAGGCATCGTGCTGCTCGGCAACGAACAGTGACGCGGTGTCATTTGGCGGGTAGATGCGGTAACCGGCAGCAGGCACCTTGGTGCAGTCGCCGTAGTTTCCAGCCTGGGTGTAGCGCAGTTCAGCCCACGCCGATTTGCCCGGGGCAAGCTCAATCTTGGTGACCGGCGTGGTGGTTTCGCGGGTAGCAGGCTCGCCGATAGGGGCACCGTTGGCGTCGGCCGTCAAAGAAACGCCTGCGAAACCCTCAAGGGTACAAGGCGTGGTTCCGGAGTTCGTCAGGATCAGTTTTTCGTAGATGCTTCCGGCAGCGCCGCCGCCAGTGGAATCAGTGGCGGCAGTCAGGGAATCGGCCTTGCATTGACCTTCGGCGGCGGGTGCTGCGGAGCTGACCGTTCCCGACGGCGAAGGCGAGTTGCTCGCGCTGGGGGAAGCCGACGTCGGAGATGCCGAAGATGAGGTGGGCGGGGCACTGCTGCTTCCCGCGGGGCTTGGGCTTGGCCCGCAAGCAGCAAGGAGCAGCAGCGAGGCTGCCGCCGTCGTCGTCACAAGTCCGGTTTTGATGCGCTGAGTCCACATGGGCACCAGCCTTGCGCCGGGTGTGACGCGAGTCAATTGAGCCACGGCAAGGAAAGAGGATTGGCGTCCGGATCGTGATCTTTCCGGACGCCAATCCGCTAAAGGTTCGCCCTGTTACTTGGCGTCGACCTTGGCTGCTGCTGTCTTCGCTGACCGGCCGCGGAAGAATCCGGCGCCGCCCAGGCCCAAACCAGCGATACCGGCAACAAGGCCCGCCCAGCTGCGTGCCTGTGATCCGTCGTCGGTCACCGATGACGCCTGCTCTGTTGACACCGTGCCTGCTGCGTGGTGGTCACCTTCGGCTTCGGCCGGTGTGATGGTTACGGACGGGGCCGGGGCCTTGAGTTCGTGCTCGTCCTGTCCCTCCTTCGGGATCTCCGACCAGTCAGTCTGGCCCTGCTCGCAGGTCTGCAGAGTGGGGAAGTAAAGCGTCTTGCCGGCGGCGTCGGGCAGCTTGACCGAGAGAACCAAAGCATCACGAAGATGCGGGTCCAGCGGAGCCTTGGCTGTGTACACGATCTGGCTGGTCCGCTTGGTGATGGTGGTGCCATTGTCCAGCTTCTTCGGCTCGGCCAACGTCTCTGTAACTTTCTCGACGGTCCAGTTTGGGTTGACCGTGGGCTGGGCATCGGTCAATTCCTCGGGCAACGAGATAGCGACTTTTGTTGTGCCGAACGTGTCGCATCCGTGGGGGATACCGAACGTCAACAGGGCGTACGAGTTTGCGGCAGTCTTGTTCGGATCGGCCGATACGTGTGCGGATGCTCCGGCCAGGCCGGCCATCATCAAGGCGGCGGTTCCGCCAGCGGCAGCGGTCGCGGACAGGCTACGGCGGAGGGTGGACTTCTTCATGGGATTGCCTTTCAAGGGCGCCGGAGTTGGCGCCGGGTACGGGTTTATGGCCCGTCACCAAAGGCGTCTGCTTGGTGCGTTGCGCTGGTGCCGGGCGGAATCAGGGAAGAACGACGGCGGCGGGCGGGCCGCGGCGGCTGTCTTGCCTCAGGTTCCGCCAAGGGCGGGGCAGGAAAACGTCCGGTGCGCCGACGGCGATAGGGGAGGCGCCGGCGTCGGGCCTGAACAGCAGGGTGGGCAGCGCAACCAATGGACGCAGCCACGCCGCCAGCTGCCACAGCGCGTCCTCGCCCTTGGCCAGGATCACGGCAGAGCCGATCGTGGCCAGGATGTGGCCAGCCAACATCACGGCGCCCAGAGTTGAGTCCAGCTCATGGAGGTGGGGCGCCGCTGTGTAGAGCAAAGGATTCAGGGGCTCGGCCGCGGCGTGGTGCGCATTTCCTTGGGCTGTTGCCGTCACTGGACTCAAAGCTGTGAAGGCTTCGTGGAGTACGAACTGGCTGGTTCCAAGCAAGGCTGTCATGGAGGCGACGTTGAGTTTGAAGCGCGTGGCCAGCGTCGCGGCCAATGCCGTCAAGGCGACAAGTGCCAACAGGACCGGGACAACGGGAAGTTCGCCGCCGCCGATCACATGGGCTCCGGCAGCAAGAAACACGATAACGAGCGAGATCGCGCCGGACCGCAAGGCATGGAAGGGTGCCCGGGGCTGCGATAAGCGCACGGAGTCCTCCCTAAATAGCCTGCCTGGATGCTGCTGTTGTCAGCGTCCTGATTCTATCGGGAGTTCGGAGCTGGACTGGCCTCGGATGGGTGCCTATGTGGATACTTTGACGCTTTGTGGCGATGCCGGCGCATTAGGTGCGGACAAAGGTTGGTCCGGGTGGCTCCGGGATACGGCTGAGGTCCGCACCAGGACGACGACGGCGGAGCTCAAGTTTCAGGCTTTCCTCACCACGCGCCATGGCCCAGTGGTGGTTGGCCGAGAATGCAGGCTTCAGGAGCCAGCTCAGCCTGCGCAGGAGTGGCTTGGCGGCGCTGACCCGCCAGTCGTAGGTGATGACGACTTCAGGGCCGTCGGTTTCGAAAGTCCAGCGGCCAGTGCCGTTGAGGTCTCCCTCGGCTTTGAGCGCAAAGCTGTGCAGGGTAACGGGTTCGGTAACTGTGAGCCGCCAACGCAAGGTGTAAGGAAGCCAGCCCTTGGTGTGGAGGTCGAAGGATTTACCGGTGCCATCCGGGTTGCCCTCGTTTACCGGGGTGACTTGGAGATAGACGGCAGGCCACCACTGCTTGAGGGTACCCGCGTTGCCGAGGACATCCACCACTTCCTCGCGTGTTCCGGGCACACGCCACACGGTGACGAACTCGTAGTCGGTGCTTTTGCTCGTCTTATTGGTCAACCCGGCCATTGCTGCCTCCGCAGTGGGTGTGGCTCCGAGGGTGTCTTGTGGCATCCGTGATTAATGTACTGCTGACACGGCGGCTGTTCCTACGAAAAGTCGCTGCTGGGCGGACCTGTATGAGTAGGACTCCGGCGGGAAATAGCTGGACTGAAGTTCAGGTCATGGAAAGCACTAACATCCGTAAGATACTTAGTATCAAGCAAATTAGGTCTTGACCTTTAAGCACTAAGAAGATAAAAATGACGAAGTGCCAATAATCTTCACCACGTTCGGCACCTCGCCAGCCCCGCACTTGGGCCACGTTTGACGGCGAATTTGCATCTGTTGTTGGTAATTGAGAAGTCGCATGAGGGAGCCTCCAATGACGGAGGCCTATCTCTCGCCGTGGTTTGTCCAGCCGCCGATGACCGGTGGATGCCCCAGCTTCGAAAACTGGATTCGAAGCCCTCCCTACCTTAAGGATGTCCAATGGACACGACGAGCGAATTCAAGAAACAGGAAGAGGCAAAGCCGAAATGGTGGGTTCTGTTTCTTACATGCGCGGCTGTAGTGCTCGATGGTTATGACACGGTCGCGCTGGGTGTGTCCATACCTACGATTGCCAAGGATTGGGGGGTTCAGCCCTCGTTCTTCACTCCTGCCCTCTCGCTGACCAGCGCCGGAGTGGCTCTGGGATATCTCGCTGTGGGACGCCTCGTGGCCAGGCTGGGCACCCGGAACGTCATCCTTTCTGCAGTTGTGGTCTTCACTGTTGGTTCGCTGCTGACAGCGTGGTCGACTTCGATTGTGGAACTCACGATTCTGCGGTTCATAACGGGTCTGGGATTGGGAGCCGTTCTTCCAGCCGCTGTATCGCATGCAACCGCAGTCAATCCCGCACGCTTGCGTCAATCCATTGCAGTGGTCGTGATGACGGGCATCTCCTTCGGGGCACTCATTGCGGGTCTCACCGGCAGTGGCATTGTGGGCGCATTTGGGTGGGAATGGGTGTTCATTTTGGGTGCTATCGCCTCTGGCGTTCTCCTGCCATTCCTGTGGTTCGGGTTGTCAGGCAGCCAAGCGTCAGACCCGCTCCACGAAGCGCCCGAGGCCAAGCACCATGCGTCGGTTGCCCGCCTGTTCGATGCCTCTGTTCGAAGCAGGACGCTGCTCCTGTGGGCCTTTTCCTTCCTCATATTCGCCGTGTTCTACGTGTTCTCGTCGTGGTTGCCGACCCTGCTCACCAGTTACGGCTTCAGTGCCGGGCTAGCACCCTTGGGGTCAGCAGCTCTGGGCATCGGAAGCATCGTGGGTGCTGGCGTGCTGATTGTCGGATCGCGTCGATTCCGCATGACGTCCGTGCTGGCTGGAACCTCGGCCGTCGCCATTACGTTCCTTGTTGTTTCTGCGTTTCTCGGCCCCGACAAAACTCTGCTGCTGCTGGTCTTCGGTGGAGTCGGCCTGGGACTCCAGGCCGGAATGATCGGCGCTACGGCGCTGGCGGTCACACTGTATCCGCAAGCAACCGTGACGGCCGGCGTCGGATGGGCTGCTTCGCTGGGCCGACTCGGATCCGTGGTTGGGCCGATCTTCGGCGGGGTCCTCATTGGATTCGGCGTGGATACCAGCTTCATTGTTCTTTCAGTCTGTGTCCCTGTGATCATTGCTCTTGCCTTGGTGTTGGTTGTAGGGCGTATCACCGCATCAAGGGCCTCTACTCCGACACCAACACACCAGGAGAAATCGCCCCTGGCTTCGCCCCGTACGTAGAGCACGCTGTCCCTTATGGCTAGCCGCCGTCTAACCGCCTTCATACAGAGCCGATGACACCGATCTGCATCATGTTTGGGGGGTGCGGCCACGTAATTAGTAGTCGGTGCTTTTGCTGGTTCGTTGTGCTGAATCGTACCGAGAGATTGGTCTCCCCGCCTTAGCTTTCCGGGAGCGCCCCGATCTCGCTCGTGGTGACTACCAGAGCGACTCGCGGTGGCGGATTAAGAATGCCGATGCCGTTGTTGCCGACACTAGGCTTGACGATTGTGTACATAGGTCATTTCGCCGCAGCTGCGGTCATTCTCGCAGTTGCGCCTGAAACGCCCGCCTTACCCATCGCCGTGGCAGTCGCGTGGCCAGACATTGTTTGGCCTGGATTGGTTTTCGCTGGCAAAGAGTCGGTTAAAGTGGACCGCAATAATCCGCTGCAATCCCGCGTCAAATTCACCTCCTACCCGTACTCACATTCGCTGGTCCTCGGTGGTGCGCTCAGTATTGTGCCCGCACTGCTGGCCGGGCTGATTTATCAGAGTGTCCTTGTAGGTGTTCTTTTTTGGGTCGGCGTCCTGTCTCACTGGCTTCTGGATGCGGTGGTCCACCTCCGGGACCTTCCAGTACTTGGCTGGGGACGGAATGATCGCCGCGTCGGCTTTGGCCTGTGGGCCCGGCCCCGACTGGCGTTCGTGCTGGAGTATGTGTTCTTTGCCGCGAGCGTTCTTTTGGTGGCCCCACCTTCGATGTTTGTAGGGCTGCTTGGCGGAGGGTTGCTGCTTCATTTGTTCAATATCAACTCGTTCTTCGGCTTTACCAAGAAGAACCCAGTGGGCACGCCCAAACGCTTCGCTTTGCTGGCACTGGTTGGCTACGTCATCGCGATCATCTGGTTCACGATGTCATGGCAGTAGCAGTTGCCTCGCGCGGGAAAGAGTTCCGTTCAAGCTGATGTGGGACTGCATCGAGGATTAGTCTTCTGGAATGGAATCCTGGCACTGTAACCGGCTAAGCGTGAGCCAGGCCGAACTTGTAGAAAGCTGGTTGCCAGGTGTTCGTCTCCTCAAGGATCTCTCCTGGAATCTCGTAGATACCGCAGTCCTTGAAGTAGCGAACAGGCACCATAAGTACTTCGTACCGGCCCGAAGTGGGGGAGGTCACATCGCTCTTGGTACTGGCTCCCGGCATGCGACCGGCCCTCGGGTCCAAGAAGCCGTTTCCGGAAGTCGGCCAGCTCTTCGCGGTACCTATCCTGGATTTGTACACTCAATGCATAAATATCCACCCGGACAACTTGCCCGGAGCAACGCCCCGTGGGTGAACGTGGCACGGTTCATGTCATTCGGATGTGATTTTGGAGCTTCAGGCTAAAGGTAGGGTAAGCCACATGCGCACTCATCTGCTTGCCCGGCTAGGACTCGCGGCGGTCCTCACACTCTCTTTCGCGGCCGTCGATCAGGGTGTCGACAGTGCATTGGCAGCCCCTGAGGCGACGACCATATATGCAGTTGACGGCAGGCCCTCTGCCGTCGCCTATGACCCGGCGGCGCGAACGGTCTACGCTGCCGATCGGAACGGAAATACTGTCTCCGTTCTGAAGGATGGCGTGCTGACGGCGAAAGTTGTCGTCGGCAACTACCCAACCGGAGTCGCTTTGGACCCGGTTTCGCATGCCGTCTACGTGGTCAATTCCGCAAGTAATTCGGTGTCGGTCATCAGTGGAACGGTGGTGACGGCTACTATCCCGGTGGGTAACGAGCCGTGGGGGATCGCTGTGGATCCGAGTACCCGGAAGGTCTATGTCGGCAGCTCAGGAACTGGCACGGTCTCGGTCATCGAGGGCAACGCAGTTACCGGCTCCATCGCAGTCGGCGGCGGGTTTCTCAGAGGTCTTACCGTAGACACGTCATCTCATGCCGTTTACGTATCCAATTACAGCACCAACAGCGTTTCAGTCATCGTCGGAAACGCGGTGACGCAGGTCATCCCGGTGGGTAACGGACCGTGGGGGATCGCTGTGGATTCGGCGACCCATGACGTGTACGTGCCGAGCGTCTTCGACGGAAAGGTTACGGTCCTCAACGGCGGAGCCGTGGTGCGAACCATCAAATTCGACACGTACGACGCCTTCCCGCAGGACGTAGCAGTGGACTCAACGACAGGCACGCTGTACGTCACGAACCCCGGCCGCAACACGCTATCCGTCGTCAATGGCACCTCGGTGACACAAATGCTTCCCATCCAGCAGCCCGGCCAGCCGGTTGTGGACCCGGTGACACATACTGTGTACGTCGCCTCTGGCAGCGGCTCAGTGTCGGTCATTCGGGATCCATCCAACCGGGATTTCACCACGGACGGTCGTGCTGATGTGTTGGCCAGGGACACCAACGGAACGCTGTGGCTGTACCCAACCAACGGTACGGGAGGCTGGCTCGTTCCAGGCCCGGTAGGCCAGGGCTGGAACTCCATGACAACCATCATGGCGAGCGGCGACTTCAACACCGATGGACGCGCGGACGTACTGGCCCGTGACAGCAGCGGAGTGTTGTGGCTGTACCCGGGGAACGGAGACCGCGGCTGGCTTCCACGGGTTCAGGTCGGGCAGGGCTGGCAGTCGATGACCGCTCTTGCCGGTCCTGGAGATTTCAACAGCGACGGCTTTCCTGATGTTCTGGCCAGGGACGCTGGTGGTGTTCTGTGGCTGTACCCAGGCAACGGAGCTGGCGGCTGGTTTGCTCGTACACAGGTCGGTCAGGGCTGGAACGCCATGACGACGATTCTTGGTGGCGGAGACTTCACCGGAGATGGGGAAGTCGATGTTGTGGCGCGGGACTTGAACGGCATCTTGTGGATTTACCCCGGGGACGGGACCGGAGGCTGGCAGTCACGGGTCCAGGCCGGCCAGGGCTGGAACATCATGAGCGCCATCATCGGGCCCGGCGACTTCAATGGTGACGGCCGTTCCGACTTGCTGGCACGTGACACTGCCGGGATCCTATGGCTGTATCCCCGAGCCGAGGGCAACAACTGGATACCGCGCGTGCAGGTTGGGCAGGGCTGGAATGTCATGAACGCTCTTGTCTGAGGCCCACTTGTCCGCAGCAGATGCAGACTCACGCATGGAGATTGACGAAGGAGCCAGGCGTTGGCATGACCAGGCCGTCGCCGCGGGGGAGGAGCGAATTCTTGCCCGAACTGTGGACGGTGATCTCTACAGCTACCGCCGGGACGAAATCACCCTTGGCGGGAAATACGCGCCGACAGTGGCGCCTCTGTGGTTCATGACGACATTCGCCCTGCTGTTCGGTTCATTGACAGTTTTCGCCTTCGTGCTTTCAGTCGTATTCGCAGTATCAGATGGTCAACGGGGACGGCTGGCCCTGCCATGTGGCTTTTCCCTCTTCGCCTGGTTCCTCGCCTTTTGGGCGCGTCAGGACTGGGACGCCCGGGCACGGCGAAGGGAACGGGGTGTTCCTGAGCCAAAGACGGGCAAGAGACCGCTCAAGATTGATCTTCAATGGCCACCGCCCCGAACGCGGAAGGCTGGTTGATGCCCTTGCCGGTCGATGGTGCGTTCCCGGCTAATTTGTCCGTCTGCGGGCGCCCCGCGGCCGTGCGACAAATTAGGCCAGCTGCGCCGTGAATGGCCGGCTGCGTGTTGGACCGCTATCGTCGGACGGCTAATGGGCACTTTGAGAGCGTGGAAATCTGCTCGCTCGCATGTTCATTCGGCTACGTCAGCGAAGTACTGCCCGATGTCGTAATTGCCGATCAATCGTGCTAGCTGTATTGACCACGGACGTTGATGACGCTCGGCGTGGTTTGGTGACATGAAGAAGACCTCCGGGTGGAGTGGGGCTTGTCTAGAGTCCAAT